>DATGEP010000037.1:0-3415 GCA_035310125.1 Ktedonobacterales bacterium
CTAGTGGGTCACTTGACTGCGGAGTTGCCAAAGTGGTGAAGAATCCGGTAAACCTCCGGGGCAGTCTGAAGCCACTGCCCCAGGAGGGCAGGTGTGACTCGAACGAAGAAGGATCCGCTTCGTTCCTTGACAGGCTCGGAGCGCAACGCTCTCGAGCGGTTGGCGCGCAGCCAAAGCGCACCAGCCGCGTCGGTTGCACGGGCGCGTGCCTTGCTGGCGGTGAGCGCTGGCAGCTCGTATACGGCAGCGGCGCAACTCGTCGGACGTGCGGTGGGCGATTCGATAGCGGAATGGGTGACGCGCTTCAACCAGGTCGGGTTGGCCGCGGTGGAACCCCGGCGCAGTGGTGCTCCACCGCCCGTGCTGTACGGCTCAGCCGAACGCGAACGGATCCTGACCGAGTTCCGTCGCCCGCCAGATCGCGAGCGGGATGGGACGGCGACCTGGTCGTTGAATACCCTACAGCGCGCCCTGCGCCGCGCACCGGATGGCTTGCCCAACGTCAGCACGTACACGATCTGGGTCGCCCTGCACGATGCCGGCGTCAGTTGGCAGCGGGACCGGTCCTGGTGCCACACGGGTGCCGCCATGCGCAAGCGCAAGCGGGGCGAGGTCGTGGTCCACGACCCGGACGCCAGCGCGAAAAAAGCCTGATCGAGCAGGCTTACACCCAGGGCGAGCGGATGGGGTTGGCAGTGTGGGGCATGGACGAGGCTGGCCCGTACCAGGCCATTCCCCAGCCCGGCATTCGTTGGCAGCCCGTCGGTCAGCCTGCTCGTTACCCGCATGAACACGTTCGCCATGGCACGGCCAAGCTGCTCACGCTGTTCCATCCAGCGACTGGCCAGGTGCGCGTCAAGGGCGTCACCAGTTGCCCAAACGTCGTCCTGCACGCGTGGTTGGAGGCGGAGTTACTGACCATTTTGGAGGCTTTGCCAACCGCGCAGGTGCTGGACGAGGCCGACAACTGCGCGGCCTGGGAGCGCTGGCAAGCCGGGCTGACGGTCAAGCCAACGTTGTGCGAACAGCTGCCACCGCTACGCCTCCTGTTGGTCATGGACAACCTCAAGGGACATCTCACCGCGAGCTTCGTCGTGTGGTTGTTCGAACATGGCGTGATGCCGCTCTACACGCCGCTGAGCGGGTCTTGGCTGAACATGACCGAGTCCATCCAGCGGATCCTCGCCCAGCGAGCCCTGGCCGGTCAGACACCGGCCAATCCAGCGCAGATCATCGACTGGCTGGAGAGGACTGCTCGCGCCTGGAACGCCGACCCCACGCCGTTCGAATGGGCTGGCAAACGCAAAGCTCGTCGCGACCGAGCTTATCGACGGCGTCATCCCCTCGGCGGATCCGGAGCCTGCACGCGAAAGCCAATCCATCGCCGACTCCAATTCATGGACCAATGGCGACATTCCGGTCAAGTGACCCACTAGTTGACTGCCTCCAGGACCGCGAATCTACCGGGCGCACTCACCGGCTGGAGGACCTGGCCCGGAGTCACCCGCGGCGTGTCACTGGTCTCGCCGCCCAGCCCGCCATCGCCACCCTTATTGTCGACTCCAATGGGCCGCGAGGAACCCACCGCCGGTCCCGCCGTGACTTGGCAACGCTCGATGTGCCCGCGTAGCAACCGCCGGCGCAATGCCTCTCGTGTAGGTTGAACATGTCACCCACAGGCGCAGGAGCCACTGGCCGGAAGGAGCATGGATGGACACGATCGCGTCGCAGGTAGATGAACTGATCGCTCGGATGACACCGGCCGAGAAGGCCGGACAGCTCACCCAGTACTTCTACTTCCGCCTGCCACCCGGTGCCGAGCCGGCGCTCGACTTCGACGCCGACCAGCAGCCGGGGATGGTCGAGTCGGCTTTGCGCAAAGGCAGAGCCGGATCACTGCTGTTCATCACCGATCCGGCCGAGATCAATCGTCTCCAACGGCTCGCGATCGAAGGCAATCGCCTCGGCATCCCCTTGCTGTTCGGATTCGACGTCGTTCACGGGCTTCGCACGATTCTGCCGGTGCCGATTGCGATGGCTGCCTCCTGGGATCCCGAAACTATCGAGCGCGGCCAGTCGGTCGCCGCTCGCGAGGCACGCGCGGTGGGCATCCACTGGACGTTTGCGCCCATGGTCGACATTGCCCGCGATCCACGTTGGGGTCGGATCATCGAGGGTGCAGGGGAAGATCCGTACCTCGCCGCGGCGGTGGCCGCTGCCCAGGTGCGTGGCTTTCAGGGCGGCGCGCTGGGCGCGCCTGAGCACATCATCGCCGGCCCGAAGCACTTTGCCGGCTATGGCGGCGGTCTCGGTGGGCGGGACTACGACGAGGTCAACCTGTCCGACTCTGAACTCTGGAACGTCTACTTCCCGCCGTTCAAGGCGGCGGTCGAAGCTGGTGCCGGCAACGTGATGACCGCCTATATGGACCTCAACGGAATTCCAGCGGCGGGCAGTCGGTGGCTGTTCACCGAGGTGCTGCGCGATACGTGGGGGTTCGAGGGCTTCGTGGTGAGTGACGCCAACGCCGTGCGGAATCTTGTCACCCACGGCTTTGCGGCTGATCTGAGCGATGGCGCCGCCCGTGCGGTCAACGCCGGAGTGGACATGGAGATGGCGGTTTCGGACCCCGCCTACGCACACCTGCCTGAGGCGCTGGACTCCGGTGCGGCGAGCTCGCAGATGGTCGACGCAAGCGTCCGCCGTGTGCTGGAAGCGAAAGTACGGATGGGCGTCTTCGATGCACCGTACGTGAACGAGGACCGGGCCCGCGCAGTGCTCGCCGATCCAGCACACCGAGAGGTGGCCCGCATTGTCGCGGAGCGATCCGCGGTGCTCCTCCGCAATGACGGAAACCTGTTACCACTCGATGCCCGCGGCCTGAGTTCGATCGCGGTCATCGGGCCGCTGGCCGACTCCAGGCGGGACACTCTGGGGCCCTGGGTCTTCGACTATGACCTGGACGAGACGGTAACCGTCTTGGAAGGCATCCGTGCCCGCGCTGGAGACGCGATGCGGGTCGAGCACGCTCGCGGTGTGCGTGTCGCGCAACGCGTGTTTCCGTCACTGTTCGACATGTTTGGACGAAACAGGCCAGAGGATCCCGAGGGGTTCGACGAGGAGGCTGAGTTCCAGCATGCCGTTGACCTCGCACGCGGAGCCGATGTGGTGATCGTTGTGGCGGGTGAGTGGCAGAACATGATCGGCGAGGCAGCTTCGCGGTCGTCGCTGGAGTTACCAGGACGCCAGCTGGCGTTGTTGCAGGCCGTTGTCGAGACCGGTACGCCAGTCGTGTTGCTGATTCTGAACGGGCGCCCCCTGGACCTCCGTTGGCCCGCTGAGCATGTGCCGGCAATCCTCGACATCTGGTACCCCGGCACACACGGCGGCGCGGCCGTGGCGCACCTGCTTTTCG
>DATGEP010000038.1:0-3316 GCA_035310125.1 Ktedonobacterales bacterium
GCGACGCTGCCGTGTGCCTCACACCTGATGCGCAAGCCAGACGCGGATGACCCCAGAAGGACCAGACGAAGGTACATCGCCGCGCGTGCGGTACTGGCTAAAGGCGGCACGGAGGTCCACCCATCCGGTGTCAGGATATGACGGTGTCGGGGTCCTCGGCGGCCATACGTCCATACTCGGTGGCGTAGTCCAGGTAGTGCCGCACACCACGCAGGCTCCGCGCGCGCTCATCCTCGCTGACGGGCCGTACCGCCTTGCCGGGAACGCCCATGACGAGCTGGCCCGCTTCGATTCGTTTGCCCTCGGCGACCAGTGCGGCGGCGGCTACAATGCAGTCGTCACCCAGCGCCGCATTGTTGAGGACGGTAGCGTGCATCCCGACGAGCACGCGATCACCTAGCGTAGCGCCATGCACGATGGCGTTGTGGCCCAGCGTGCAATCGGCGCCGATGGTGCAGGGCGCGCCCTCGTCGGCATGGATGGAGCAATTATCCTGCACATTGGTGCGCGCACCGATGGAGATAGGCGCCGCGTCGCCGCGAATGACCGCGCCGAACCAGACACTGGCGCGCGACTCGATGGTCACGTCGCCCGTGACGACTGCCGTCGGCGCGATGAAGGCGTCCGGGGCAATACGCGGCCAGACGCCGCGATATGGAAGAATGGGCATAGGTATACCTCTCCAAATCGAGTCGTATGTAGGAACGCGCCAGGGCCACACGTGTCGCGCGCCGCATCCCTATCAGTCACACGCCCGCGCACCAGTCATCCCACAGCGCGCGCAGAATGCGCCCGACCGCGATATGAGCGGCGGCGACATCGGCCTGATCCGCCGTCATCACGCAGAAGACGCAGGTGCCGCCGGGTCCGGTGAGCAGGCCGGCGTCGTGGAAGGCATCGTCGAGCGAGCCTGTCTTGTGTGCCACCTGGGCAGTTGCCGGCAGCCACGCCATGAGGTCGTCGGCGCGCTGTTGCGCGGACAGCATCTCGCGCAGCCGGGCCGCGCCGGGAAGCGCTCCACCACGCAGCAGCGCCAGAAGTGTGACCATGTCCGCCGCGCTTGTCACGTTGTCGCGGTACGCCGCGCGGGATTCAAAATCCATAAAGCGGCGCGCCAGACGCGTATGGCCCAGTTTCAGCTGATCCAGGGTATGATTGACCTCGCCGATACCGACCAACCCCATCAGGAAGTTGGCGGCGGTATTGTCGCTGAGCGCCAGCATCAGAAAGCAGAGATCATTGAGGGTCAGTCGCATTGAGGGGTCCAGGTGGTCCAGCACACCATCGCCGCCAGCGCTCGGCTCGCCCGACGTGTCGAAGCGCTCCGCGAGGTTGAGCAGGCCGAGATCGGTACGGCGAAAAAGCTCGACGGCGATGGGCAGCTTGGCGAGACTTGCCGCCGGAAGCTCAACGTCCGCGCGGATGCGGATATCGAGCGATGGCGCGCCGGCTGGGGATGTACTCTCCGGGTGCTCACTCGCCGCTTCCGCATGCGGCGAGCGCACGAGAGGCGGCACGCGCCGCGCGGCAATGGCGGTTCGACCGCCCAACGGCTCCAACAATGCCGCGATGCGCCGCGCCAGTGTATTCTGCGCAGCCAGGGAGTCGTCATCAGGCATCTGCGTCATGTGTGCCACACGTATTGGTGAACGGCCGGCGCGCTCCAGCGTAAAGATGCGCTAGTCGCTGGCTGAATGCCTCGCTGGCGGGATCGAGCGAATTGATCATCACACGGCTCTCCGGGCTGCCCTTGGCGTGGATGTACGATTGCGTCCCGATCATGAGCGCCACATGCGTGATAGCGCCGTCGTGGGCGAAGAAGATGAGGTCACCCGCTTGTAAGGCGCCGCGCTCGACGACATAGGGGATACCCTCATACTGTTGATCGCCGTCACGCAGTACGATACGTCCGGCAGCGCGGCAGCAGAGCTGGACAAGCCCGCTGCAATCAACGCCCGCGCTGGTGACGCCGCCCCAAAGATAGGGGGTGCCGAGCAGCTGGCGAGCCAGCGCGATGGCCACCTCAGGCCCTGCCTCTGGGAATGGGGTGGTCGCTTCCCGCACCGCCACGTCGTCGCGCGCGATCCACGCGGAGCCGCCGCCTGGCATGGCGACATGCAGGCGCGGCTCGCGATCACTGTCAAGCACCGGAAGCACGCTCGTTGCATAGGCCACGCCCGCGCCATCCCCGCTGGTCACGTCGAGGTAGAGCGTCGCACATGGTGCGCGGACAACGGCGACATGCGCGGAGGACGCCGCCGGTTCGGCGAGATTGCCGGCTTCGATCCAGCCTTCGTAGTCGGACAGCCGCACGCGTACCCAGCCACGATCTTCCTCCAGCGGTGCGGCAGGCGTGTGCAGCAACGCTTGCGTCACCTGCTCGGACGTGGCATCGGGTGCGCGGCGCACATCGGCGACGCCAGCGGCGACGGCCAGGGTAGCAGGGGGCGCGGAGGCTAGCCCAGGAGTATGGAGAGCAGGGAGTGTATGTGCGGAATGCTGGCCCACGAAAGCAAACTCCTTAGTGGCCGCCATGTCGCGGCACGTCGTGCATGGTATCGAAGAGGCATGTGTCGAGTATAGCATAGAGCGCGCCGCGCGGCGGTATTGACGTGTCGCCAGGCGGCATGGTAAAATACTCTCCGCGGACGTTTCCAGATGTCCCTTCCAGGCGCATTCGTCTAGCGGCCCAGGACGCCGCCCTCTCAAGGCGGAGACCACGGGTTCGAATCCCGTATGCGCTACCCAAATGGCCCTGACCCAAGTGGTCGGGGCCTTTGTTTTGCCCGCCATCCCCGTTAACATGGTGTTTTGTGGCATGCATGCAAAGATGCGATTCGCAGCGATCAAATTGGCGCATTGACATCAACCTTGACGCCAACCCGCATGCTGACAGCAATCCGACCTAACCCTTGGTATTCGTTTCCCTTTCCAGTCTTCAGGAGACGTGCGCACGTGCGCGCGGCCTCCGCTCACTGGTGCGCTCCCGCAGGGTCTCTGGTAGGCTGCTTATCGTTTGTTGCCATCCGGACCGCCGAGTTGCCCAACAGTTGATCGAGGGCCACGGCGGCTCCCTTCTGCATGTCATTCCTGACATGGGAGTAGATGTCGAGCGTCATGCTCACAATTACGTGGCCGAGCATCTCGGAGACGACCTTCGGGTGATCGCCCTATAGCACAAGCAAGGTGGCCGCCGTGTGACGCAGATCGTGGAAGCGGATGAGCGGGAGTTCTGCGCGCTGGAGCAGCGGCGTGAATATGCGCTGGCGGACACGGCTGGCGGACATGGCTGGCGCGCAGTGGTCCACCGCTTTCG
>DATGEP010000039.1:0-17053 GCA_035310125.1 Ktedonobacterales bacterium
GTACCCGCCGCACCATCATGAGGCGCACCGTTTGGGACTAAGGGTCAGCAATCCATCGACGGTATGCTCCCTAGTAGGAACGGTGTATACTGAGCACTAAACAGCGAGGCGGCGGCTTGAGGAGTGTACGTGGCGGGAAGGCAATTCCCTGCGATGAACACCTTCCCGCCTTGGCACGATTGCGCCATTTCCACGCAACAAGTGAGATACATCCTGCATGCACACAGTGACCCTCCCCCAGGTAGAGCGGCACCTCTTCGCCGCCGCCGATAGTCTGCGCGGCACGATGCGCATTCGGTCCGAGGAAGCCTTTCGCGACACGCTCAAACATGGGCTCATGAATGACTTACTCACCGGCCAGGTCCGAGTGCCGGTAGCCGAGGAAGCAGCTGTATGAACACTGAAGTCACCGATAATGGCAATACCTCTTCAGGAAGAGGTGTAGAGATGACTGAACGAACCGATCTCGTTCGTACCCCAATTTTCCCGCTCTATTCCGATGTACGCCAACTCCTCACGCTGTTGGACGGGGTGCCCAAGCCCCTGGTGACTGGCCTCATCCAGCGCGTCCATGACCAAATGGGCACACCACAAAACCCGGTCGATTGGTCCGATCCCGATACCTGGATCCCAGAGCGGCTCGCTGGCGACCAGGCAGCATTTGCTCAACGTATCTGGCACCAAACCGACCACACCGTCAACCCGCGCTACATTGACGGCGCCTATCTCTTCATCAACAGTGAGAAGCTGCTTGTGCCGGATGCCGCGCGTATCTACCACCTGAGCGCTCGCGGCACCGCTTTCTTACAGGATGATCCAGCGCTTGTCCGTGAACTGGATACCCATGAAGGCTTACCCCAACTCCTCGAGATCCTCGCCACCAAGACACGCGCCATGCGGGGGGGACCTCTTACCGGAGTGGAGTGTCTTTCTGGCCGAGCATTCACGGTTCGGCACGCCCACGACCGCTAAAGATACCCTGCGACGGCGCCTGCGCAACCTCGTCGAACGCGGACTCGTGTACGTTCTCGCCCGTATTGCTCGCTACATTGAAGAGCAACCGTACATCTTCCCGTACCCATCGGCGGAAGATCTTCAGCGGTACATGTTCAAGACACTTATGCGCAGGACAGCCGGAGGGTACACATTCAGTTCGGGAAGCTCCATTCGGGCCTATTTTAGCAATCTTATCCTGGCAGGGCATGCCAAGATCGGCAAGGACGGAGATGGAAACGCGCTTTACTTGGCAAACGCATTCGAGGCGGCGATCCCAATGGAGATGGTAGCCGAGTCGTATGCGGCGATTATGGGGCATTATCCCGATGGCACCAAATCCAAGCGGAAGAAATATTCCACATGGAATCGCCAGATACCTGTCATGGAGTCGCCTGCTATCCTTC
This sequence comes from Ktedonobacterales bacterium, assembly GCA_035310125.1. Classification (GTDB taxonomy): domain Bacteria; phylum Chloroflexota; class Ktedonobacteria; order Ktedonobacterales; family JADMIN01; genus DATGEP01. The sequence goes on from DATGEP010000039.1 coordinate 1,401, forward strand.
ACGGCCTGCTCCTAAGCGATGATGGCGCTGTCAGTTTTAGTGCGCACTACCAGAGAGGGATCCCTGCCTATGTGTGTCACCGGGGAGCAGCCAGAGATGGATGGGTGCTGAGCAATAAAGTTGGCATCATGCGGCAAGAGAAGGCTTGGCAGGTCTCGTGCGAGGAGTTGGATCACATTGTTATCAAGCGGCTCTGCGAGTTAGCCTGCTATGACGCTGATATGTCCGGCAGGATTCAAGAGATTTGGGAGCGACGCAAGACCGCTGAAAACGACGAGGCATCCCTGCTTCAGAGACAAATAGAGAAAGCAGAAGCCCAGATACGCCACGTGGACGATCTATTGACTGACCCGGAAACACTGTTGAGTGCTGGTGCCAAACGGCGGAATCTATTGAGGTTAACTGAGGCGGAAGCAGACCGCGACCGCCTACTCAACAAGCAAATCACCCAGGAACGACAGCGAGACCCAACAAAGGTCATACCCAACTTCTATCACATTTTGGCGCACCTACCCGTCGAATACAAACGCCTTGCACCCGAAGGGCAGAAGCGGCTGGCGCGTCAGGTGATTCAAGACATTCGGCTCAACATGCTCTCTGCGCACCTGTTTCGCTTACAGGTCACGTGGCAGACGGGTATCGCAGCCTGCCCGGATGTTGCCCTCGTGTGGCGGGGTATGACGCCCAATACAGCCGGGGCTTGGACACCGGAAGAAGACGATCTCATGTGGTCGCTGTATCCCAAAAGTCCACAGGTTGAAGTGATGCAGGCATTACCCTGTCGCGCGTGGGACCGGATACGAGATAGGGCACAAGTCTTGGGTCTTCGTCGCGCCATCTCGCACGCTGGACCACACCCGTTCAACGTCTACCATCGCACGATGCGCTATGACGACCTGGAAGCAGCAGCACGGCTGGTAGACGATCCGGCACAACAGGATTGTCTACGTGAACTCGTCAACGTGTTGGCACAACAGACGGTGAGCGGGGGCTTTCGGCGCATTGGTGGCTTCCGCTCGATAGCGTCAGCTACGTGCGTAACGCTGAATCCAAGGCCGCAGCGGCCTCGCTCGATGTCAGCGCGGAGCCATGCGGATCGCACCGTCCAGCCGGATTGTTTCGCCGTTGAGCATCGGATTCTCGACGATATGCTGCGCCAGCGCGGCGTACTCCTCCGGGCGCCCCAGCCGCGACGGGAACGGCACCTGTTGGCCCAGCGAGATACGTGCCGGCTCAGGCAGACCTGCCAGCAGCGGCGTATCGAAGAGGCCCGGCGCGATACTGACGACGCGAATACCATAGCGTGCCAGCTCGCGGGCGGCGGGCAGCGTCAGCCCTACAATGCCGCCCTTGGACGCCGAATAGGCCGCCTGCCCGATCTGCCCCTCGAACGCGGCGACGGAGGCGGTATTGATGATGACACCACGCTCACCCTCGCCGTCCGGCTCATTCTCAGCCATCGCGGCGGCGGCCAGTCGCAGCGCATTGAACGTGCCGATGAGGTTCACCTGTATGACTTTGTTGAACTGACTCAGATCATGCGGCCCATGCTTGCCGATCACTTTGTCGGCGATGCCGATACCCGCACAGCAGACCAGGATGCGGATACCGCCACTCCTGCCGGCTGCCGTCGCGACCGCATGCTCCATCGAACCGGCGTCGGTCACATTCGTTTCGATGAACTGCGCATGGTCGCCAAGCTCGGTCGCCAGCGCCACACCAGCATCTTTGTTCAAATCCGCGATGACGACGGTCGCGCCGTTGGCCACGAGACGGCGTACGGTGGCGGCGCCGAGCCCGGATGCGCCGCCTGTGACGAGGGCACTGGTTCCCGTTATCTTCATGGCGAAATACACTCCTCCAGGGAGAACACCGCGCGCCGCCCCAGAGATATGCGCGGCGGACTGACCCGGCAGCGCGACACGCTACCGTGACTCTTCCAACTCTACAGCGCCGTGTGAGCCGCTGGCAAGCCTCACCCCGCGCATACCTTCCAGCGGAATGAGCGGACAAACCCTTTCTTCAACTCCCTGCCCTGCGCTATGAATATTGTGAATATGATGTACCACCGATCCCTCCGCTGACGTTGGCACACGCTCGATTGCACGCGCTGCAACCGATCTCCGAAAGCGAGTGAAGCGAATGGCCGCACATGCCCGCGTCGGCGTGTTGTTGATGACCTATGGCTCGCCGGCTACGCTTGACGACATTCCAGAGTATCTGCAAAACGTGCGCGGCGGCCGCCCCGCCGATGCCGACCTCATCGCGGAGTTTCGCAGACGTTATGCGTTGATCGGGGGCTCGCCACTTTTACGTATTACGCAGGAGCAGGCAGAAGCCCTGGAGGACGAGCTGAACCGTGAGCATCCAGACGGACCGTGCTTCAACGTCGCGTGCGGAATGCGCTTCGCTCCGCCGTACATTCGCGATGTCGTGCCAGAGCTGGCCGGCGACGTAGACACGCTCGTAGGCATCATTCTGTCGCCGCAGTACTCACCCATCTTGATGCGCGGCTACCTTACGACGCTGACAGATGCGGTAAAGGAGCTGCATCGAGAGACCCTATCTCTCAAGGTCGCGGGCGATTGGCATCTTCAGCCAGATTTCCTCCGTGCCGTTGCACAGCGCGTCCGCGAGGCGCTGGATCGCTACCCACCGGACGTGCGCGAGCGCGTGCCGGTATTGCTGACGGCGCATAGCATGCCCCTACGGGTGATCGAACAGGAGCCGGACTACATCACCCACTTGCATGAGACGGCGGAGCACGTCGCCGCGCTCGCCGGCCTTTTTTCGGAACGCTGGCAGTTCTGCTATCAGAGCGCCGGCCATTCGCCGGAGCCGTGGCTCAAACCCGACTTTGCCGATCTGATGCCCGAGCTGCGCGCGGCGGGGCACACACACGTGCTCATCGCACCTGTGCAGTTCCTGGCGGACCATCTGGAAATCCTGTATGACATCGAGGTGGGCGCTCGCGAGCAGGCGGAGGCGCACGGCATCCAGTTCGCTCGCACCGAGTCCCTGAACACATTGCCATTGTTCATTCATGCCCTTGCCGGTGTTGTGACCAGCACGCTGGCGAGCTAGTCGTGGTAGGAGGACGAGTTTATGAAAGCCATCCGCATCACTGAGCCGGGCGGACCGGAAGTGCTCCATCTGGACGAGGTGCCCACGCCGGAACCGGGCGAAGGGCAGGCTCGTGTCAAGCTGGAAGCGAGCGGTGTCAACTTCATTGACATCTACTTTCGCACCGGTCAATACAAGGCGCAGCTGCCTATGACGATTGGCAGCGAAGCGGCAGGCGTCGTAGATGCCGTCGGACCGGGAGTGACGGAGGTGCATGTGGGTGATCACGTCGCTTCCACCCAATTTGCCGGCGCGTATGCGGAGTACGCCGTGGCGCCGGCCAGGGGGCTGGTGCGCGTACCAGAGGGCGTGGGCTCCAGGGTAGCCGCCGCGGTGTTGCTGCAAGGCATGACGGCCCACTATCTGACGCATAGCACGTTCCCGCTCAAGCGCGGAAACACGGCGCTCATCCACGCGGCGGCGGGCGGCGTGGGACTGTTGCTGGTGCAGATCGCGAAGCGGATGGGGGCGCGTGTCATTGGTACCACGAGCACTGAGGAGAAGGGTGCGCTTGCCCGGCAGGCCGGCGCGGACGAGGTCATTCTCTACACTCAGCAGGATTTCGAAGCGGAGACGAAGCGCTTGACGGGTGGGCGTGGTGTAGATGTCGTCTACGATTCCGTCGGCAAAACGACGTTCGACGCCAGCATGAATTGTCTGCGTCCACGCGGCTATCTCGTGCTATTCGGCCAGTCCAGTGGTGCGGTTGCGCCAGTGGACCCGCAGACGCTCAACTCGAAAGGCTCGCTCTTTCTGACACGCCCGACGCTGGCTCACTATATTGCCAGCCGCGATGAGATGGAATGGCGCGCCAGTGATATCTTCAGCTGGATCGCGGCGGGCGAGCTGTCGGTGCGCATTGGTCGAGAGTCTCCGCTGGCGCAGGCCGGCGCGGCTCAAGAGGCGCTCACTGGCCGCCAGACGACGGGCAAAGTGCTCCTGATTCCGTAGCTCCGCGCCACCAAAAGTCCGGGTCCCGCGGAATGTGCTCGGTTCTTGACAATTCGGCTATTTTGGGGCAAACTACTTAGGTTGGGTTTGTGCCGCGCTCGTCAGGTGGCAGCGCACCACAAGGCGCGCTCCACTCTGCGTCCGCACCCCATTTTCTTTTGATTTCTTTGGTTCCATCTCACCCCAGCGCGGGAAAAGAAGAGCATTGCTATGTGTGCTTAACCAGGGCGCTCGCCATTACAGCAGGATAGGCCGCGAGTCGCCATCTCTGGCCCGGACACAAACACTGCACCGCGTTGGGCTGGACCTCCCTATATGGAGAGGCCAGCCTACGTTTTTGCCGGGGAGTGTCCCGGAGGGAGGGCATTATGCCAGATACAACATCACGACCGGCTCCGAGCGGACCATCTAGCTCGGATCGCGGGCGAGCGCCCGCTCCCGCACGCCCGGCATCGAATATGACGGCTCGGCCCGCTGGCGGACCTGGTGGAAACGGTGGCATGCGGTCGGCGGCTGCTCCCGCCGGAACCCGTTTCGCTGGAGGCGCACGGCCCGCTGGAGGCCCTCGCCCCGCCGGTGGAAGCGGACGTCCCGCCGGTGGAAATGGACGCCCCGGTGGCGCGCATGGCCGTCCCGGGCAGCGTGGCGGCCATGGCCGCCCACCCAGCGGCGCACCCGCCGCGAGCAGCCGCGTTGCCGCACCACCTAAGCCGAGCGGACCCGTCGCATTGCCCGCACAGGTGATGGTGAAGGATCTCGCCGACCTGCTCTCCGTCTCCGTCAACGAAATTATTCGCACGCTGATTGGTCAGGGCATCTTCGCCAGCATCAATCAAGTGGTGAAATATGACGAGGCTGCCAGGGTCGCCACCGCGATCGGCTATGAGCCGGAAGAGGCCGCCGCCGCCGGTCCAGCGCCAGCGGTCGCCGCTCGCTCCGAGGCAGTGAGCATCGGCACGCAGGCCCATGCCGAAGATATTGGCCGGGTAACGCGCCCACCAGTCGTCACAGTGATGGGCCACGTGGATCACGGCAAGACCTCGCTCCTCGACGCCATCCGGAACACCCGCGTGGCAGCGGGCGAAGCCGGCGGCATCACGCAGCATATCGGCGCGTACCAGGTCGAAGTCAACGACCGCAAGATCACCTTCCTGGATACGCCGGGTCACGAGGCATTCACGCAGATGCGCGCGCGTGGCGCCCAGGTGACGGACATCGCCGTCATTGTTGTCGCCGCGGACGACGGCGTGATGCCGCAGACCATCGAGGCCATTGACCACGCGCGTGCCGCCAAGGTGCCTTTGGTCGTTGCATTGAACAAGATTGACAAGCCGGGCGCGAATCCCGACAAGGTGAAGCAGCAGCTTGCCGATCACGGCGTTGTCATTGAAGAGTACGGCGGCGATGTGATTTGCGTGCCGGTCTCCGCCAAGAAGAACATTGGCATTCCCGAACTGTTGGAAATGCTGCTGCTCGTGGCGGATGTGGAAGACCTGAAAGCGAACCCGAATAAGCACGCGCAGGGCGTTATCATCGAGGCACGGCTGGATAAAAACACCGGCCCAACGGCCTCCGCGCTGATCTCGGAAGGAACGCTCAAAGTCGGCGATATTGTCGTGGTCGGCACCATCTCGGGCAAAGCTCGCGCCATGTTCGACGACACAGGCAAGCGCATCAAGAAAGCAGGACCAAGCACGCCCGTCAGCCTCCTTGGTTTACCAGAAGTGCCCGCCGCCGGGGATCGCCTGGAAGTGGTGTCGGACGAGAAAGCGGCCCGCACGCTCGTCGAGCAGCGCCGCAATGCCGCTCTGGCCGCCGCGCATGGCAATATCTCCCTTGATACGCTCTACATGCAAATGCAAGAGGGCAAGGTCAAGGAGCTCAACCTGCTCGTGAAAGGCGACGTGCAAGGGTCCGTCGAGGCGATCAAGGGGACTCTGGCCCGTGCCGGCGACGAAAGTCTCAAAGTACGCTTGATCCACGATGGCGTCGGAAACGTCAGCGAGACGGATGTACACCTCGCGGCGGCATCGAAGGCCATCATCATCGCCTTCAATGTGAAGGTGGATGGCCCAGCCCAGCGCGTCGCTTCCAACGACGGCGTGGACATTCGCTCATACGATGTCATATACAAGCTCATGGACGACATTGATGCCGCGCTGAAGGGCCTCCTGGAGCCAGTGTACAAGGAACAGATAGATGGTCATGCGGAGGTCTTGCAGATGTTCAAGGCGGGGCGCCGGTATATCGCTGGCTGCCGCGTCACCGACGGCAAGATCGTACGCTCCTCCACGGCGCGTATCCTTCGCGGCGGCAAGCCAGTCTTCAACGGGCTGATCGAGTCGCTGCGTCGCGGGAAAGACGATGCGCGCGAAGTCTTGCAGGGCTTCGAGTGCGGCATGCTCTTCGAGGACTTCAACGAGGTCGAGGTTGGCGACATCGTAGAGACCTACAGCCAGGTTCGGGTGTAGCTCCCCCAACCCATTTTCCCACATGTCCTGGGAAACGCGTGCAGTCCGTTGGTGCCTGGTATTCGGCGGTCACTCAGCGAAATCTAACGCGCAGTATTCCTTGCCGGCGCGCCTGCTTACTAGTCGGGTGCGCCGGCATTTCTTCACGGTCCGCGCGTCTCCTCACTTGACCTGAGCCACACCAGCGTATATACTCTTGCCCAGCGGGTATATCCCCTCCGGCGCCTCATGGTGAGGCACACCGGCATACGAGACAACGCGAGCGATATGCGGCAGATCCTCCACATCAGCACAACGTATTTCCAGTACTATTTTTATCAACCGAGCCCTCCGCTGGGGTCGGTTGGTTCCGTTTGAGGAGCTGAGCCGCATCCCACCAGCACAGCCCGCCATCGGCGGAGGGCAGAGCAGAGGCAATTGAGCCTCTGCTCTTTTTATTGGTTTCGAGAGCGTTCAGAGAGGGAAGCGACATCATGATTGCCTGCCGGGGCATACGCGGCGCCACCACCGCCGCTGCCAACACGCGCGAGGATATCCTCAGCGCAACCCGCGAGCTGCTGGAGCGGCTCGTGGCGCGCAACGAGGTTCAGCCAGAGGACATCGCCTCGATCTTTTTCACCGTCAGCGACGACCTGAACGCCGAATATCCTGCTCTCGCGGCACGCCAGCTTGGTTGGACGGAGAGCGCCCTGCTCTGCGCCCGCGAGATTCCCGTGCCGGAAAAGCACGTCGCGCGGTGTATCCGCGTGCTGCTGCTCGCCAATAGTGCGCGCAGCGCCGCGGAGATCCGGCATGTCTACCTGCGTGATGCGGTGGCGCTGCGTCCCAATCGCGCCGATACGGAGGACTAATATGATTGTCATCATGCGGGCGGGAGCGAGCGAAAAAGAGATCGAGGGCGTCCTGGCACACCTGCGTGAGCGGGAGCTCACGCCGCACATCTCGCGCGGTGTCCAGCGCACAGTCATTGGCGTGCTTGGTCCAGTTGGTCCCACCGGGGTAGCGGGCGCCCTGGGGGGGAACATCACACCGGAGCTTGGCCCCGCGCTTGAAGGGTTGGATGGTGTCGAGCAAGTGGTAGAAGTCTCCAAGCCCTACAAGCTTGCCAGCCGCGAGTTCCACCCTGAACCGACGGTGATCCGCGTTGCGTCGCCGGATGGCGATGTACTGGTGGGCGGGCGCGAAGTTGTGATGATGGCCGGCCCTTGCACCGTCGAGAGCGGCGAGCAATTGCTGGCGGCGGCGCGCGCGGCGAAGTCCGGCGGCGCGAAGATCCTGCGCGGGGGTGCATACAAGCCCTCCACCTCACCTTATGGCTTCCGTGGGCTGGGTGTGGCGGGGCTGGAGCTGCTGGCCCAGGCGCGCGCCGAAACGGGATTGGCTACCATCACCGAGGTCATGACTCCCGCCGAGGTCGAGCTGGTCTGCGGTTACGCCGACATCTTGCAGATCGGCGCCCGCAACATGCAGAATTACTACCTGCTGGATGAAGTTGGCCGCACCCGTAAGCCCGTCATGCTCAAGCGCGGCCTCTCCGCTACTATCGAGGAGTGGCTGCTGGCCGCCGAATATATTCTGTCGCAAGGCAATCCAAACGTAATGCTCTGCGAGCGCGGCATCCGCACTTTCGAGCGCATGACGCGCAACACGGTGGACATCAACGCTGTGCCGCTGGTGAAGCAGCTTTCGCACCTGCCGGTGATCGTGGATCCCAGCCAGGGCACAGGCAAGCGGTCGCTCGTGGCGAGCGTATCGCTTGCGGCGGTGGCGGCCGGCGCGGATGGCTTGCTCGTAGAGATTCACCCGCATCCCGACGCGGCGCTCAAAGACGGCGCCCAATCGTTGCAGCTTGGGCAGTACGCCGAGCTTATGCCGCGGATGCGGGCAGTGGCGCGCGCTGTGGGCCGCGCATAGGGCCAACACGAATCGAGGTCTCGTGAACAACGGCGTACCGGGACTCACTTATCAGTGGTCCACCATCTACCATCCTGAGTGGGATGCCACACCAGAGGAATATGTGGAGCGCGGGCTGGTCGGCTGGAGCGCGAGCCGCCGGCTGGCCCGCGTCGAAGACTCTCCGCGCGCCTTCAAAGCGTACCTTGGCGTGCAGCATTTCGATCCCGGTCGTTGGAATCTACCTGGCAAGCCTACCACTAGGTTCTTCCTCTCGCTCTTCGTCCGCAACCGCACCGTCTCGCTGCGTACCTACCCAACGCTTGCCGCCGCCCGCGCCGAGCTGGATCGGTTCCACGCCGTTCTCAATGATCTGACGTGATCCCGGTGGAGAATGGTGAAACGACGTGCGGAAATCGGCAAAGAGCCGCGACACGCACCAGGTTCACCCAGCGGCCCAGCCGGCAGATGCGATAAAGGAGCGCGCACTTGGACAAAAGTGTATCCTGCATGCCGCACGATCCGCTATATAATACGAGAGACCGAGGTGCACACGGCAAAGGGGATCACTCGTGAGCATTGAGACACAGCCGATAGAGACACAACGTGCGACAACGGCGGACGAGTTGGCTGCGTCCAGTGCGCCGTCCATCCGTGGCTTCACCGGACCAGATCAGCCGCGCGACGACATCCTCCAGCGCTGCATTCATTGCGGGCTCTGCTTACCTTCCTGCCCTACCTACCTCGAAACCTACCGCGAAACCTCCTCGCCGCGCGGACGTATCTCGCTCATTCGTGCCGTCGCCTCAGGCAGCCTCGATGTGACCAATCCCGGCTTCGTGGACCAGATGTATGAGTGCCTGGATTGCCGCGCGTGCGAACCTGCGTGTCCTTCCGGTGTCCAATATGGTCAGCTTGTGGAGACGGCACGTACGCAGATCGAGCGCGCCCGTTCCCAGACGCGAACGGAGAAGGTCGGAAAATCCACCGTCTTTGAGGGGCTGTTTGGCGATATGCGCCGCTTCCGGCTGGCGAGCGGCTTTCTGCGGCTGTATCAGCGTTCCGGCGCGCGCGATCTGGCCCGCTCGATGGGCATCACCGAACGGCTGGGACTCACTGATGCGGAGGCGCTTCTTCCCGAGCTGCCCGCGAGCTTTGTCACACCGCGCGGCCAGGTCTATTCGCCGCCGCCTGGCATTCCCAACCGTGGACGTGTCGCGCTCTTCGCTGGCTGCGTCATGAGCACCGTGTTCGCGGAGACGGATCGCGCGACAATTCGTGTGCTGACCGCGAACGGCTATGAGGTCGCGCTCACGGCTGGGCAGGGCTGCTGCGGGGCGCTCACCATCCATGCGGGCGAGATGAACCGCGCGCGCGTCCTGGCCCGCCGCAATATCGCGGCTTTTGAAAACAGCGGCGCCAGGTACGTCATCGCGAATGCCGCCGGTTGCGGTGCGGCGCTGAAAGAGTATGGGCAGCTGCTGGCGGACGATAGCGCATGGGCGCCGCGCGCGAGCGCGTTCGCGCTCCGTGTTCGCGATGTGACGGAGTTGCTCGGTGCGCTCCAGGCGCGCGGCGAGCTGAACACGCGCTTCATCCCCCTACCGCTGCGCGTGACCTACCAGGAGCCATGCCATCTCGCGCATGCGCAGCGCATCAGTCGCCAGCCGCGCGCGCTGCTGCAAGCGATTCCAGGGCTGGAGCTCATCGAGATGGACGAGCCAGCCCTATGCTGTGGCAGCGCCGGCATCTACAACATCACGCGACCAGATATGGCGAGCCGCCTGGGCGACCGCAAAGCCCACAACGTCGCGGCCACCAGCGCCCGCGCGGTTGTGACGGCTAACCCCGGCTGCGCGCTCCAGCTCTCCGCGTCCCTGCGGCGCATCGGCTCGCGGGCGACCGTTTACCACATCGTAGATATACTGGACGCCGCCTATCGCGGGCGCTCACTCACGTAGTCAGTCAGGCGCCTGCCCACGCCCTATGGATGTGGCAGCCATGTTCCCTGTTCACGGAGCGGCGGAGCGTACGCGACGAGGCGCTTGAGCAAAATAGCAGGATCGGCTTCGCGCATTAGCAGCGCCACATGGCTCGCCGGAACAAACCCCTCTTGCGCGGCATGCTCCACCATTGCCAGCAGCGGCGCGAAATAGCTCGCAACGTCGAGCAACCCGACGGGCTTCTCGGCGATGCCGATCTGCGCCCACGTCACCATCTCGAAGAGCTCGTCAAATGTTCCGTAGCCGCCCGGCAGCGCAATAAAACCATCGGCGAGCTCCGCCATGAGCGCCTTTCGCTCATGCATGCTACCCACCTCACGCAGCTCGGTCAACCCCAGGTGCGCCACTTCGCGCCGGAACAGCCCGCGTGGCATCACGCCAATGACCTCCCCGCCTGCCTCCAGTGCCGCGTCCGCCACTGCGCCCATAAGCCCTGAGCTAGACCCGCCATACACCAGCCCAAGCTCATGCCGCGCCAGCTCCGTTCCCAGCGCTCGCGCCGCCTCAGCATAGTCGGACCGTCCCCCGATGCTTGATCCCGCGAACACACATACCCGCCGCATACCACCAATACCTCTTGGTCGCTAGGCCGACCACCGCCCCCCTGGGCGACCCCACCGCGTAAGCACAACCAGCCTGAATGTAATTACTGTGAGCGAGTCACAGGAGGGGCGTCCCATCGGACGCCCTGGCAAACCCAATCTACTCCCCCACCCAGGATCGCTTCTCATGCTCGCTCATGTTCGGGCTCAGGCGCACGGCGTCGGCGAAGTCAAGTGTCGGCTCCTCCTCCGCTTGCTGACTTCCGCCACGATCTCGTAGCAGCGCGGGCGCAAGCGCCGCCTGATTCTCCAGCGTCAGCCGCACCATATCGGCGGTCGCGCCGAGCGCATCGCCGAGCGCGTGGAGCAGCCGCTCCGGTAGAGTGGCTGTGCGAATCTTGCCGTGCTCCAGCTTGCTCAGCACATCGGCGCCCAGTCCCAGCTGCTTCGCCAGCGCCACCTGCCCCAGCTTCCGCGAGCGCCGCCATTCCACCAGCGTGCCAAACACCTTCTGCCCCACGGTCACAAGTCCCGCCACCGGCGGCGCCATGAAGACGGTCGCGAAAGCGCGCTCGCGCGCCCGCAGCGCAATCCCCTCGATGACGGGTGTCAGCGGCTCGCTCTCATAGCCCGTCGTCGCCAGCAGGCCGGCGTGAAAATCGGTCAACACGCTCACGTGCTCTTGATGTCCGGCGAGAATCCGTGTCAGCGCGTCGCTTTCGCCGCGCTCACGCGCCGCCACCAGCTCCATCTTTGCCCGCATCAGCTCCTGCCCGCTTCTGGTCGTGGCCGCCGCGTGCCGGGAGCGCTGTCGTGTCTGTCGAGTTCCCTGTGTCATACCTTCGCTCCTCATCTCAGCGCGCGACCGCCGCGGTCTCCGCCTCGATACACTGGCGCAACAACACCAGCGCCTTCTCATACCTCAAGCGCATCGTCCGCTCCGTTTTACCGCAGAGCTTCGCGATGTCGTCCCAGCGCATATGCTCCAGCGCCCGCAAGACCAGAATCTGTCGGTCCATTGGGTCAGCCAGATACCCGAGGATGCGCTGTGCCTCCACAGCCGCCATGCGCTCTTCCAGGGTATCGCGCGGGTCAGCAACCACCCCAGGCTGCGCGCTCGCGTCTTCGCGGTCCTCGGCGGCCACGTCAATGCGATCCACCAGCACCTGCGGCACATGCTGGGGGCGTCCCGCTGGACGGCCCTGCTCATCGCGCCGGTAGCTCAACCCCTCCTGTCGCAGGACACGGTTGAAGTTATCGGCGCAGAGGCACCGCAGATAATGCACGAAATTCAGCGTCATGAACGATTCCTGCGGGTCACGCGCCTCCCGCAGCAGCTGCTCGATCATGCCCGCGATGGCATCTTCCATCAGCTCCGGCCGGTGACGCAGCCCCCAGGACCGCCGCTGGAACTCCGGCATGCAGCGATCCACCAGCACCTCGCAGAGCCCGCGTACCGCCTGCATGTCGCCGTGCTCGTCCCATGCGCGTATCGCATGCACCAGCTCAGCCTCAGGCACCTCATATCCTCCCACCGGCGTCCGCTGCCGGAGTCGGACCCGCGTTCGCGGTTCGCGTGGATCGAGGCCCGGCCTGGCCTGCGACGTGTCGGCGGCGTCACCTGCCGCCGGGTCCACGGCATCCGGGCGGGCGGGCGCCACAGCGGCCCGCCGTGTCACCTCCGGCATCGCCATCGTCTCCGCCGTGCGCTTCGATTTGCGCCCGCGACCGCGCACGACGGAGTCGTTCGACTCGTCCATAAAGGAATATCTCCATCTACCTGCGTCCCGCGGAGAGTGGAACGACCGCGCTGCCTGGACTGGATTGCACTGTCCTCTGCCCTTTCCACTCCAACTGGGGAAAAGTGGAAATGAGGGAACCGCGTGCGGATTGGCGGTGGCTCGCGCGCGAGTACGCACACAAGGATTTTTCGGGATTCCCGCCTCATTATAGCAGCAACTGACAAGGCAAACGGTGAAGGTAGGAGTGGGGGAGAGGAAGCGCGGAAAACACGAAAGGGGCGGGCAAATGCCCACCCCGTTACCGTAGTGTCCAGACCCTGAGCGGAAATCAGCCCACTCGCGCCGGACTGAGCAGTTAGCAGCCTGCCCAATGAGGAGATACGCGCCAGATAGAAAGCCGCCTACCTGGACTCAGCAAAGCGAAAAACAGCCCGCTTCACTGACGATGCGACATCGGTAGAAACCGCCTACCCGTCGCGGCGACCAATTCGGAGAACAGCCCGATCATCGCCTTGCGCCGCCCAGTCAAAGATCAGCTTGGCCGGTTGGCGGTGCCGCCATCGCATGGGTAGCAGCCCCACGTTTGCGGCGGCCATCGGAGCGGAAAACAGCCTGCTCCAATACATGTGAGAGAGTGGAGAACCATCCGCTCCATCATCATGCACCAATAATAATCTATATCCTATGCCAAATGCAAGTATATGTTTCTTCGAGAGATCATTTATTTTTCTTTATGCATCGGTGGCCCCATTGTGCCGCGCGATGCCTCCACTCCCCACCCAAACGGGGAGCCGCGAGCTGGCGGAACGACTGATGCCGGTCGTCCTCCTGGCGGTGTACACCGTACTGTGGCGCAATGATTGACTCCGACATGAGGATACTATGACGATTTCCCGCTTCTACTGGCTTATCGAGGGCGTGCTCGCCGGCTGCTCATGCCCTGGCATATCGAGCGGTCGGGATGGTGCGCCGAGCAATCGGATCGCGCATGACCCCCAACTGCTCGACGACGATCTGAATTGGCTCCATGAGCGCGGCATCCGTGCGGTGCTCTCGCTGACCGAGACGCCGCTGGCGGAGGGCGCGTTGGCGCGGCACGGCCTGGCGGGCCTGCACATCCCCGTGAACGACCTTACGGCGCCCGCACCAGAACAGCTCGACCATGCGCTGGCGTTCATTGATCAACATGTGCGCGCGGGCGGCGCCGTGGCCGTCCATTGCCTGATGGGCCAGGGTCGCACCGGCACCGTACTGGCCGCCTATCGTATTCGTGCTGGTCGCGCCGTGCCCGATGCGCTGGCCGAGCTTCGCGCGATCTGCCCCGGCGCCGTCAGCTCCCCTGAGCAGGAGCGCGCCCTCCATGCCTTCGCTCGCCGCCGCGATTGGATTGTATGATCTGACCTCATCTCGACGACACGCGCACATCCTCCTTCACCGCCCGCTCCGGCAAACCATGCGGCCAAACGCAATCAATTCCCACACCCATACGATGACAAAATAGTACTAATAGGCTAATAAAACGGACGAAAGTACCATTCAAACGGGAGGGATTGGCGCCGCGTCCTGAGGCGTCTTGTATAGTCCCTCTCGTGCCTTCCGCCAGATGCTCAAACGGACGTACAGATGACGCCCGGATGATATCGTCCTGGTCGCAACGGCGCACACTGCTTGGCTCTTGTTGATGCGGCGGTTCCGCGGACCGCCGGTAGAACGGGGAAGACGCAGGAGGCGTGATTCCCCGAGGAGGGCTTAACAATCGCGGTTACGCAGCCGCGACTGGCTCCATACGAACATGGAGCCTTCAGGAGGTTACTTTACGTGCAGCTTTTGACTCTTCGCCAGAATCGTTTCGTCCGATCGTTGGGCGTGATGCGCTCTGGCCTACTTCTGGCAGGCGTGCTCGGACTTGCCCTTGTTTCCTCACAGATCGGCGCCGCGCCCAGGGCGCACGCCGCATCGAACACCGCAACGGCTCCGTGGCTCTACTTCCAGCGCGGCTACTACGTAGATAATGGCTGGCTTTGCTATGGATGGAACGACGGCGCGTACCACTGCACACATCACTGGTACCGCAACGGTAATGGAAAGCTTGTCTCCACGAACACGAAGTGGGTACCCAACTACGGTGCCACCCACACCGCGCCGGTGACTCACCGCTCCGCCCCGGTCTCCCATACTCCCACCTACACCCCGCCGTCGGGCTCCGGCTGGAGTGGCAGCGTTCAGGGAGAGATCCGCGCGGTCTTCGGTCCAAATGCGGGCGCGGCGCTAGCGATTGCCGCCTGTGAGTCCAGCTACAATCCCGGCGCGTACAACCGCTCCAGCGGTGCGTCCGGCGTCTTCCAGTTCCTGCGCAGCACCTGGGCGACGACATCCTATGCCGGCTACTCGCCCTTCAACGCCTGGGCCAACATTCACGCGGCCTACCAGGTCTTCCAGCGCGACGGCTACAGCTGGCGCGAATGGCAGTGCCAGCCCTAACCAGCCCCATCACCTGATCGCACCAGGCAGTGCGCCGTTTTGCCGTGGAGATTCGCACGACGCTGATCCCCACGGCCTCACTCGTATTATGTCTAACTGCTTGCCCCGGCCACATGCTCGACAATGTAGTCAAGCACAGATTCTTTTCGGCCCATGTTTTTGGGTTTCGTACCAGGATTCTGCTTCTGGACCAGTACGACAGCCTCTTTTAGTTTTGTGAGCGAGTAACGATCCAACGCCAATTGGAGTTGGTGATCTCCATAAAGCGTACGTAGCGCGTACGGGTTCGGTGGAGCATAAGGATTAAGTAGAGCTTCGTCTACATATCCTACAGGCTCCAATTTAATTTCGTGTTTTGTCTTATTCTTGCTTGAAGTGCTCGCCCCTCTATTTTTGGCCGGGCGCTTTATTGAGGCGACTTCAGTGTACAAAGTGCGAATCCTTGAC
>DATGEP010000040.1:0-15520 GCA_035310125.1 Ktedonobacterales bacterium
GTTGGCGGTGAGGCATATGCGCGCCAAATGATCGCGCGCCTGCGGCGCGGTGGCTTTCTGGACAATAGCGGTGATGAATGAGTTGGCTTATCGAATCGGGATGCGCCAAACATGTTCGGCACCGGCAGCGGGCGCTGCCAGGAAACGTCGTCGCAACGATGCCGATGAGTCCCCGAAGCAGCTCATCTAGGCGAGAGCTACCTGAGGACGTGTAGCGGGGATGATCCTACACCTCCACGTCGCGCAAGTGGATCGTCTGGCCCCGGCCCGGCCCGACCGACACCATCGCCAGCGGCGTCTCCAACAGCTCTTCGACCCGCCGGAGATACGCGCGAGCCTTCTCCGGCAGCTCGTCCCAGGTGGCCGCGTCGCGGGTTGAGGCCATCCAGCCCGGCCACTCCTCGTACACCGGCTCGCAGGCCGCCATCTCCGTCGGCGTAGTCGGCGGCGTCATGAGAACCTTCTCGCCCATGCGATACGACGTGCAGATCTTGATCGTCGGCATGTCGTCGAGCACATCCAGTTTCATGATCGCCATGCTGTCGAACCCGTTGAGGCGCGCCACGAAGCGACCCACCACCGCGTCCAGCCAGCCGCAGCGCCGTGGGCGGCCCGTCGTCGTGCCAAACTCGTGTCCCGCCTCGCGCAGCGCGTCTCCCTCGCCATTGAAAAGCTCCGTCGGCATCGGGCCGCTGCCGACTCGCGTGATGTACGCCTTGTACACGCCCAGCACATGCTGGATGCTGCGGGGCGGCAGACCCGCCCCGGTAGATGCGTTGCCGGCTACCGTCGAGGAGGAGGTGACGAACGGATAGGTGCCGAAATCCACATCGAGCAGGGCGCCTTGCGCCCCTTCCAGCAGAATAGACTTGCGCTCCTTCAGCGCCTTCTGCAGCATCGCTTCAGTATCCGTAATATACGGGCGAAGCTGTTGCGCATAGCCGACGTATTCCGTATGAATCTCTTCGAGCGATAGCGGCGGCTGGCCGTAAATCTGGGTGATCATGCGATTCTTCTGCGCCAGCACGGAGACGAGCTTGGCACGGAGCTGATCCACGTCCAACAGATCAGCCATGCGGATACCAACACGCGAATACTTGTCCACATACGCCGGACCGATACCGCGCATAACCGTGCCAATCTTCTCGATGCCTCGGCTTTCTTCTTCGAGACGGTCGAGCACGAAATGGTATGGCATGACGACATGGGCGCGCTCGCTGATGCAGAGCCGGCGCAGGTCCACTCCCAGCTTGCGCAGGCTTTCCATCTCCGCCAGGAGGCCGCGTGGATCCACCACCACGCCATTGCCGATAACGCACGTAACGCCCGGGTGCAGAATGCCGGCGGGCACCAGATGGAAGGCGAACTCGCTGTCACCATACACAACGCGATGCCCCGCATTGCCGCCACCCTGGTAGCGCACGACATAGTCCGTACGGCTCGCCAGCTCGTCTATGATCTTACCTTTGCCCTCGTCACCCCATTGGGCGCCGACAATCGCCATCACGCTCATTACCAAACCCCTTGGCCCTTTAACTACCTTGCTGGATATAGTTGAGTAAAAGCTGGTCGGTTAGCTGTTCGACGGGCGCCTGATCGTCGGTGAAGACGATGCCGCCTGACTGCGGGTGCGCCGCCTGCGCCACTGGCACGACTTCACTGGCGACGGCTCCCATAATGGGATCAGTGACGAGCTGTCCAAGATTCGCGCGGAACATGTCGAGCGAGGTTGGGGCCATCGTTGCCATAATCTCGGTATTGAACGTGTTCGGCACATTGAACATGTACACGCTCGGAAATACGGTCGCAAGCGTATTGACGAACGCCTGCGCCAAACGGTAATCGTGTGAGGTGTGTCCCGTATTGAGACACAGTACCCCCGTTGGCGACATGTGTGCCCGAATCTCCTGGAAGAACTCTTGCGTTGTCAGTTGGAACGGAATGTACGGCTGTTGAAAGGCATCTATCGCCACCACATCGTACGACTGATGCGTGATGCGCATGAATGCTCGCCCGTCACCAACGGTGACATGCAGATTCGGCTCCGTCATGCCAAAGTACTTGCGCCCAACCTGCACGATGGCCGGATCAATCTCGACACCATCCACCTGCACGCCAGGATAGACGGCGGTGTATTGCCGCGCGATGGTACCGCCCGCCAGCCCAATGATCGCGACGCGCTTCACAGTGCGCGGCACCGGTCCAGCATTGAAATACGGCGCGGCCAGGAAATAGTCCCAGTACCATCCAGTGAGGAGCTGGTTCGGGTTGTAGATGGAGTGAATTGCGTGCCCTTCATTCAGAACCAGCTCCATCGTCCCGTTACGCTCCCGCACCACCTGGATGTAGTTGTAGAACGATTCCTGATCATAGATCAGTCCCGCCTGTGGCTTCAGCGGACCCAGCGGCGCAACCTGCGGCAGCAGCAACGGCACCAGCAGAATCGCGCCGGGAATCGAGGCGAGCAGCCGGGGCCACGGCGCCAGACCCCACAACGACGCCGCCAGCAATGTTACACACACCGCAAGCAGCGTCCGGCGCACACCCCAGTTAGGAATCAGGAGCAGTACCGGCAGAAACGTGCCGACGATGCTGCCCGCCGTCGAGAGGGCATAAAGCCCACCAGCGTTGCGCCCCGCGTTCCCCACACGATCCACGCTCAGCCGTATAGCGAACGGCGAGACGACCCCCAACAGCGTAACCGGAACGGAGAATAGTAAAATCACGGCCAACAGCGAGCCATAGAAGACGCTGGCATTCTGGGTGTCAAGACCGCTGACGGACCAGTTGAGCACTGGGCGGCTGATGAACGGAATCAGTCCGACCCAGAGGGCGGCGATAGTTGTGAGTGTGCAGAGCAGTCGCCGGTCGGGGAAGCGATCCGCGAGCCGCCCCCCCACGAAATAGCCCGCCGAAAGATAGATGAGGATCAGGCCGATGAGATTGGCCCAGACAAACAGTGAGGTGCCAAAATAGGGAGCCAGCAGGCGCGACGCGCTCATTTCCAGCGCCATCGAGCTCATGCCAGAAACGAACACCAGCGTGAGAAGCTGCCACCGGAACCGTGTCGCATTCCTCGCGCCTGCGCTCGCTACCCCACCGCGCGCGGCGATTGTAGCGCCTGTGTCGCCGGCAACCGTCCCACCCTCTTCGCCAACAGGGACATCCATGCCTGCGGTCCGTCCCGCTCGCGCACCTGGGCTAAGTTGCATGAGAGCTGTCCTTATGGAGTAGGGAGGAGGAACTGAAAGCTGCTGAGCATCGGCTCGAAGAACCGTAGCGATCCGGTAGCAAAGCGGTCATCCACGGCATTCACATTGATGATATACGGTTTGCCCTTATAGACGGTGGCATACACCTGCACGCGAATGACGGAAGCATCTTGCGATAGGCGCGCGATGCCACTCTGCCAGACCTGACCGCCGATCGTTTTCGCCGGAATGGGGCCGGTCTCGCGTTGCAGCGTTCCCGGCACGGTCGCAAGCCGGTCCATTTCATACTGCACCCAGGCCGACGCGTCATCCGCATTGCCGGCTGATCCAGGCGTGATGCCGTCTCCTGGGACGAACACCTGCACTGTGTAGCTGCTCTGGTTGCCGCTTTCGTCAAACTCGACACCTGGCACATTCGGACTGACCGTCCAGTTGTCGGGATACTGCATGATGAAGCCGTTTGGCACATCGGTATAGACCTTGAAGCCCAGCATAGCGGTTGGGCTGGGAATGACCGTGGCAGTCGGCGAGGGTGTCACCGTGGGCGTCGGGTGTATCCTGGCGGTTGTACCGGCGCTTG
The DNA here is from genome assembly GCA_035310125.1 of Ktedonobacterales bacterium. GTDB lineage: Bacteria > Chloroflexota > Ktedonobacteria > Ktedonobacterales > JADMIN01 > DATGEP01. The sequence goes on from DATGEP010000040.1 coordinate 3,793, forward strand.
AGCGGCCGGCATCGGTGAAGAGGATGAGCAGCGTTAAGACGATCACGAAACCCGCCAGTGTCGCCATAAGCGAGACGCGCCGGCGTTGGCGTGGCGCTGCGAGAAGCTCTCCCGACGGCAATGATGTCGCGGGCGGCTCAGAGATCGGTGCTGTATTGTCGTGTGGCAAAGGTGGCTGGCTACTTACAGTCATCTGCTCGTCGGTAAGGACCTCACTCTGTTCGCCGTTTCCGCTGCGCATCCCCTACTCCCCACTCTGCGGCGGTAAAGGCTGCACCCAGCAGCCTGATATCTACATGCTTATGTTGCTCGGCCCTAAATCTCGCGGCACCATTATACCGTATTCCGCCAGTGAGTCGCACACACTGGTTCATGTCACCTCTACAAGCGCCTACGCTCCGAGATTGACAGGCATTCGCGCCGCGGCATATCATGCCGTAGGATGAGAAACCGACGACTCGACGCGGAGGCGGGAGCAAAAGTCCTCCCGCCTCCTTTTATGTGTAGTCTGCCCCGCCGGCCGCCAGTCGGCAGGGGCCAGAAGGACGGAACACCGATGGAGAAGCGTGCCAATCGAGAGACCGATCGCATGCAGGAGATCATTTCGCTGTGCAAGCGGCGCGGCTTTATCTTTCCCAGCAGCGAGATCTACGGCGGACTCAACGCCGTCTTCGATTACGGCCCCCTCGGTGTTGAATTCAAGAACAACGTCAAGCGCGCCTGGTGGGATGCCTTGACCCGCATGCGTGACGATGTCGTCGGTCTCGACGCCAGCATCCTCATGGCGCGTAGAGTCTGGCAAGCTTCGGGCCACGAAGAAGTTTTCACCGATCCACTGGTAGACTGCACCAACTGCAAAGCCCGCTTCCGCGCCGACCACGTAGAGGAGATGAGCGGCGACCCCAACGTCTGCCCCAATTGCGGCATGCGCGGCACGCTCACGGAGCCGCGCAAGTTCAATCTCATGTTCAAGACATACGTCGGTCCCGTCGAAGAAGACGCCGGTCTCGTATACCTGCGCCCCGAAACCGCGCAAGGCATCTACGTCAACTTCGAGAATGTCCAGACGAGCATGCGCAAGCGACTGCCGTTTGGTATCGCCCAGATCGGCAAGGCGTTCCGCAACGAGATCAGTCCCGGCAACTTCATCTTCCGCATGCGCGAGTTCGAGCAGATGGAGATGCAGTACTTCATTGACCCCGACGACGAGGAGCGGTCCTTCGAATACTGGCGCCAGCAACGCTGGCAGTGGTATTTGCGTCTCGGCCTGAACCCTGACCACATCCGCTGGCATCCTCACGACAAAGACGAGCTGGCCCACTACGCCCGTGCTGCCTACGACATCGAGTACGCCTTCCCCATCGGCTGGAAAGAGATGGAGGGCGTCCACGATCGCACGGATTGGGACCTCCGCCGGCACTCCGAGTTCAGCGGCAAAGATCTGAGCTACTTCGATGACGCCACGAAGAAAAAATTCATCCCCTACATCATCGAAACGTCAGTCGGCGCCGACCGCTGCTCGCTGGCGTTCCTCTCTGAAGCCTACACCGAAGAACAGCTTGAGGGCGGCGACACACGCGTCGTGCTGCGCCTGCACAAGGCGCTCGCGCCGGTGAAAGCCGCCGTGATGCCGCTTTCGCGCAAAGAGCCGCTGGTGGCGCTGGCCCACGAAGTGCATGACTCGATTCGCACGCTCGGCCTCACGCAATACGACGATACCGGCGGCAATATTGGCAAGCGCTACCGCCGTCAGGACGAGATCGGCACGCCCTACTGCATTACGGTGGACTTCCAGAGTGTGGAAGACCGGCAGGTGACAATCCGCGAGCGCGATAGCATGAGCCAGCGGCGCGTACCCATCGCGGAGTTGCACGCCCTCCTCGCCGCGGAGCTCGCTGGGTAGGAGGCAGTACGATGAGCGTTGATGAGGCGCTGGGGATCTATGCCGAGGCCGCGCAAGATCTGTCGAGCGCGGGACTGGCGCTGGCGGCGGGCAATCTCTACAACTGCGCCGACCTCTGCAATCAGGTCGCCGAGAAGATTTTGCAGGCGGTCTACGTGCTTGCTCACGACTCCCGCGCGCCCTACAATCACAATCTGCATACGCTGGGCGCGCTCGTCGGCGCCCCGCCGGAGATACTTGGCGACCTGGACGTGCTGAACCTCTACCACCCTGGCGCCTTCCTCGCCCATCGCACCGTCGAGCAGGCTGACGACGAGGTGGGCGGCGACACCGCCAGCGATCTAATCCAGCGAACGCGCCGCGTGCTCCGCTGGGCACGGCCGATGGTGTTAGGCTAATGTGGTGGGACGCCATCACCATATCGCCTGCTCTGGAATATGGCTCGAAATGGCGTGTGGAGGCTGAAAGGAGGCGGTATGAAAATTGTATCCCTGCTGCCCAGCGCAACCGAGATCCTCTGTGCGCTCGGCCTCGCTGACTCGCTGATGGCCGTCACCCATGAATGCGACTATCCCTCCGTCGTACTGGCCAAGCCGCATATTACGCGCAGCCGGCTGAAGCCGGATCTCTCCAGTAAAGACATTGACGAGGCCGTGCGCTCGCAGCTAGAAAGCGACGCCCACTCGCTCTACACCATTGACCGGACGCTGCTGGCTCGCATCGCACCCGCCCTCATCATCACCCAGAAGCTCTGCGAGGTCTGCGCTGTCAGCTACGACGAAGTGCTCGACGCCGTCGAGGAGCTACCGGACCAGCCCGAAGTGATGAATCTCGAGCCGATGAGTCTGGGTGAAGTCTTCGACGACATCCTTCGCGTAGGCGAAGCGACGGGGCGCCCGCGTGCGGCGCACATGCTCGTGCGGCAGTTCGAGGCGCGCGTGGAGGCTGTGCGCCAAACAGTGGCGCGAGCGAAGACCCGGCCCCGTGTGGGCTTCCTCGAATGGATCGATCCACTCTTCTGCGGCGGCCACTGGAATCCCGAGCTCATAGAGCTTGCCGGTGGTGTAGATGAGCTGGGACGCCGTAATCAGCCGTCGGTGCGCATCGAATGGGAGCAGGTGCGCGAGCTCGCCCCCGAGGTGCTGGTCATCTCATGCTGTGGCTTCTCGGCTGAGCGCGCCAGCGAAGACCTCGCACTCCTCGCGGACCAGCCGGGCTGGGAGGATCTGCCCGCCGTGCGTGCCGGTCGCGTCCACGTGGTAGATGGCGCGGCCTACTTCAGCCGGCCCGGTCCGCGTCTGGTGGATAGCCTGGAGCTCCTGGCGCGGCTGGTACATCCAGCGCTCTTCGTATAATACCAGGCTTGGCAGCGGTGTTGGAGCATCGCCAGGGCTTCCGCCCGCATCCCGTCTCATGCGCCGGCCGTATGAATGTTTGCGAAGAACGCCGGACTGTAGGGGCGCTGTCTGCTGCGCCCCTTCCCACCCGCCAGGAATCCGTCGTATCCGCTAGAAATCGACATAGGCCATCAGGGCCGCGAGTGTCCAGCTCGATTCCACACAATCTCCTGGCCGCGCAAGGCGCCGCTCCTTAGTGGCCGGGTATCGTAGATGGCTCGCGCAGGCGCGCCAGCAGCGCCACCGCCTCTTCTCGCGAGCCGAGCATGGTACCCTGCAAACCCCGCGCGACGGCGGGCGACGCACTCTGGATATGTCTGAGAATCGCTTGCTGGTTGCCAACCGATGGCGCCCGTGAATTGTAGCGGGCGATAAGGACATACCCGGGCTCTGGCTGTTCGCAGGCCGCCGTAAGAAACGCACTCAGCGACTCGCCCCAGACTGGAGCGCAGTTCGCGCTGACCTCCAGGCCCGCGCTGTCCATCAGTAGCGCGGCTCGGTCGCGTTCCAGCGGCTTCAGCACGGTGCGCACCTTGGCGAGCAGCACCCGAAAGGCCAGTGCCACCTCTGCTGGCGTGCGCACGGGGCACGCGGCGAATATGACGTCTACCGCGTCGGCGGTCGGATCATACGCAACCTGGATTCCCTCGGCAAAGACGCGCGTCAGCGCACCGGCGCGCCGCTGCTCCATAGGGTCGGCCTGGCGTCCCGTCGCATTGGACGGCGCTGGATCAGCCGGCGCGAAACCGGGCATGCGTCCGAAGCCGCCGGTGCCCGCCATTGCGCCAGAATTATTCCGACGCCCACCATCGAAGGTCGCGTTCCCCGCACGGACATCGGGCGAAGACAGTCCACCGAGCGTTGGCAGGCCACCGGTGGAGGCCGTTCCATTTCCCCAGCCCGACTGTGGATAGGTCCCCTCGAACGACTCCGACCCAGCGGATATGCGCGCTGCCGCCTGTGAGTGGTCACGCTCATCGCTGAGCGGCGGGAACGCCGGCAAATCTGGCATTCGTCCAAATGGCGCTTGCGCGCTCGCGGCACGCTGCGGTGGGAGCGCGGGTTCTTCTAGTGCTGGACGCGAGCGTGCGGTCTGCACCGCATAAATACGCGACAGCGTGTGCGCTTCCGCTTCATCTACGCGCTGGCGCTTGCTCCCCGCCGGCCTGGGGCGGCGTAGCACGACGATAATGAGGCACGCAACGAGCAGGCACGCGGCGGCAAGCCCCGCGATCAGAATCCGCATGCTATCCATTCGCTGTGCTCCTCCGGGAAGATACAGAGACTCACGCCTACGTGCTTCGTGTGGCACCACGCCTGGGCGCGTTCATCTCCGCCGCCTCTTGCCAGCCAGTCTAGCACGGCGGCTGGGCACGGTCAACGGATAGATGAATGGCCACGTGACCACACACTGCCGCTTGCGTATCGCCTCACCGTGATTGGCAAGCGCCGTTCCCGACACCTACAATTCTTTGTGGGCCTTGCTGATGGTGTGCCGCGCGCCGGCGCTCGTCCGCGTCCGCGCGACGTAAAGATACGGGAGGCTAACAATGATCCTGGTAACGGGCGCGGGCGGCTTCGTCGGCAGCCGGGTCGTGGCGCGGCTGGCTGGTGAAGGTGAGCCGGTTCGGGCATTGGTGCGCGACCTTGAGCGGGCGAAGCAACGACTGCCGGCGAGTGGGGTGGAGCTTGTGCGTGGCGACACCACCAGGCCTGAGACGTTGGATACCGCCTGCGCCGGAATAGATACCGTTGTTCATAGCGCCTTCATCACCGCTGAGCGCAAGCAGGGTCCCGGCATCAACTACTATGCGACCAATGTCGAGGGCACGGCGAACCTCGTCGCGGCGGCGAAACGCGCGGGCGTGCGGCGTATCGTTGTGGCGAGTGGGTTGGGAACAAAGCCCTCCGCGCCGGGTTCCTACATGCAGGGGCGCTACCTGGCCGAGCAAGAAGTCAAAAGAAGCGGACTCGGCTGGTCCATCCTCGGCCCGTCCGTCCAGTTTGGCGCGGGCTCAGCCTTCATCAATGGACTGGCTGACCTCATACGCCAGGCGCCCATCGTACCCATGATCGGCAGCGGCAAGCGATTGTTTCAGCCAATCTGGGTCGAAGATGTGACAACCTGTCTCGTCAAGATGGTCCGGGAGCCTGCCGTTTACGATGGCAAATCTCTCGAAGTTGGCGGCCCGGGGGTCTATACGTACGCACGGATTCTGGATATGCTAATGGAGGTGCTGGGGAAGCGCAAGCCGAAGTTAGCTGGTCCATTGCCGCTGGCCGCGCTTGGCGCCCGCATGATGGAGGCCGTGCTGCCGAAGCCGCCCATCACGAGCGCCGCCATTGGGTTGTTCACGTTCGATAACGTGACCGCACCCGACTCCGTACAGCGCAACTTCGGGTTTACTCCGCTCTCGCTGCCCAGCTACCTCGCCGAGCACGGCCTGAATTGATTCCGGCCAGTCGGTACGAGGTGTGACGTAGCCCATAGTGCGAGCGCCTCTCTGCCAGTTATGCTGTAGGCAGCCGGCGACTAGCGTATGGCAGGGCGGCTCCCGCCGTGCGTCGTTCGCCGGTTTCCCTTTGCTTCGATAGACGCAGTAGATCCAATCTGGAGGGCTTAGGGATGGACTCGGACACCTGCCTGCGCTGCGGCGCCCCCTACACTCCCAGCCAGACAGTCTGCTTCAAATGTGGCGCGCCGCTCGGCGAGACACGCCCCAACACCCAGCCGGTGCCCATCGTCAGGATTCCCCGGCCAGAGCCAGATCCACCAGCGCCGCCCGCCACGGCGCCCGCGCCGTCCCAGCCAGCCGTACATGCCGTCACCGCGACAGCGGAGCCGCCAGCGGCGCCCGCCAGGCGCAAGCGCCGCTGGCCATTGGTCGCGCTCGTCCTGGTCTTCGTGCTTGCCGCCGCGGGAGGCGGCTACTACCTCGTGCGCGCGCTCACCGCTGCGCCCCCCGTCGCCTCTCAGACCCTCTACCAGGATCCACAACACCGCTTCCACCTTGAGCGCCCCACTCTCTGGACCGTCACGCCAGCGAGCGACGGCGCGACGCTGACCGATGCCAATGGCGCCAGCACAGTCACCATCAGCGTGAGTCTGCCCAATCCCGGCGATACCGCCCAATCGCGGGCCGATACGCTCGCCAAATCACTGGGCCTCGCCGGCGCTCCTCCGCAAACCATCGGCGGCGACTCCTGGGAGCAGCGCGCGGGCCAGTTCACCGGCGCGGACGGCGCGGTGCGCCAGACCGCTCTCTTCGTTACCCTCCATGCCGGGCTACTCTACACCATCCAGCTCAGCAGCCCTGTCGCCAGCTTCACGTCGTTGGACAACCTCGTCTTCCAACCGCTCCTCGCCTCCTTCCAATTCTCCTGACCAGCCATACCGTCATCCCGCCCCCTCGCGGCGTCCGCTCACCCACTCCTCCCTCTGATGTAGGGGCGTACCGCGTACGCCCGCCGCGTACGCCCGCCGCGCCCGCCATCGCAACTCCTCGTGCCGGTGTCCGTATAGATGTGTGGAGCGCGTAATGCCGCCTCCTCGGACTGGCCGGCGTGGTGCCATGCGAGACGAGCGAGTCGGCATGCTCCGTGTAGAGAAACCGTACCCGAACGCGGCTTCCACAAGCGAGGAGGATTATCTGGTGGCGTCAAATAGACAAGATGAAGGGATCGGCTGCTTGGCGGCGGGGCTGCTGGCGGCAGTGATCATCTTCATCCCCGTCCTGGGCCATATCATTCTGACCATCATGATTCTGGGCGACGACCTGAGTGACGGCGAAAAGCTCCTCTGGCTCGTCGTCGTTTGGATCTTCTGGTTCGTCGGTCCGTTCCTGTATTTACTTTTGGGCCAGCGGCGCAATCGCCTCTTCAGTCAGATTGCCTAGCTTCTGCCCGGAATGCGCCGTCCCGCCGCTCGCGAGGCGGCGCGTTTGCCGTCTTCGTCCTGCTGGTGTAGCACAACCGCACGCTTCCCGCACCCCGTCATTCGCGCGCTATAATGCTACTGATGGGCCGTGTGCGCCATCGCGGGGCGAAGGTCCTCGCGGCGCGCACGGCGTGTACGGAGACCAAGCGAACGATGCGATTACCCAACGACGTTTTGCCCACGTCGTATCTCTTGGACGAAGATACGCGGCGGCTCCTTATTACCTGGTCGGACGGCCACGAAAGTGTGCATCCGTATGAGATGCTGCGCCGCGCCTGCCCGTGCGCGTGGTGTGCCGGCGAGGGCGGCCAGAAGGGCTCCGTGGATGCCTCAACCCACTTCACCGACCAGCAGACCACGCTCTACGAGCTACAGCCTGTCGGACGCTACGGCCTCACACCCGTCTGGGGTGATGGCCACCACACCGGCATCTTCACCTACGAGCGCCTGCGCCTGCTCTGCCAGTGCGACGAATGTACGAGGAAACCATGACTGAGATCCATGTCCAGGCCGCCGCGGCGACACAGTGGCTCGCGCGCATCCGCGTCACCCTCAAGCCCGTTGTGCTCGACCCCCAGGGCGATGCCGTCCTCACTGGACTCCACCAGCTTGGCTATCAAGACGTCTCCTCCGTCCGCGTCGGCAAATATCTTGAAGTGACCCTCACCGCCGCAAGTCATGAAGCGGCGGAAGCCGCCGTGCGCGCGATGTGCGACCGCCTCTTGGCAAACCCCGTCATCGAGCGGTATGATTTCGATGTGGAGTTGAGAGTGTCTGGCGCCGAGCGATAGTCGCCGCGCCAGGCTACCCCTCCACAAGAATGACCTTCGGGGCAGGGTGAAATTCCCGACCGGCGGTATGGCGTCCACACGAGACGCCCAGCCCGCGAGCCGCGCCCTTGTGCGTAGCAGATCCGGTGAGACGCCGGAGCCGACGGTATAGTCCGGATGGAAGAAGGTCGAAGCGCCGCCGCGTGCCATCTCCGTTTTGGCGAGGGCGCGTCGCCGCGTATTCGCCTGCGTGCCGCCCCAGGTCGGTAATCTCGGCTGGGGCGGCTTCTTTGTATATGCCTCCCCGACCAGATCTCACCGAGGAGGCTACCGTATGGCTATCAGATCGGTTTCGCCACCGCTGATACCCCCAGAAACGGACGATGCGCGTCAAACCGCGCCGCCCGCATCGTCGCTACGCACTGGACCGCCTACCGCCGCCGTCTCCCCTTCCGTACGGAGGCGCAAGCCCGCCGCACGCCGCGCCGGCCTGCTGCCCGCGTTCGCGCTGGGCGCGCTCGTCGTGGTCGCGTGGCAGCTCACCACCAGCGCGGGCGCCGTCAATGCCTACCTGTTGCCCGCCCCTGCCGATGTGCTCCGCTCCTTCTGGCAATCCATCACTGATGGGTTACTCTGGAGCTACGCCCAAACGACCATCATCGAAAGCGTCGCCGGCTTCATACTCGGTACCGCCGTCGCTCTGCCAATGGGCTACGCCGTCGCTCGCAGCCGCACCCTCGCCCGCGTACTGGAGCCGTACATCGCCGCCAGCCAGGCCATGCCCGCCGTCGCGCTGGCGCCGTTGCTGGTGCTCTGGTTCGGCTACGGCACCTTGCCCGTCGCGGTGCTCTGCGCCCTGATCGTCTTCTTCCCCACCGTCGTCACCACCGTCCTCGGCCTGCGCACGCTCGACAACGACGTGCTCGACGCCGCGCGCGTAGACGGCGCGAGCCGCTGGTCAATGCTCCTGCATATCGAGGCGCCGCTGGCCTTGCCAAGCGTGCTCGCTGGCACACGCGCCAGCCTCACCTACTCCATCACCGGCGCCGTCGTTGGTGAATTCGTCATCGGCGATCAAGGGCTGGGCGGTCTCCTCAACGTCGCTCGCGGCAACTTCGACAGTCCCCTCGTCTTCGCGACGCTCCTCATGCTCATGCTGCTCGCCGCCGCCATGTACGGCATCGGGCGGCTCGCCGAGCGGCGTCTCTCATATTTGGAGGCATAGCACCCCCTATGCACGCACTTCGCTTCACACGGCTGACCATCCGTTCAGCCGCTATTGGCCTGCTCGCCATTCTCGCGCTCGCCGCGCTCGCCGCGTGCGGCACCGCCACTGCGGGCAATGGCGCTACACAGAACGTGACCATTGGCCTGACCTACGTGCCCAACATCCAGTTCGCCCCGTTCTACGCCGCGGACGCCCTGGGCTACTACAAAGCCGAAGGGCTGAACGTCACGCTGCGCCATCACAGCTTCACCGAAGATGAATTCGGCGCGCTGGTCGCCGGCAAAGAGAACATGATCTTCGCTGGCGGTGACGAGACGCTCCAGGCCAGCGCCCACGGTGTCCCCATCACCTATGTTGCCGAGGTCTTCACACAGTATCCCGTTACCCTCATCGTGCCAGCCGGCTCATCCATCCAATCTATCGCCGACCTGCGCGGCCACACCATCGGCATCCCCGGCCCCTACGGCGCCACCTATAACGGGCTGCTCGCGCTGCTCCAGAGCGCCGGACTCAGCAAGAGCGACGTTACCATTCAGAGCATTGGCTACACGCAGGTGCCCGCTCTACTCGGCCACAAAGTGGACGCCGTCATGGGCTACGTCAACAACGAGGTGATCCAGTTCCAGAAAGCTGGTTTCGCCACCCGCACCTTCCCCGTCACCTCCGTGCAGCCGCTCATCTCAAACGGACTCGCCGCGCTCCAGTCTGAGCTAACTGGCCACCCCGACGTGGTGCGCAAAGTCATCGCGGCCACGCTCAAAGGCGTGGACTACGTGCTGGCCCACCCGCAGGACGCATTGAATCTCAGCAAGAAATACGTCCCGGACCTGCAAAGCTCCACGAACGCGGCGAGCGCCCTGGCGGTCCTGCAGGCAACATTGCCGCTCATGCAGCCTGCCGCAAAGCCCGGCAATATAGACCCGCAAGCCTGGGAGCAGATGGCCGCCTTCATGCGGAATCAGGGCCTCCTCGCGGGTCCCGTCACCGTCGCCCAAACTTTTAGCGACAACTATCTCCCATCCTGATCCCATCCACTCAACCACGAATGCCAAATACCGTTGGGGCGCGCTCCATCGGATCGCGATAGAGGATCGCCTGGTCGAGTAGAGAGCTTGGAGGACGCCAGCTCGATCGCCAGGAGCGCGAAGCAATGGCGCTCGCACTGTCCCCAGAGACGCCGGAGAGACCAGCGCGTCTCTGGGGACATGACGCTGCCCGGGCTACTGCCCAGGCGTACTTGACACGCGTCGCTGTGTTGTGCTATTTCTCGCTATGCGTATAGCGAGTGAAGATGCTCAATGGGGGGCGTCCGTTTGACCCTCGAGCGTGGAGATGGCAATGAGCAAGCAAAGGAACCAGTCGGGGAAGCCGACCCGCCGCACTGAGGCGGCTGAAGCCAGCAAGAGAGCGATTCTCGACGCGGCGGAAGCGCTTTTTGCGCAGCAAGGGTATGAGGCGACCAGTTTACAGGAGATCAGTGACCGAGCTGGGGTCACGCGTGGCTTGCCCACCTACTTTTTTGGCTCGAAGGAGGACTTGTATCGCGCGGTACTGGAACGCACCTTTGCGCTGACGATGACACACGAACTTCTCAAGCTGCTCCGCAAGCAGGGCCAACACCAGGGGGCTCGACCGGAAGACGGATTGCGCATCGTGATTGAACGTCTCTTTGACTTCTTGGTCACGCACCCGACCTTTATACGCATCACCGAGTGGGAAGCCTTGAGCGGCGGCCGATATCTGGGTAATTTGCCCAGACTCGTCACGACCTTGCACGAAGCCGTGCAGGTGCTGCGGGAGGAGGTTGGCTGGCATGACGACGCCGAGCAGTTCCTCATTGATCTGGTGGCCCTCTGCTGGTTTCCACTGGCGCAGGCGGTGACATTCCTGCAGCCACTAGGCGTTGACATCGCTGATCCCGCCTTTTTGGCGCGGCGCAAGCAGCATGTGGCCCAGCTCCTGCTCGATGGCGCCCGCGCTCGTGACGACGTCGACGACAGCGCCCGCGACGACAATTCCGGGAACAAGGCTCGCCCCACTCCTCGCTCCGCCAGGCCATGAGCGGAACGGACGTCTACTCTTTTTTTTGACTATTTCATTCGCTAATCGTATAGCGAATGTGATGAGAGAAAGGATGGCACCGATGAGCGCATTTTGGTCGCGGCATCCGTGGCTACGCCGGTCGACGAGGGCCGTGTGTCTCGTCCTGTTCATCGCCGCGCTTACAGTCGCATCCGCCTAATGGGACTGTGGCTGACCCGAGGTGTGGACACTGCGAGTGAAGTACTCAATCTGCACTCGGTACGGGAGGGAAACGCATGCACGAGATCGAGCTATCGGCGGGCCCCATTACCTACGAGGACACAGCCAGCCCCGGTCCAGTCGTGGACCTGCTGCACGGGCTGGCGAAGCTGGTGGCTGAGTTTCTCCAGACCCTTGACCTGCGTTTGCGCCTCCTGCGCCGGCTGCTGCTCGCCTTCGGTTGGATGGCGA
>DATGEP010000041.1:0-7026 GCA_035310125.1 Ktedonobacterales bacterium
CGCGCTCACCACTGATTGGATTTACGATGACACGCTCGTCTGGCGGGAGACCCGTCGCACCAGCGACACGTAGCGCTTCGACAGCTTGCCCAGTGCGTGCCAGCGTCGCCTCGCCGCCTTCTGGAACCCGCGCCAGGTGCGTTTTGTTTGTATTCTTCCCCATGTTAGTGGCCACTCCCCTCGCAGGTTCAGCATGGTGCACGTCTCCACCTCGATTGTACGCGACTCATCAACGTTTGGTATGAATTGAACTGCGACGTATCCATGCGCCAAGAGTGAGGAGCGCCGAGTACCTGAATTGACCTCTTCCCATGGCCGACCTGTATCCGTATTCATGACACGGTATGCGCTGGGAGAAGAGCATGACAAGGCGCGCGAGATCGGGATTGAGCCGCAGCGAGGCGGCACCTTGGTGATCTTTGCGCAGGTGGCTTCGGCCCAAACTCTCCCTCACGAAGAGAACCTGAAGCCACAAGGGCAAGGTAAACCATACCAGCCCAGACGCCGCCAACACATAGGGTAGCGACTGGGCCGGCGCGAGAGCCTTCGCTATGCCTTTTCGATAGTAACCATCCAGTTAATGCCGAATTTGTCTGTGAGCCAGCCAACCTCGGCGCCTGATGGTTGCTTGATCAGCGGCATCTTCGTTTTACCGCCCTCGGCAAGGTCGTTGAAGATCGTGGTGAGCCGGTCTTTGTCCGTCCCACCCAGAGCAATGGCCATGTGCTCGCCGATTGCAGCAGGGTAATCAGGGTGGCCGTCAGAGGCGAAAATGTGCACGCCATCAGCATCGAGCTGCGCGTGCGCGATGCGATCTCCGGGGCCGGCTGGCTGGGAGATGCCCTGCTTGTTGACGGCATTCAGGACGAGCGTGCCGCCTAGCAGATGGTGATAAAACTCCATCGCCTCGCGGGCTCGCCCCTGAAAGTTGATATATGGGCCAATATGGATTGTGCTCATTTTCTCTCCTCCTCGAGTCTTCGAATGTCTTTGCCGCACCGGGTAACTGACCACCCCAATACAGTGACGACCGCCCACACACATTCTACGGGAGCCAGTCTCCCTGTCAAATCAGTTGGATTTCGCTCGTCGCACCTATGACGAAACACAGCGAGGGAATGTGACGAATGGAAGAACACAACCACCTGGCGGAGCGCTTCGAGCGCCACCGAACCCACCTGCGGGCGGTGGCCTACCAGATGCTCGACTCGCTAAGCGAGGCGGACGGCGACGTGCAGAAATCATGGCTCCGCATCAGCCGCGCCGGCACGAGCGGCGCAGCCAACCTCGGGCGCTGGCCGTCCGGCCTCGCTGCCTTCCTGAGGTCAGTGCCTACACTTCAACGCTCAAGCGCCGCGCGATCCCAACCCGCCAGGGTTGCGCCGGCCTCATAAGTACTCTGGACGAAGTCAAGCAGCATGGCGTCCGGGTCGGTCGCGGTGCGCACAGTCTCATACGGCAGGATGAACTCGCCCATCTCCCGGTTGTTCGCGCAAGCGGAAGGCTGTATCACCGCCTCCGCGAAACCTGGCGGCTCGGGCGCCATGTAGGCATAAAAGGCGGCCTCCGCTACGGGGCCACCAGGCGTGCCGGGCCAAAAGCCGCAGCTCCACAGCTCGTGCGAATACGCCTCGCGAGTCACGTGGTCCGCCCCCGGTCGCTCCGGCGCGCGCCGCCCAGAGAAACGGGTCAGCGCCAGATCGAAGCTGCCCCAGAAGAAATGGACTGGGCTGCTCTTGCCGAGGAAGCGCGCACGGAACGGCTGGAGCACGCGCTCCGATTGCACCAGAATGCGCCACCAGCGTGTAGCGTAGTCAGCATCATAGGCAGCGTGCTCCTCATCTTCGTCGCAGCGAATAGGATTCTTGATCTCTTGCGGCAACGGATTGATCGTCACCTCGATGCCGAGCGAGCGTAAGATAGCCATGAACTCGCGATAGAAGTCGGCGACTGAGCGGGGATACAGCGCCATAGCGCGTGTCCCGCCCGTGCTGGCTCGTACCCAGAGCATATGGTCGAGGAAGTCGAAAGCGACTTCGAAGGAGTCTCTGCCATTCGGAATGGACGTGGTCGTTAACCCGCGCGGCGTGACATAGAGAGTCACAGCCCACCAGTGATTGAGGGGTGGACTCAAGGCGAGCCGTACCTTGCCGACAATCTGGGTCCACAGGTGCAGTGTCGCGTACGTGTCCCGCCACGCATCGAGCGGGAGCGACGGCCAGACTTCCGAGAGTTCAGATCGCGACTGGACCTGAACCAACGTTCCACGCTCGTCCCCGTCCACGTCAGCGGGTTGCGAGCCAGATGTCAGATCACCCATGGAATTACCTCTGTTGAATGCGCGGCATCCTGCGATTCTTGCGAACCACCCCGCGCCATCCGGGCAGTCATTGCCCGCATCGTCTCGTCATCGTAGCCGCCCACATGCAGTTGACTGTCAAATTAGAGTGTAGGCGTCCCCCCCAACGAACGTGGTCACTGTCATGGACGAGAACCGTCAGCTCAGCCATTGCTGATCTCCTTCCTCTGGATGGCGGGGAGCCAGTGCCAGAAACCTGTTTAGTGGAGTGCTGGTTCTTGGAGTCATCGCAACATCCACCGCACTGTATCACGGAAATTCGCCCGCCATCTATTCGCCCATCGACGTCCATCCTCCCGCGGGACCGTCGCGACCATCCAGACGAATCGTGTTCATCCCGGCGCCGCGCTCTATGCGGAGTCTGTAGCTGACGTGTCCATCCTTGCTGGGCGTCATCCAACGCGTCATAACGTCGAGATCAACCCGCCATCAATGACGAAGTCGGCGCCGGTGACATTTCCGGCGCGGTCGCTCGCCAGGAGCAGGACCAAATCGGCGACCTCCTGGGGATGAGTGAAGCGACCCTTAACAGTGCCTTCGGCAGCCTGTTTGGCTACAGCGTCCGATTCCTACCGCCGGCATGCGCAATCGTAGCGGCGACGCCTGCTTTCCCCAGCCATAGGTCCGTCACCACAGGCCCTGGGCTCACCGTGCAGACAGCAGCCAGACGGCCGCTACCGCCGATGGCGACCAGCAGACCGGATACGGCGCGCTACCGGCCACCGCCGCGAGGACCGGCGGGGCGCCGATGAATGTCAACGCCTCCACGAGCCACGTGAGCAGCGGCAACGACCAGGCGTGCAGTTGGCTGAGCGTGCCCGCGTCGTGCGCGCCCGTGGAGCGAGCAGATCCTCATGGAGCTCGTTCAGCGCCCCAAGCGTGACGGTGATTAGGATCAGACCGAGTACCCGCAGCGCCCGCACGATGCGCAGCTTATGCTCGGGGGTCGTCCGCGCATAGATCGCCGTGCGGCCCACCACCTCGCGAAATGCCTCGTCCGAGGTCCGATCCAATTCCGGCCCGGTCAGCAGATCGGACGCCGCATGAGGGGGTGCAGGGTGTGCGGAATCTCCCGGACCGCCTCTCCCATGTCGCCAGGGCGCATCGCCAGAGTCGCCAATGAGACCCACCTTCCGCGCGATGGCACGCGCGGTCAGCGGGTGATCGCCGGTGATCATCACGAGCTGGACACCGGCCGCCTTCGTCGCGGCGACCGCCGGGGCGACCTCCGGCCGCGGCGGTCCGCCAGCCCGACGAAGCCGACGAAGGTTAGGTCGGTCTCTGGTTCCTCCTGTGTGAGTGGGCCGCTCCTTACGACGGTGCGCTCCGCATCCGGTTGGTCCGGCAGGGCCTTCTCCGCCAGTGCGAGCACACGTAGTCCCTCGCTGGTCAGCGCGTCCGCGCCGCGCTCTCAGCAGTCAAACACCGACCAGCAGATGGCGTTCCGCACCCGCTGGTCGTCGAGGACGAGCTCGCGAATCGACTCTGGGAGCTGGGCGCGCTGCCACCGGCACTCGCGTCGCCCGGCGCGCGCGCCGGCTCCTTCCGGCGCGGCGGCACGGGCGGCCTTGATCGCATAGGCGGCCGCACCGAGCTCGTGCGCGGCGACATGTGCGACGACTGCCGCCTGGCCGGCAGCATATGCGGCATGCCGAGCGGCTCCACTCAACGTTCTTGCCGCAGCCATGGCATGGCCACCCGCCGCCCGCGCCTGAGACATCGTGATCTCGCCACGCACCCAGGCGCGGGCCTGCTCGATCGCCTGACGCGGTCGCGCGTCCTCAGGCTGCGCCGACTCGAAGTGGTCCAGGACATGCTCCGCGCACACTGCCGCCCACAGGGCAAGGAGATGGTGATCCGCATCGGTGAGAGTCCCACCGCGACGGATTGTCACGAAACGCGGGTCGCGGACTTTCGGGAGGATCACATCCAGCACCCCTTCTGCTCACATCTACTCACATTTACTCACATCTGCCCGCTGCCGCGCTCGTATCCCTCGTACACGTTGGCGCTTTTGCCGTGGCCATGACGCCCAGGAGTCTTAGCTTTCCACAAGAACATTCAGCCAGGGATGGTGAGGCTGCGCCGTGGCCAAGGTTTTCTTGAGCCATTGGCGACGCTCCTGGTCTACGGCGGGCAGGGTGTGCATGAAGTCTGCTTCATCCTTCGGGCGACTTCCCTTAGCTTTGTAGAGCAAATAAATCTCAGGGGCCAGATACGGAATCTCGTCGGCGCTGATACATTCTATCGTGGCTATCACGCGCACGATGCTCGGCGCTCGGTAGTTCCTCAAATGGCTGCAGGACTCCCCCCGCCCCGATGAAGTGCGGCGGCAAGCCCCATTGCTCGCCGCCTCACGCGTCACCACGAGCAGATCAACCGATCACCGGAGGGGTCGTACCAGTGGCTACGATGGTTTTCTGCCACAGCACCGAGCCATCGCTCGCCCGCAGCGCGGTGAAGATGAAGCCGGTCCCATCCACATAACTATTGAGGTAAACGATCTCATTGCCCAGGACGGGATCGGATCCGTTCCCCGTCATCGCGTAGCGCCAGAGCTCGTGACCATCGGCAACGCGCAGCGCATGCAGGATGCGGTCGCCGCCCGCGACGAACACGAGGCCATTGACGCCCGCCGGCCGGCCAAGAAGCTGCCCGATATGCTGCGTCCAAAGCGGCGTGCCATCGCTCGTCCGCAGCGCGTAGATGTCCAGATCGGTCGTCACAAGGGCTGTTCCGTTCTCGATCACCGGCGCGTTGACCGACATTTCGATGTCTTGCCCAGAGAGCTGATGGCACCACAGCCGCTCGCCGTTACTCGCCCCGAAGGCGCAGAGGAAGCCGGAGCCGTTCGCGGCGCTGCTCGTGTAGAGCACGCTGCTGGCGACGGTCAGACTCTCCCCGGCGGAAACAGGTGTGCCAGCGGGGAAGGACGACCTGACCACGAGAACGACCGCGCCATCGGAAGCACGCAAGCCCTCTACCAAAGCCCTCGGGCAGTTGGAGCTCGCATAGACGAAGCCATTCGCTACGGTCATCGTGCCAGGGAGCGCACTCATCGCGCAGGTGGCGGTGTCGCCCGCATCATAGCCGTTGGTCCAGAGCCGTTGGCCACTCAGGCTGTAAGAGTCTATGAAGCCGTGCGCGTCGGTGGACACGCTGGGCGCCACTCGCGACCCGAGATAGAGCGTATGCCCATCTGTCAGCAGCCATGCCGCGCCGGGGCGCACCGCGACATGCCACAGCGCCTGACCCGTCGTGCCTCCCGCTGCGGGGGCACGCACCGCGTAGAGCACGTCGTCGGCCGAAACCGCGTAGACAACATTCTGCACGACCACCGGTGTGATCTCAAAGCTCGGCCCCGTGAAACGCCATGCCACCGATCCATCACGGCTGTTGAGTGCGTAGAGTCCGGCGTTGCTGCCGTTGGCGCCGAAGTAAAGCGCCGGGGTGGTGGCAGGCGCCGGGCCAATGGTAGATGTACCTGGCACCTGAATCGTCACGGTCGGGCTGGTTCTGGAGCCCAGACCAAGAAATGCGCCGTGCTGAGCAAAGACAGCGCCAGCGAAGGCGACGACGAGGATCGCGGCGGCGATCGCCGCGAAGCCGGAGAAGCGACTCGGGCGATGGCGCCGGTGTTCGGCAGGCGGTCGTGTCAGTGGTTCCATGATCCACCCAGGGGCGGTTTCAGCAGGATCAGTATTGTACATAACGTCCTCCAGAGAGAGAAAGGGGATGGCCTGCCCGCCAAATTCCAGGCGTAGGGCATCGTCCAGCGCGTCGTAGGTCGCGAGCTCGTGCTGGCACCACGCGCACGACTGGACGTGCTGCCGGATGCGCCACACCTCCTCGGCGTCAAGCTCAGCGCCGTGCAAGAGCGGCAGGAGTGGCCCGAAGACCACGCAGTCCGGCCCGGGCAGTGGGCGTCTTGGAGATTCCGTGCTCATCGCGGGTGCTCCTCTGTCGTGCGGGCTTCTAGCGCAAAGTAAGCGGCGCGGAGCCGCTGTTTCGCGCGCGAGACCCGCTTCTTGGCGGCGTCTGGGCTGATGCCGAGCACCTGAGCAATCTCGCTAGAGGACATGACCTGCACGACGCTCAGCAAGATGCACGCGGCGTCCTCGGCGGCGAGTGCGGCCAGGGCCTGTCGCAGCGCTTCTCCCTCGACGACTCGGTCCTCAAAGGGGCGCTGCTCGACATATCGCTCGTGAACAGATTCTGTGGACATATCCAGCGGCTCCCAGCGGATTACACGGGCACGGCGGGTCACCGAAATCGCCCGCCAGTACGCGGCGTGGAAGAGCCATCGGCGCGCTCCCGGCTCGTCCTCCTCGTTCGCGAATGGCGGGGCGCCGCGACTGGCAAGCCGCCAGGCGTCAACGAAGACATCCTGGACGATGTCGCGCGCGTGCTCCCTATCGCCAATCATCCCCTGCACAAAGCCAAAGAGTGGCCCCTGCAGGCGATTGAGGTGCTGCCCGAAGGCCACCACCTCTGGCGATTGGTGCGTGGAAGCGTGAGACATGACCACTCTCGTTTCGGTGTGCGCTGGGTGGTTGCGGTGCGTGTCGCCCGGTGCCACAGAGCTGTTACGTCGTGCTAACGCATCAGAGTGCGCAGCAGGGACAGGGTGTGATCTCTTTCACATCTTCTTACCGGCGCCAGCGCGC
>DATGEP010000042.1:0-17925 GCA_035310125.1 Ktedonobacterales bacterium
GGCAGGCCAGCGTTCCGTCACCATCGCTTTCGTCGGAGGCTTGCTCATCAAAACGTTCATCATTCCCGCCATCTGGGGCGCTATCAAGAGCAGGGCGTTCCAAGCGTTCATGCGCTGGCTGCGCGGTGACAAGGTGAAGACCAAGGGCGCTTAATCTCGTCATAACTTAGTGTGGGTAGCTAGCCCTTTTTGGTGGATAACTCAACCGCCTTGGTGGACAACTCGGCCTTTTTCGGTGTTGGGAGAAGCTTTTTCGGTGGGTTTATGGCTAATTTCGCGGGTATTCTTTCCGAGCCGTTCTGGCAGCGATTGTGGTTGGGAACCTTGAAAATAAACCGACTCGCGAGTATGGAAACGAGACGAAGGAACCTATGTCATTCTCAGTCAGGCTCGTATGGTTGGGCGCACACAAAATGAGGCTTCCATGCCATTGTCGGTCATTCAGCTTCGGCTTGTTCGCCGGCTTCGGGGTCGCCTTCCTCAAACCCGCACTCCTCTAGCAACGCGCAAAACTCACCCGGTTGAATGTCCCTGCCGGTGGTTTCACCGAGTTTGTACAGGAGATGGGTGGACTGTGCCAGCGCGGCCCAGCCGTCGCTATGGACCTCTAGCTGCAGCGTCAAGTTGGTGGTTGGGGTGTCAAGGTACCAGGCCATAAACATGGTGGCTTTGTCTTCGGTGCTTTGGAAGTACCCGAATGTAACCGTCTCTGCTGGAACGTAGTCGTTGTCCTCTGCGTCGGGATTGCCTTCCCACACGTACCACTTCCGGTATCCTGAGTAGTCCTGCACGTGCCCGCTCCCAACCTGACTAACTACAGCCGCACTACCTGCCATTATGGACTAAGGCTCAGCAAGGCACAGGAAGTCCTACCTGTCGAGCGGCATGTGCGTATACTTGTGACAAGCGTATATGACCTTGCGTACCAGCGAGGGGCTTATGGATGTATCAGAGAGCCTTGCCTTTTGGACCTACGATACGGTTGTGACCGTTGTCGAGCGACATGAGTTTGAGCCAGCCCGTTTCGACTACAAGACGGTGTTACACCCAACGATAGCCAATGGGCGGGATGAACAACTCGCATCTGTGCGTCATACAACATGCTCAATGGCCAACGGCAGTGGCGGATACATTCTCTTCGGAGTACGAGACCGCAAAATGGCGGTTGCCGCTCCAAAAGACCGTATCGTCGGCATACCTGTCCCCAAAGACCCCCGTAAAGAGTTCGCTGACAAACTCAAACCAATCGAGCGAGACATTTACTTTGACGCTCAACCTATTCCCATCCCCGGTGATGCTGCGAACTGCATCTTTGTTGTCCACGTCCCGACGAGTCCACTACGTCCACATACGTGTGAGGGAGCGTTCTACATTCGCGGCGAAGGTGGTACTGCCCGACCGATGAGCTATTTTGAGGTAAGGGACCAGATGCTTTACACAGAAGGGCGGTTGCAAAAAGTTACTCTGTTACGTCTGGAACTGGCCACGTTCGTGACGGTTCTCAACATGCTCCACGACCCAACCACATGGGCAGTCCGACTTGAGCCTAGCGCGTTCAAGGTGCTACTGGCTGACGTGAGTGACATGCTGCCGCCAGAGAGCGGCCTCCTTGCCTTGCTCCATGACATTGGCAGCCGCGCAACCATTCTCAATCCGTTGCTCGACAAACAAGACCAAGTACGGGCAAAGCCCATTACAAATTCGGGTGACGCATATGAGAGAAGTCACTTTCTGGACCACGTGCTCTCCGAAAGAACGAAGCTAGTTAATATCTGCGGCCAAGCTCAGAACCGTCTTGAAGGGGTGTTCGGTCCATTGAAGACGTCGTGATAGGACATGGGCGCCAGCCATACGCCTTCAATGGAATTTTGGCCTTATCACGTTCACCCAGCGGTACTTCGCCAAGTAGGCATAAGCGCTCACTTCGGTGGGCATGGCACTTGCATGTATGTCATAGCATCAAGGACGGAACCGGGGCGGCAAGGACGCATGCGTGCCCTCGTCACGATGCCAGCTGGGAACAAGCAAAACGGCCCACTCCCAACACGGAGAATGAGCCGCAACCACAGGCGTGTTACCGCTGTTCCCGCATCTTATCCAACACGCTAAAGCCTTTCCGTGCATCGCGTGACTGGAACGCTCTGAGATACCCTTGCGTCGTCGCGATGTCCGTATGGCCCAACAAGCGGGAGAGCTTAAACAGGTCGCCACCGTTGGCAAGGTAATTGTACGCGAATGTGTGCCGGAAGTCGTGGCAGGAACAGCGCATGCCCGTAATGCCGGTAATAGTCTTCAGTCGGAGCATCACTGCTTCCAGTCCATGTGCCGCCAGCGGCCTACGGTCACGAGTCAGGAACACGTGGTTGACACCTGGGGCATGTGGCCGGAACCGATGAATGTAGCGATGGAGTTGCTGCCTGGACGCTTGGCCCAACCCTATCTCTCGTTCCTTCCTTCCCTTCCCAAACACGATGATGTATGAGTCTTGCTTATCGAGACGTACCCTGTCCAACGTGAGTCCGCACAGCTCCGCTTGCCGGATGCCTGTATCGAGCAATATAGCTACGATAGCCTTGTCTCGTTCAGCAATCCAAGGGTACTGAATGTCTCCCGGTCGCTCGCATGCCTTGAAGAGTTGGTTGACTTGGGTTGGGGTGAAGACCGGAATAACCCGCACTTCCTTCTTTGGCATGTCTAGCTTCTTCGTCACGCGCTCAGGCAGCATGTCGTCTTTGATGCACCAGTTGAGGAACGCCTTGATAACGCGGGCATAGCCGTGTAGGGTTTGTCCGGTTAGCAGCTTACCCGTTGCCACTGACGGCGTGACGCGCAGGCGAGCCAGGAACTCGTTGAAGTGGCGCTTGTCCACGTCCTCTACGTCACATACTGGTTGGGGATGCAGCTCGCAGGTGTGGGTTTCGGCCCAGGAGAAGAAGGCGGTAAGGCTGCGTTCGTAGCCACGTCGGGTGTAAGGCGTGAAGTCTTTGGCGAAGAAGAAGGCGGTAAGGGCAGCAGACGTTTTCATGAAGACAAGTCTTCCCTGTTCACTATTGCTTGTCTGCCATGAAGTGAGGAAATTTCGGGAGTTAGGTTAAGTAGGCATCCTAAGTCTGCCCTGTCTGCCAGTTTCAGCAACCGCCCGAGATAAGTGTATGACGCTGTGGGGTCATTGTGGCATCGGACGGGTAGAGGTGTCAAGCGACGGTGGAGTCGGCGGGCATGGTAAAAAGCGCATGGAGAGGTCGAACGCCAGGCCAACTATCAATGGAGCGGAGAGATGGCGGACCTGTTGCGGCGAGCGGTAGAGCAAATTGAGCAGCCGCCGGATGAAGCGCAGAATGATCACGGAATAGTAGTGAGCCGCAAGGATGATCGGCGTCTAACCCTACCGCCTATCGCAGCGTGATACGTAGCCGTGTTGCCCATCTACGAACGAAGTCCCACGGCGTTACTGATGGGTGCAAACGACGTTACCATCGGAGAGGAGTCCGATCTCGCGACACTCGCGGATCGCCTCGTGTCGTGCCAGCGCGACGTTTGATATCCGTCGAACTCACACGTGTCAGGACCGCCACCGATGCGCGCCATTCTCCCCACGAAGTCTCGTCGCGTCGCCGCCTCGCTGGTAACGGCGCACCGCTCCTGGCGACCGGGCGCTGTCGTGAGCGGCATGGTGGGCATCGTCGCACGGCGCGGTTTGCGCGCACATGTAGCCCGCCCGCGTGGAGAACATCCTACCGTCAGCGACCGTGAGCTGCGCGGGCGCGTCTGGGCGCTGGCGCTGCCAGCTATCGGCGAGCAGCTTCTGACGCTGGGCGTCGGGACGTCAGACACGTTCCTCTCTGGCCACCTCTCCTCCGCCGCGACCGCGCACCTGGGCTACGGTCGCGCGACGGCCGTGACGGCGGTTGGCGTGGCTTCAACCGCCGCGTGGGTGGCGATGACGGCGTTCTTCGCCATCAATATTGGCGTCACCGCGCTGGTCGCGCGCGCCACTGGGGCGAAGGATCGGCGCCTCGCGGGCCACGCCGCCGGGCAAGGTATCATGTTGGGGCTGGTCGCGGGATGTGTGCTGCTGCTCGCAGCGGTGCCGCTGGCTACGTTCATCGCGCGCGTGCTCGGCGTGGATGGGCAGGTGGCCGATCTCGTCGCCACATTCCTGCGTGTGTACAGTCTGGCGTTCCCGGCGACCGGCGCCGCCTCGGCGTGTACGGCGGCGATGCGCGGCGCGGGCGACGCGCGCCGTCCGCTGGCGGTTATGCTGTGCGTCAACGGCATCAACATCCTCGCCTCGTGGTCGCTCATGAACGGCGTGCCGGGGCTGGGTATCGCGCCAATCGGTGTTCTCGGCTCGGCTTGTGGGGCCGCGGCGGGCTGGGTTGTCGGCTGCGGCGTCGCCCTCACGATGCTCAGTCGCCGGCACCCGCGTGCCCCACAGATTACCCGCGCCGCCCTGCGCCCCAACTGGCCGCTCGCGCAGCGTGTGCTGCGTGTCGGGCTGCCCTCGGCTGCCGAGCTTACGGTATTTCAGCTTGGGATCATCAGCTTCCTGCGCTTCGTGGTGCCACTGGGCGCGGCGGCCTATGCCGCCAACACGGCGATCAACACCGTCGAAAGCATCGGCACGCTGCCGGGCATCGGCTTCTCGGTCGCCACGACGACCATCGTCGGGCAGGCGCTCGGTGCGGCTGATCCAGCGCTTGCGCAGCGAGCTATCTGGGCGTCGCTGCGGCCCTGTCTGCTGGTCATGAGCGCGGTCGCACTGGTCGTAGGGTTGCTCCCGCATGTGGTGCTGGGGATGTTCGTCGCGGATGCGTCGGTGCTTCAGGCCGGGGGCACGGCTATGCGCCTGTCATTCTTCACCCTGCCGGCATCGGGAGCCGCGTTCGTCTTTATCGGGGCGCTGCGCGGCGCGGGGGATACCAAGTTTCCTGTGCTGGTGCGGGCGGCGGGAACGTGGGGCGTGCGGGTGCCGCTGGCGCTCCTGGTCATTCCGCTGCTCGGCTTGCCCGGCGCACGCCTGGCGATGGTGGTGGATTTCTGCACCGAGGCGAGCATTACGTACCTGCGCGTGCGCAGTGGGCGGTGGCACCGGACGTCGGTGTGAGCGGTGGCGGTGTGATTGACCCCGCCGCGGAGCGAGGATAGCCAGAGACAGACCCGGTGGTCAACACCCGCTCAAGCAGATCGGCACAATGGTGGCCCTGTCTACCAGCCACGCTGGTGAATTTGGCAGAGTGCAACGTGTTCGCACTACTGGTCGCGTCGCGTCTTCGGCGAGCGGGTCTTCGACGTCGGGCAGGCTCGGCATCCGGCGAGATAGGCTGTATGTCTTCCACGCAGGTAGTATCGCGGGAAGCGCTTTACTGTGACTCAGCGGTAGACAAAGGGTGAGGAAGCTCACACCGCAGTACACCCCGTCGAGCCGCGCCCTATCGGGCCAACACGATCCCGGCAACTGGAAGCGTCCAGCTTCGCCTCGCCACGTGCCCGTGTCCAACCCCGCGTGGACGCTCATGCATGCTGTGCGGATTTCGGGGTATCCCGTTCGAGAGGTGTACCACGGTGGAGGAACGACAGTGTCCTACATGCCTTCATTCTGGATACTATTATGCTTCCTCTGGTAGCGTCAGCGGTCATCGCAACGCTTACAGCAGCCGGAAACGCGGTGTGGGCGCTCGGTCGTGCCGCAGTCCAGGCAGGCGTCGTGGCAATAGCCCATCGTGCGGTGCGCTGTCGGTTCCCACGCACGACAAAGCCCCTGTGCTGACGCTGTCCGCGTGGTACAGGGGCTTCTCGGAGGCGATTATGGGTTGTTGTTGGGTGCCCCCAGGGCGACTCGAACGCCCGCACCCGGCTCCGGAGGCCGGTGCTCTATCCGCTGAGCTATGGGGGCCAGCGGCGCGCTGCCGCGCACGGACCAAGTGTAGCACATGCGCACGGCAACTTCAAGGAATGCCGAGAGCGACAGGGTCGTTCGAGGCTCCTGCACGTCTCCCGGTCCGCGCGGACGTGCGGCGTGGCGGTACAGCAACGCGCTGAGCGTTACGCTATAGGCGTGCCGGTGAGCCACGCCAGCGCCTCGCGATACCGGGCGGCAGTGCCTGCGACGATATCGGGCGGCAGCTCCGGGGCGGGCGGCTGTTTGTTCCAACCACTGCGCTCCAGCCAGTCGCGCACGAACTGCTTGTCGAAGCTCGGCGGCGACACGCCTGGATGGTAGTCGCTGACGGCCCAGAAGCGCGACGAATCCGGGGTCAACAGCTCGTCAATCAACAAAAGCTGCCCATCGAGCAGGCCGAACTCCATTTTGGTGTCGGCGATCAGGATGCCGCGGTCCAGCGCGTAGCTCGCGGCGGCGCGATAGATGGCGATGCTCGTCCGCGCCAGCGCCTCGCCGAGATCCTCGCCGACGACATTCTTCATCTCTGTGAGGGAGACGTTGATGTCGTGCCCGGAATCCGACTTGGTAGCCGGCGTAAATATCGGCTCAGGGAGCGCGTCCGCCTGGCGCAGTCCCGGCGCGAGACGCACCCCGCAGACTGTGCCCGTCTCCCGGTAGTCTTGCCACGCGCTGCCCGCCAGGTAGCCGCGCACAACGCACTCGTAGTTAATGCGCCGCGCCTTGCGGACGATCATAAAGCGGCCCGCTATCTCCTCAGCATAGGGGCGCGCGGCTTCTGGCAAATCCGCCACGTTCGTGCTGAGGAGGTGATTGCGCATGATGTCGCCGGTGCGGCCAAACCAGAACGCCGAAAGCTGTGTCAGCACATGCCCTTTACCGGGAATGCCGTTGGGCAGGACGCAATCGAAGGCCGAAAGCCGGTCGGTGGTCACCATGAGCAGCGTGTCACCTAGATCGTAGGTATCGCGAACCTTTCCGGTGCCGAATCGCGGCAAGGGAAGATTGGTGGAGAGCAGAACCGCCTCAGACATGCGTCCTCCTGATAGTACGCTGATTCTAGGTGCGCGGCGGCACGTAAATGCCGTTCAGCCAGGTGAGCAGCACGTGCGCGAAGTCGTCGGGGCGTTCGAGAAAGGGTGTGTGCCCGCAATGCGTGAAGGCAACGAGCTGCCCGTCGCGAAGCTGCCGCGCCGCCACCAGGGCACTGGAGTAATGGCAGATAGCATCGCTGTCGCCCCATAACAGCAACACTGGCATTTCCAGCTCTTTCAGGCGGTCCATCAGTGTTAAATGGACGCCAGAGAAATTGATCCAGCGATTGAAGGCCGCCGCGCCACTGGGAATCACCTCCGCCTGGGTGAGGAGCGCCTGCGCCAGATCATAATACTGGGGCGGCAGCTCGTCCGCATGCTTCCCCACACCCTGCCGGAGCGCCAGTCGCGTGAAGCGCGGCCCCAGCCGCCGGTGCATCTTCTCGGGGCCGAGCGCGTAGTAGAGCCGCATATCCCATTGGATGTCCTCGCCCAACCCACCGGCATCCACCAGGATCAGGCGTGAGATACGCTCCGGATGGGCCAGCGCCATACCCAGCGCCGTGAAGCCGCCCATCGAGTGCCCCAGCAGATCTATGTTCTCCAAGCCCTGACTGTCCAGGAAACCGGCCACGCTCTCCACCCACCCTGCCAGCGTGTCGCGCGCGCGCTGCCCGGTGAACGGCGGTTTGTCGGAAAGTCCCCACCCGGGCAGATCCAGCGTCAGCACCCGGCGCTCTTTCGCAAGCTGTGGCAGAATTGAGGTAAAGAGCGCGCCCGCGCCGCCGCGCCCGTGCAGCAGGAGCAGAGGATCGCCTTCCCCACAGGTGAGATAATGCAGCCGCACATCACCCACGACGGCATCGTGTCGCTCGATGGGAATGCCCGCCGTCGCCAGCAGCGCCTCCTCAGCCTGCCGCAAAGAATCCGGTATGGTCACCGGCGTCTGAGTGGAAGAAGTCATGCATTCTCCTGCATCATGCGGACGTGCGCCACGAGCGAGCGGGCAGACGTGCGCGCCGGCCCCGGAGCTAGTATAACACCCATAGGCGTGTGTTCATCTATGGTATATGGAGTGCTTTGCGATGTCCAGACAGAGCGCACCAAAGACCAACGCGATGCGGGCGCTGGATGCTCGGCGCGTGCCGTATACGACGTTCACGTACGCGGAGACGATCCACTCTGCCGATACAGTGGCGGCGCTGCTCGGCGTGCCGGCGGGTCACGTCTTCAAGACGCTGGTGGTCATCGCGGACGGGACACGGCACCTGCTCATCGTCACGCCGGGCGACCGCGAGCTGGATCTGCGGCTCGTCGCGCGGGCCGTCGGCGCGAAGTCGGCGCGCATGGCGCTTCAGCGCGACGCCGAACGGCTTACCGGGCTGAAGGTGGGCGGCATCTCGCCGCTGGCGCTGCTGGACAAACGCTTCGAGGTGTATCTGGATGCGCCCGGCGCGCGGCTGGATGAACTGTACATCAATGGCGGACAGCGCGGCATCAACCTGCGGCTGAAAGTTGTGGATCTGTTGGCTGTCACGAACGCCCGCGTGATCGTTGCGACCCCCGATCCTGGTCAGTCGCTTGACAGAATAGACCCAGGTGACGAATAATGAGAGGAGAGCGTGAGTTGCGCGCGACCGATTGGCGCGACAGAGATGCAAATGCCGCGAAATCGCAGTGTGCTGGCGCGACCGCTCCACGTAACCCAGACGTAAGACCAACATCCACGGCCCCGGCTTCGGGCCGGGCAGCTACCGGCGGGTGGTGGTGGCAGAAGCGGAGAGTTTAACAATTTGAGTATGCGCCTTTCTACGCGAGCCAGGCAGGCCGATCCCGGTGGATCAGCCATGGCGCCTCCTGGCGGTTTTGTTGTACGGTTTGTTCACGCTGGTTCGGAATGGAGTGCCAACGACGGCGCACGGGAGCGCCACCACTGGAGCGCATGGAGCGCATGGCCGCATCATCCCGCCGTCCTTTCTCCCCTGCCGCGACCAGCCAAATCTTCTATCCCCGAATCCGCACTTCCTCGGCCCACGCAATCACGCCCCGACCAGCGCCTCCCCATCGCCGCTGACGCGCGCCGCCGTCCCACCAGCACGCCCGTGCGCTCCCCGCACCATATGGCCTCCGCGACGCCGCGCACGCAGCCGCGTCCAGTCCGCACGGCGCCGCCCGTGCGCAGGGTGGAGAATCTGGAGTGGCCGGCGACCTTCGATGATTGGATGATAGACATAGTGCGGCGGCGCGCGCTGCGCCTGAATAGCGGCGCCCGCCGGCGCGGTGTGGATGGCTCGGTGCGAGCCGTCGAGCTCGCGCACATTCTGGACAAGTCCGCCGATGCTCAGGGACGCTGGCTCTGCGCACTTTGCCACAGGCCCGTCACTCTGACCGACCTTTCGTTCGACCATGTGCTGGCGCTGGCTGATGGCGGTGAGCATGCCGCGCACAATCTCGTGCCGGCGCACCGCAAGTGTAACGAGATCAAAGGATCGGAAAAGGCGCAGTATCGCGCCAATGCCCTGGAACGCTGGCTGGGCGAATGGGCGACATCGCATAACGGCGCCACGCCGAAGGGCGCCGCACGCTATCCCGTCCATACACCCCCAGAGCGGGAACCCGCCCGCCAATACGCATAGCGGTTCGAGACGTGCATGCGCATCCAAGAGGAGATGCGCGCATGTTTTATGTACGTTACTCAGCCACAAGCGAGCCATCTATGCCATTCGGGGTCGGTTTGAAGCGCCAATCCCTTTCGTGGAGAGGAATACAGGACAACGCATGCAACAGCAGGTACAGACGGCGGCGGATGGAGCAGTGAGCACGGGCCGCCCTGGTGCGTTGATTATCGGCGCATCCAGTGGCATGGGCGCTGCCCTGGCGCGGGTGCTGACGGCGCGCGGCTATGTGGTGGCGCTGATCGGACGCCAGAGCGAGAAGCTGAATGAGGTTGCGCGGGAGATCAACGACGGCGGTAAGGGACGTGCCACAACATATCCGCATGATGTTCGCGAATATGACGCGGCGCCGGAGGTATTCTCTCGTGTCGCCAGCGACTTAGCGGCGGCTGGAGCGACCTTCCGTCTGGCCGTCTACACGGCCGGAGTGATGCCACCGGAGACGCGGGGCACGTGGTCCTTCGAAGATCAGCGCGCGATGATCGAGACGAATGTGATTGGCGCGATACGCTGGCTCGATCTTGCCGCCGCGTCCTTCCAGCGCGCGGGAGGCGGCACTATTGCCGCCATCTCGTCCGTCGCGGGCGACCGTGGACGGCGCGGCAACAGCGCCTATATGGCTTCCAAAGCCGCCCTCAGCACATACCTCGAATCGCTCCGCTACCGGCTGCATGGCACTGGCGTGCACGTCGTGACCATCAAGCCCGGCTATGTCGCCACACCGATGACGGCGGGCGTGAAGCTTCCCAAGCCGCTTACCATCTCATCAACTCTGGCCGCCGAGCGGATTGCCGCTGCCTGTGAGCGCGGCACATCGGTGGCGTACGTTCCTGGCTACTGGCGGCCGATTATGTGGGTCATCCGGGCGCTGCCGGCGTCGCTGATGGCGCGCCTGCCCATCTAGCGTACTGGATTGCGGAGAAGAGGGATGAGCTCAAGCATTGCGGCCACAGAGCTACACGACGCCGAGCTAACGGGATGGGGCCTGCGGAATCGTTCGCGCTGCCGCGTGGCGCGGCCACGAGATGTCGAAGAGGTTGCGGCGCTCTTTGCCGAAGTGCGAGCGTCGGGCGGGACAATTGGCTTGCGCGGCGCGGGGTGCAGCTACGGCGACGCCGCGCTCAATACGGATGCCATCGTCCTGGATAGCACCGGGCTCAACCGCGTGCTGGCGTGGGATGCCACAACCGGCATTGTGACGGTCGAGCCGGGCGTTACGGTTGCGCAGCTTTGGCGGCATATCTTGCCTGACGGCTGGTGGCCCACCGTCGTGCCAGGCACCAGCGCCGTGACCATCGGGGGCGCGGCGGCTGCCAACGCGCACGGCAAGAACAACTGGCGTACCGGCTGCTTTGGTGACTACGTGCTGGCATTCGATCTCCTCCTGCCGGATGGACGGATAGCCACCTGCTCGCGTGACGAGCACTCCGACCTCTTCTTCGCCGCGATTGGCGGCTCCGGGCTGCTGGGGTGCTTCACGCGTCTGACGCTGCAAACGCGCCGGGTGTATTCTGGCTACGTTTCCGAAGCGCAGACGGCACATACATCACTGGACGCGCTTTTGGACGCGCTCGAAGCGGCGACGGCGCAGGCGACGGACCTGGTCGCGTGGATAGATACCGGCGCCAGCGGCAAACACCTGGGCCGCGGCTTGTTGAAAGCCGGGCGCGATCTGGCACCGGGCGAAGATCCGCATCCGGAGCGTAGCTTGACTGTGGCGGCGCAGGAGCATCGCGGGCTGTTGATGCGCGCGATCCCCACCCCCTGGGTGCCACGCCTGGCGCGACCACTCACCACACCGCTCGGCGTTTGGGTCGCCAATCGCGGCCAGTGGCTGCGCGGCCGGGCATCCAGTGGCGGGAGACCGCATCTGGAGGCGTACGCGGCGGCCAATTTCCTGCTCGACGCCATCCCCAACTGGCGTGAGACGTATTTACCGGGTGGCCTGATCCAGCATCAAAGCTTCATTCCGCATGAGGCCGCCGCTGGCACGTTCCGCGAGATTCTTCGGCGTTCGCAGGCGGCGGGGATCGTGCCGTCGCTGTCTGTGCTCAAGAAGCACCGCCCAGCGGACTTTACGCTTACCTATCTCCTCGATGGCTATTCCCTCGCGCTGGACTATCCCGTGCATCGCGGCACCGAGACGCGCACGCTGGCGCTCATGCGCACGCTCAACGATGTGGTGGCGGACGCCGGGGGGCGCTGCTACTTCGCGAAGGACAGCACCGTCACGGCAGAGCAGGCGCGGCGCATGTTTCCAGCGGAGAGCATGGCCCACTTTGCCGCGTTGAAACGCCAGTATGATCCGCATGGTGTGCTGACCAACGATCTCTATCGCCGCGTGCTGGCGCCCAATCTCACTTGAACATGGGCGCTACGGCGAGGTGAGCGTGAAGCTCGGCGCGACAAGCTCGCCATGCGAAATCATCATGCCGGCGGGAAGCAATATGGGCGGCGGTGGGTTCATTGCGAGAAGCTGGGCGGGTAGCTGATACACGAGGTTGGACGTCAAGAGGCGCAGACCGTGACGCACTGGAGTGGCGTAGTAGACGACCTGGTCCCACGCGCTGATAGCGACTGTGCCAGGAAGCGGCGCTACAGGCTGCGCGGGCGGAGTCACCGCCGCAGTCGAGACCCAGGTAAAGATCGTCGCTCCATCCTGCCACCGCGTCGGGTCGCATTCTACGTGCGCAATCGCGGGGTCGGTTTCCACGCCGGAACGGACTGCCCGCGCATCTACGTAGAACCGGCGCGATGCCCCAGCGGACGATGCCATCCGCAGGACTGTCCAGCGCAGGCGGAGCGTGGTGTCGTTCTCGAGCACGGCTCCGTCCAGGCGCATGGTGTTGCCGAAGCCATCCTGAAAGATCAGATTTGGTAGCAATCGCTCATGTGGAAGGGCTGGGGCGCCACCCTGCACGCGGTATACCAGGAACGGCTCGTTGCCGGGCATAGGAAGCGTGCGCACGAGCCGCGCCGTGGGTAGCTGAGGTAGGAGACCAGCCACCGGACTTTGAGCGTCCGTTGACACCACGAGGACGGGCGGGCTGCCGGATGGCGGCAGGACGAGGCAGTTCCCGTAGACGAGCGTTCGATCAGCGCGCTCGCTCACGAGCATGTACGTTAGCGCGCTGGAGATGGAGAAGATCGGGGCGCTGATGTAGGTTGCCACCGCTTCCTGCTGGCGCTGAAGCGTAGTAAGCTCCGCATCGGCCGCTCGCAGCTCACCCACGGGGTATCCATAGTTGGCGTAGCTTACCTGTCCTGTGGCTTGCGACGCGATGTAGAGGCCACTCTGTAGCGTCTGACCGGCGATCAGCGCGGCAACGCCACCCACCGCGAGCGCGGTTCTCGCGAGCCGGAGCGTATGCGCGCGGCGTGCATCGGTGAGGCGGAGTGATGGCCGGTGGAGGCGCAGCCACTTGAGCAGCCAGTCTATGCCAACGCCGGCGAGTATGAAGATCAATGGGTAGAGCACGTGCAGGTAGTGCGCATGCACCCGGCTGGAGTGGCGGATCATCGCCAGTGGCACGAACGTCACGCCGAGCCAGAGAAGCAGATGGACGCGCCATGCCTGGTCCGCCCGCAGTGTTCGCCAGACTTCCACGATGCGGAACCCGCCACGCCGTTGACCAGCAGGCGAGTGTGAGACCGACTGCCAGCGGCGAGCGATGGGCGCGACGACGAGGCCCGTAACAATGGCATAGCTCACGCCATAGACCGCGCAGGCGAGATACCAGAGGATGGGCGCCCACCCGGCGATGGCGGCATATGGCGAGCTCGCGGTGGGCGGCGCGAAGGTCGTCGGCCCTACGGCGGCGGAGTCAATGGGCGGGCCAAGCACCTGCTCCATCACTCGTAGCACATCCAGGTTCACCTGTGGCGGGGCTGATGTGTACTGCTGGAGCATGCGCACATCGAAGCCGCCGCTGACGTACTCCCAGATGAGAGTGGGAGCCACCAGGACGAGCAACGCCGCCGCAATCGCCACATACTCCCAGAGGTCCGGCTTGCGGGGCGCGAGCACGAAGGCGACCGCCAGCACAGGAAGTAACAGTAGCGCCGTTGGATGGAGGAGTAGCGCGAGCGCCAGAAGCACCACGCCAGCGAAGAACCAGCCGCGACTACCGCGCACGGCACCAGCAAAGGTCGCCAGCGCCCACAAAATGAGCAGCGGCGGGAGATAGTTTTGCTGCCAGAGGAAGCGGCTGAAGTCTACCGCGGCGATGGATGTGGCGAAGAGCAGTGTGCCAATGGCTGCGACCCGGCGATTGAAGAAGCGCCAGGCAAAGACGTAGCAGAGCGCAACGCCGATGACATTCCAGAGGGCGATCCCGATGATAGCGGGAGCTGGGTCTTTACCAAAGAGCGCGAAGGGTATTAGCAGATAGACGCTTAGCGGTGGATTGAGGACACCAATTGAGGATGGGATACCTGTTATCGGAATGGCATGGCGCAGTACGCTGGCACGGGCCATGCTCATCAGCATCGCCTGATCGTCGAGGAATTGGGAGGAGCCGAGCTGCCAGAGACGCAGGAACGCGCCAACGACCAGCGCGAGCCAGAACTCCCAATAGCCCAACCACGGCCAGCGCCGCGTAAGCGAGCGTATACGTGCCGAAAGGACATCCAGCCATTCGGGTAGCGAAGTGTGCTGTCGCGAGCGCTCGCGCGCCGCCTCTATTCGCCCCGTCGAACTTTCGTGTTCCCGCGCGGCCTTCGCGACATCAGGATGGCTCCTTCCGCCGTCACCGCCCGATTCCACCTTGCGCGGATCAACCATGGATGAATGGGATGCCATACAGCAGCACCATGACG
The DNA here is from genome assembly GCA_035310125.1 of Ktedonobacterales bacterium. GTDB lineage: Bacteria > Chloroflexota > Ktedonobacteria > Ktedonobacterales > JADMIN01 > DATGEP01. Next base: position 14,430 of record DATGEP010000042.1, read on the forward strand.
GCGACGACGCAGAGCACCACCGAGCCCAAGATCTGGCGGTCGCGCCAGAGTAGCTCGTCGGGTCGTTCGCCTTCTCCCTTCACGTAGAGCAGATAGAGATAGCGAAAGACGCCGAAGATGACGAACGGAATGGTGATCATGAGCGTATGGCTGGCGTTCTCGCCCTGGAACGTATACAGGCTGTAGGTGATGAGCACACAGGTGACCACTACCGCCAGCAGCTGATCCAGCAGGACGAGGTTGTATTCGCGCAGGTTGCTCCGTGCATTGGCGGCATCGTCGCTCAGGAGCACGAGCTCGGCGCGGCGCTTGCCGAGGGCCAGAAACAGCGCGAGAAATGTCGTGCAGAGGTAGAACCAGGGCGAGATGGGCACCGGGATGGCGAACGCACCCGCGAGGGCGCGTAGCACGAAGCCCGCCGCGATAATAAAGACGTCCCAGAGCACTTGATGCTTGAGCCAGCTCGAATACAGGAGATTCATGACGACGTAGCTGCCGAGAGTGAGCGCGAAAAGCAGGGCGCTGCCACCCCATTTACCGAACGGATCGGCACTACGGAGCGGTTCCTGCGCCATCACGACGGCGACAAGGACAGCCGACCCACACGCGCAGAGCACGGCGGTCATCCACGCCACGGGTAGCATGAGCCGGCCGGAAGCGATGGGACGGTTGCGCTTCACCGGGTGCTGGCGGTCTTTCTCGCGGTCGGCGATATCGTTGATGACGTAGACGACGCTGGCTGCGAGACAGAATGCGAAGAAGGCAGTGAGCACACGCTCCACCGCTCCCAGGTCTGTGGCGCGCCGCGCAAAAATGAGCGCGAGCAGCACCAGTCCATTTTTCGTCCACTGTTTTGGACGGATCAACGCAATCGCGAGGGCTAGCTGTCCGAGCACACCCGGCGCGCGCTGGCGTGTGGGCGCGCCCGCCAGTGCGGCGCTCTCTGAGAGCGCCGCACTCGTCTTGTCCTCGGAATAGCTTGTCCGCATCCTCTTACCTCGACATTTGCGACTGCGCGGGCACAGTCACGGTCTGTATGTCATAGCATCCACGTTTTCCGTTCCGCCGGATTGTTAGCACATCCCGCACCATCGTTACCGTATCACGTATCGGGTTCACCCGGCTACCGGGCGCGTAGTACCAGGATACTGGGACTTCAACCACACGATATCCGCGTAATCTCGCGATATACAGCAGCTCAACGTCGAAGCCCCATCCGTCAATCGTCTGATGCTGGCAGAGGTCAATCGCGACATCGCGCCGCATGCACTTGAAGCCACATTGGGTGTCCTGAATGCCAGGAAGCAGAACCACGCGTACCAGCGCATTGAAACCGCGGCCCATGAGGTGGCGATAGCCTGGCTCATCAAAGCGGCGAGCGCCTGGCGCCTCGCGTGAGCCGATGGCAATATCATATGCACCTAGCGCTGGTGCCGAGAAGCGGTCGAACTGTTCCACTGGCATGGAGAAGTCGGCGTCGGCCAGCGCGATGTATGTACCAGCGGCCTCAAGCACGCCCACACGCACTGCGCCGCCCTTGCCGCGATGCGCCGCCCGCACGAGGCGTAACATTGGCCACTCTCGCGCAAGCCCTTCGACTACGCTACTCGTTCCATCGGTGCTGCCGTCATCTACGACAATGACTTCGCCAATACGCGGTCGTGTCGCCTGATATGCCTTCAGCCGGGCGATGCTCTCCGGCAAACGCCGCGCTTCGTTGAAGGCGGGGATTACGATCGAGATTTCCGGCGCACTCATCCCTCGTTCCGTCATTTCTCATATCCCTGACCGCAGGGCTACACCCTCTAGCCCTACAGCGCGGGCATTACGGTATCCTCCATGCACCTCATCGCGCCAGCCGCCCACCGCGACCGGGGACCTCATCGCGGCGATGCGTGGCAGCACGTGCTCCGCAGACGCGCTGGGTGCTCAAACTATACCGCAAAAACAGAATGCCTGCGCGGCGCGAGAGCAGCAGCACGCCCAACGGCCAATATCCCCATTCGGGCTGGCGCGTCTTGCGTGGAGTTCCCACGGCGGGATATGGTTTCCAGGATAGCAGAAACGCTCCTTGCCGTGACAGAAATCAGGAAGAATGGCGAGGCAGGTAATTGGAGTCCCGGCCACTCTGAGGCCACAAACAGGGAGAATGAAGATCATGGCTGAGAAGGAAGATGATACCGCGGGATCGCTAGCGCCCGCGCGCCAGCTCGTCATTGCCAGGGACTTCATCGTGCGGCGCTCGGAGCTGACCTGCCCTGGCCACTCGCTGAAGATGATGGCGAAGGCGGCGGCGTCCGCAGCCGATCAGGTGATGTTCGACCTGGAAGACGCTTGTGCGGTGTCACAGAAGGAGGCCGCGCGCAAGACAGTCGCGGAGGCGCTCAATACCCTTGACTTCGGCGGGAAGATTCGCACCTTCCGCCCCAACAACATCGGCACTCGGTTCTTCTATCGCGACCTCATCGAGGTGGTGGAGGCAGCGGGGGCGCACCTGGATGGTGTCGTGATTCCCAAGGTGAGCGGCCCTGAAGATATTCTTTTCGTGGATCGCTTTCTGACACAGATTGAGCTGAATATGGGGTTTGCCGCCGGGCGTATCAAGATCGAGGCGCTGATCGAGTCGGCGGAGGCGGTGCTGCATGCGGAGCAGATTGCCAAGGCTACGCCCCGGATGAGCGGCCTGATTTTCGGGCTGGTGGACTTCGCGGGCGACATCGGCGCGAAGGAGCTGGGCGCGGAACAGTTCTTCTACTACAACTACGCAAAAGCCAAGACGATAACGGCGGCGCGGGCGGCGGGTATCACCTGTGTAGATGGCGTGACACTGGCGATTCGCGATCTGGAAGCATGCCGGCGAGATGCTGAGATGGGCGCACGTATGGGCTTCGATGGGAAGTGGGCGATCTACCCGCCGCAGGTGGAGGTCATCAACACGGCGTTCACGCCGACCGGCGAGGAGCTGGCCCAGGCGCGCAGGATTGTGGACGCCTATGCGCAGGCGGATGTGGAGCAAGGGCTGGGAGCCATTGTGCTCGACGACCAGATGGTGGACGCGGCGCAGCTGCGGCTGGAGTGGAAGAAGCTGGCGGTGGCACGCAAGGCGGGGTTGCTCTGAGGGAGCGCGAGGGGCATCTTATTACCATGTCTGGGCGGGCGCAGCAGGCAGCGCCCCTACCCCATGTGATGGCGGGTGCAGGGGACAAAATGCGGGCCTCCACCGGACGCCCCTACGGACATGGGGGGCGAAGGACACCTGCCCGATCACATGTGGTATCACCACTACTGCGAGGAACCGGCCAGCGTTCGGGGGGGGGATCAGTCTCAGGAGCGTCGAGTGGGCGGTGGTCGCTTCGGGCGCTTTGGAGGCGGCGCGCCGCGACGGCCGCCGCCGCTCGTTTGTCTGAGGGCGCCACCGGGGGACTTGTGGCGCCCGCCAAAGATGGCGCTTGCCTCGGTCTCGTGTCCATGTGTGAGCAGCCAGCGCTCGGCTTCG
>DATGEP010000043.1:0-5270 GCA_035310125.1 Ktedonobacterales bacterium
ACGACGGGCTCGCGCGACGCGATGACAGCTGGCAGCAGAACCTAGCGGAGGACGTGGTCTTCGCCGACGCGAGCGGGACGCTGAAGGCGCGCGGCCGTGACGCCTTCGTGCAGTCTTTCACGCCTTTCCTGCGCGGTGTCACGAGCGTGGAGCTCAAGCAGTTGGTCGTCGAGGGCTCCGCCGCGGCGGCGGTCGTCGGCTATGAATACGTCAACTCAAAAGGCGAGCGCCTGCACCAGGACGATGCTGAGGTATGGCGAGTGGAGAACGGCGAGGTACTGGCCCTCACGATCTACTTCGATATCACCGAGTTCCGCGCCTTCATGGGCCGCTGACGAAATCACGCCAGACCGCTGCGAGCAACAACCTTTAGAGTGCGAGCGCCTCGTCTACGCGCGCTAGGAGTTCCCGCGGCGAGAACGGCTTGGTCAGATAGAAATCAGCGCCGGCGACCATCCCGGCGTTGATCTCGGACGGCGCTGCCGAAGCCGTCAAGAGTATGACTTTCGTGCCGGTTAACCCGGGATCTCCCTTGATTGATCGCAGGAGCTCCAACCCAGTCCGCCCAGGCATTCGAATATCCAGGAGCGCAAGTGCAGGGCGGTATTGCCGAATCAAATTCCACGCCTCATCACCATCCGCGGCTTCAACAATGTTGTACTCGTACGCTGCGATGGTTTCAGTGACCAATAGGCGAACGCTTGGCTCGTCATCGGCCACAAGCACGATCTGCCTGTCAGCTGGCAATTCCGAGGGCCCTATCCGCTCGGTTGCGTGGTGCGACTCAGCGCAGTGGCAACGTATATGGCGGCATCCTTGGCTGCGCCCGAGTGCTTCTTGATAATCGCCACCACTCCGGCAGAGCGAAGCGCGAGCGTCTCATCAGCCTCCAGGTCTTTGATCGAGACCACGATGACCGGCACCCGGCTGCCGGACGACTGGAGCCATGCTATGAATTCCTGACCGCTGAGGCCAGGTAGGACTAGATCGACGACCACCACCCGAGGCGGCGCCTGAGCAACCAACTGGGCTGCAGTCTCGGCGTCGGGGGCCCACGTCGACGTCACACCCTGGGCGGTCAGCTCGGCCTCCACCAACCGCGCAAAGCCTGCGTCGTCTTCCACGATGAGCACGTCTCCGGACTGCGACCCGAGTGTCGCAATGCGCAGCGTGAAGACAAACCGCGATCCCTTTGCCGGGCCTTCGGATTCGGCCCATATCTGCCCCCCATGGCCTTCAATGATTCGCCGGCTGATGGTCAGGCCCAGACCCGTGCCCGGAATTTGCTTGCGATCCGAGCCAGCAACCCGATAGAACTTGTTGAACAGTTTGGGCAGCGCTTCGGCTGGAATACCCAGCCCGTGGTCTCGGACCGAAACCTCTACGGCCTCGCCCCGCACACTGGCGCCGAGGACGATAGGCCCACCGCCGGGCGAATACTTCCGGGCGTTGGAAATGAGGTTCAGAAGTACCTGGTGGATGGCGTTGCTGTCCGCTATCACCAAAGGAAGCTCCTGGGCCAGGTCGAGTTGAATCGGGGTTTGCTCTTGTTGACCAGCCGTACGAACAGCTCGATCGAACAGGGATCGGAGATCGGCTGGTCCAAGATCCAGTCTCTTGTATCCGCCCTCCAGGCCCTGTAGGTCGAGGAAGTCGTTGATCATGGCGGTCAGGCGCTTTCCTTCCTTGAGCATGGTTGCGAGGTATTGCTTTTGCCGCGCCTCTGGGAGCTCACGTTCGAGTAGAAGCTCGGTGAAGCCGACAACACTGGCCAGCGGCGTTCGCAGCTCGTGGCTAACCATTGCTACCAGTTCGTCTTTGGCCCGCTCCAGCTCTTTCGCAGCGCTTACATCGGTGAGGACAAGCACTGAACCGACCACGGAGCGGTCTGACGCCGATACGGCTCTCGAGACGAAGACCTCAACTTCGCGGTGGGGATCGAGCATGACGATGTTGAAGCGGAGTGGTTCGGCTGGACTCAACCCGCCCGCGAAGTGTGATTGAAGGCCCGTATAGTCCTCAACGCGCCCTGAAAGCGCCTCGCCAATCTGGCGGGCGGGCGCCCCAACTGCGTGCTCTTGCGGAATACCAGTCAATCGCGTCGCTTCGTTGTTCCAATGTGCAACGCGCCCGTGTGGATCGATAAGAATGACTCCCACACCGATCGAGTCCACCAGGGCACTCAAGAGTCCAAGCCTTGCATCCGCGGCACGCGTGGCCGCCTCTAGCCGATCCGCCGCCTCCACGTCGTGCGTGATGTCGCGGGCAACCGCATAGATCAAGTTGGCCGAGTTGGAGCTTGAGGCCGTCCAAGCGAGCCACCGGTAGCCGCCATCGCGGGACTCGTATCGATTACGGAAGTGAACCGTCTTTGATCCGCGAGCGATCTTTTCGGCCTCCTGGACGGTGGCAGCGCGATCGTCCGGGTGCACGAAGTCGAGATAAGGTCGCGCCATCAACTGCTCGTTCGTGAACCCGAGTGTCTGGGACCACGCAGGATTTAGATGCTTGAAGTAGCCGTCGTATCCGGCAATGCAAAGCATGTCGATCGAGAGGTTGAAGAAGTTCTGGTCTGGCTTTTCGTTCACGGGCAGAGGTCTTCCAGCCTAGGCTGGCGCCAGCCGTATTGCAATGAGTTAACGGCGCTCGCGGGCGAGCATGCGAAGCTTTCGATTCAGATGGATTCGGCGGCGTATGAGCAATAAGATCCGCTGAGTGGATCTGCGACTGAAAGGAAAGCGAGCCCTTGTGACCGCCGCCAGCAAGGGGCTGGGACGCGCCGTCGCCGAGGCGCTGCTAGCCGAAGGTTGCCGGGTCTGTATCAGCTCCAGCAGCTCCGAGAGAATCGAACGCACGGCCGCTGAGATGGCCGCCGGCGGTGAGGTTTACGCCATGGCCGCCGACATCGCGGATGCGGGTGATGGCGCCCGCCTCTTCGAGTGGGCGACGAAGGAGCTGGGCGGCCTCGACATCCTGATCAACAACACGGTCGGGCCTCCCGCCGGCGGCGTCCTCGACATGAGCGAAGAGCAATGGCGGCAGGCCTTCGAGAGCATCCTCATGAGCGCTGTCCGGCTCAGTCGAGCAGCGATCCCCGTCATGCGGCGGGGCGGTGGCGGGTCGATCGTCAACCTCGCATCCCTGACCGGGAAGCAGCCGATCGACGGCGTCGCCCTCTCCAATGCGTTCCGGCCTGCCCTCATCGGTATGGCGAAGACACTCTCGCGAGAGGCGGCCCCCGAAGTTCGGGTCAACAACATCGCCACCGAGCACATCCTGACCGACCGTATTCGCGATCTTGCCGCCCGGCTGTGGACGCGGCAGGGCGAGAGCACGGAGGAGACCATCCAGCGGGTGGCCGCCGAGGTGCCGCTGAAACGCTACGGGACTCCCGCCGAGCTGGCCAACGCGGTCGTCTTTCTGGCCAGTGACGCCGCCAGCTACATCACCGGTGTGACACTGGCCGTCGACGGCGGCCTCGACCGCGGCCTCTTCTGAGCGGCGATGTCGACGCCGGAAGACCGCATCCGACAGGCCGGATTCCAGCTGTCCGCCGCGCACCCGGTGGTCGGCAGCTATGTCAAGTGCGTGCGCGCGGGATCACTTCTCTTCGTTTCCGGCCACGGACCCTTTGTTGATGGGCAAGCCGCCCACACCGGCAAGGTCGGTGCCGACCTCAGCCTCGAGGAGGGTCAGGAGGCCGCCCGGGCCGTGATCCTGAACATTCTCGGCACCCTCAAGATGGAACTGGGCGAGCTGAGCCGAATCGCCCGCTTCGTGAAACTGCTGGTAATGGTTAACGCCATCCCCGAATACGACCAACAACACCTCGTTGCGAACGGTGCGACCGACTTTCTCGTCCAGATCTTCGGGGACGTGGGGAGGCCTGCGCGTACTCCGATGGGCGTCGGATCGCTCCCCATGAACTTTGCGGTCGAGATCGAGGCCGTGGTAGAAGTCCAGGACTGGCCGCCGGCGGCGCCAGATAAGCTGTCAGATATCGTCTCGATGACCCTGATCAAGCCGATCGGCCAACGAGGATGACAATGTCTCGCCAGTCGCGCTGAGCTTGGCGAGAGCCCAGAACATCACCCAGTCGTTGAAGCACGCGCCCAAACTCCCCGTGCCGAACGCCAACGAAGATGACGCAGCCCTGGTGGGTCTTGCCCGCCTCAGCCCACGTTCGTGCGAGCAGCACGAAGTCACGAGCATTGAAGGTGACCATGATCCGCCCCTCAGCTGTCGCCAGTTCTAGCAACCGCTCGTCCGTCCAGCCGTCGAGACCACGTTCCTCGTTGACAGAGCGAACATCGTGACCACTCCTGCGGAGCGCCGCAGCGATTCTTCGAGCAGAGATATGGGCGTCGAGGAATAGCCTCAACGACGCCGTCGGCGCTGTGACCCCGGCTGGACGCGAAAGGTTGGGAAGGCTCGAGCGAACTCGTCGAGGCTCCGGCGATTTTCTCGGATCAGTTCGTCGATTTCCTTTCGATAAGCGTGGGAGTAAGCCTCGGCCGCCGCTACCTGCGTTGTCGTTAGGCTACCCGCCTTGATCACTTTCTCTGCTCCGCCTAGATCTTCGATGGCCTGGATAAGCTCCCAGACGTCAAAGGCGGTACCGATGACCCAAGCCCGGCGGTTCCAGTCGTCACCTCGGAAAGCGATCCCGGGAAAACGACGCAGCCGCATAGCCTCGTCCGCCAGAGATTCGAGGACCGCCCCCTTGCTGCGCTTTGTCCGCCGAGCCTCATCGGCGACGGCCGCGTCCAAGCCTTTCGAGAGCCGGATGCTGAAGGGTGCGGCGGTGTTAGCCATATCTACATTGTATTACAACATCTGCAAACATCGGATCTCGCGTGTTTCCAGTCAAGGGTTCACGGACAGTTGAGCCTGTGGGCACACAATATGTGGCGCTGGGCCCAAGGAACTTGGAAGCCGATGCCGACCCCGATCGCTCCTCCGCGTGGTATCGATTCGATCGCGTATGATCCGGCGCTTCCAGCGCTCGTGCTCACGGTCGTGCGTCCACCCGATGGGCCATTAGAAGGCTTCGCATGCTAGACATGCGCGCGCCTCGGAGATTCAGATAGCACAAGCTTCCGAATTCCCAGCTGGGCGCTGTACAAATCAGTTGGTGGACCCGAGGGGATTCGAACCCCTGACCTTCTGAATGCCATGCCGTTGGTAACCCGTCCACCGAGGTCCACCAGAGTCGTTTTCGAGCGCAAACCTGACAGCGATTGCGTGAGACTTGTCCACCAGAGTCCACC
>DATGEP010000044.1:0-13298 GCA_035310125.1 Ktedonobacterales bacterium
CTCTCTTGTCGTCAATGTCCAGGGACCGAATCTGAGGAGCGCCCGCCGATGAACACCACCGATACCGCGACACCCATCCTTCGTCGAAAGTGCGTCCCCTGGCCGGAGCGCACGACCTCGCATATCCCCGCCGCCTACTGGCGCCGCATGCCGCTCGCCGATCTGCTGGCCGGCGCCGCCGGCCACGTCCGCACCCTGCATCTGATTGCCGGCCCCTACGCCGACCAGCGGCCACTGCGCGAGTGGTGGCTGGCGCCCGCCTCCGCCGGCTGGGCCATCGCCAACTATGCCGGCGATCCGCCCCGCGCCACCTATCGCCGCGACGGTCACGCGGTGGATGTCGTGACCACGGCGCCGTGGTTCGGCGAATGCACCGAACCGGCCACCATCGAGCGGGCCTGGCGCATGCTGGGCATGCTCTGCCGGGGCACATTCGACAGGGGGGCGACGCTCATGGCGACGCCGGCCCGCACCGGCCTGGACCTCCTTCAGCGCAGCCTGCCAGCCAACGGGGAGTATCCAGTGGCGCCCGATGAGGAGCTGCGTCTTCTGCTCGCCAACAGCGGCCAGGGACGCATGGAGTTTTTGCCCACTACCGCCGACACGTCCGATCTGACCTGGCTGGATGCCCGCTGGCAGTACGCGGCGTGCGTGACCAATCTGCCGCGCGGCCGCATGCATCACGACCGGTCGCATGAGGTCATCGAACACGCGCCCGCGTTCTATTTCGGGCGCTGGCGAGCCCCCGCCGGCTGGCCCTATCCGTTTGGCCTGCTACCCGAACTGAATCCGGATGAGGACAGCGGCCAGCGATTCGTGTACCCGCTGGATGCTCGCTGGCACACCGGATGGCTGACGGGTGTGGAGCTCGATTTGGCTTACCGTGAGAGCTGGGACTTGCGCGTGAGTGAGCGCATCTGGTGGGACATGGTTGGGCCCGATCCGGCCCGCACCTGGGCGACGAAGCTCCGTACGATGCGCCAGCATGTCGAGAGCGAGACGGTGCAGGGCGCCATCAGGCATTTGCTGATTGATACCGTCGGCGCGTGGCACCGCCAAGCCCGCCGCGAGCTGCACATCACGCCGCGTGAGCAGGCCGAGACCATCCCCGCCGACGCCTACCGTCTCGTACTGATTGACGACGCCGTTGAATGGCTCGCCGATGCGCCCATCCCGACGGCGCTCCAGCCCATGCAGCACCCTGAATGGGCATGGACGGTGTGGGGCCGCTCGCGCGTGCGGCTCCTCAAAGCGGCGTTATGCTACTTGCACGACTGCCCTGGGGGCGAGATCGTGGCGCTGCGCTCGGATGCGTTGGTGGTTACGCGCGATCCTGGCTGGTGTGACGACGGCGCCGTGGGCACATTCCGACGGAAGCGGCGCATGACAGGCGTCGCCGTCCCGCACGATGAGACGGCTTACCGTGAGCTATTGCCGGAGGAGGAATAGGCATGGCGCGGCGAACACCCGACAAACGCACCGGCAAGGCGCGACAGGGCACGCACCCCAAGCCGCCCGCGCCCACGCTCAGGATCGCCGGTGGCAACCTGCGCGGCGGCAGTATTGACATGTATCAGGTCAAGAGTGGACAGGCGGCACAGAAAATTATCGCCAAGGCGGCGCGAGCGAATCAGCGTGTGGATATGGTGGTGACCCTGAAGGACGGGCGGCGCGTGGCGCTGCTCTCCAATCAGGGACGCGGCCTGCATGCGCAGGGGGCCAGCGCCAGGGGGCTCCGGAAGGGGCTGAGTGGATCTAAACTCGCCGTGGGAGGCACGGCGAGCTCGCTCCGTGGATTCGCCGCCAGCGTCGCCGAGCGATTTGACAGTGACCAGCGTCGCGGCGAACGCTTCGATCCTGACGATATTGTCGAGTTCCAAGTCAACGTCCTGTCACGCTAGGACCTTTCATGACCATTCACAGCCACCCCATGAACCTCTTGGGGTGGCTGTTGCTTTTGTGCCCACTTGGACGTATAGTAGAGATGAGGCGACAATCTAGCGTGAACGTGGCGCCCCCGTATGGCGCGATTGGATCCACGATGCGCGAATCGAGCGCAGTGCAGGTGGTCGGCGGCCCTGCCGGCCTGTATCAGATTCCGAACATTTACGGCGGCGGGCTGGGCTGTGAGCTCGTAGTCCATATGTGGTCTACGGTCGGCGCGACATCCGCAGCGATATTAGATTTTGACGGCATGTACGCTGCCGCCCCCGCCGCTCTCCCCACGATCACAAGGCCCCAACGGGCCGTTGTCCTGGCAAACGCTCAGGGCGCGGCAGTCCCGATGGGGCCACTTGTGTCTCAGGCCACCGATAACGTCCAGCTTGCCGTGGTCTCTGGCTCGGTGTGGATCGTCTACCAGTGGGCCAGGATCGTCCCCGATCCGGAAGCCAACGCGGTTGAAACTGCCGCCGACGCCACCCGAGAACTCACCCACAAAAAAGGGTGCAATTGTCATTGCTTTGAGGGGAGGGTTGGCTAACATGGCAGAAGAGATCGGCGGATTGGACGTGCCTGAGCTCGTCCGCGAGCCGGAGCAGATTCCGCAGACGATTATTGTAGACCCGGTACAGGAAGCGCTGGCCGCCTCTCGCCGAGCGAGCGAACGCTCCGAAGAAGCTGCTGAGCGAGCCATCAATGAGATGGCGGCGCTGCGCGATCACCTCAGCCGGCGCTTTGACGAGCTCGGGAACTCATTTGTGGAGCATACCCACAGCGTGCTCCAGCCGGCGGAGCAGATCGCGGAGCTGCCGGTAGAGGCTGCCGAGGACGTTGCTGAAGACGTTGCTGAGGCACCGGAGGCGATCATCGGCGAACCGGAAGCGGAGAAGCCGCCCATGTTGATCCAGAAGCGGAACCGATTCCGGTTGCGTCGCTAGCGAGGAGCTGTCTGATACCGCGCTCCTGCGCGGACGGTTGCGGAGTACCATATGCCGACGGTAACGACAAACTATCAGCGAGACCGGATACTGGCGCTCCTGCGCGAGCATCCGACCTGGAGCAATGCCGACATTGCGGCCCAGGTTCCCGGCGCCAGGGCGCGGGCCGTCGCCAACTATCGCGCCGGGCGCCAACCGCCCGCCCGTGCCGCCGCCGCCCCGCAGACGATCATTGACCCGACCCCGCCCCCATCCATGCCGCCGCTGGATTCGCTTGCCGACCTGGACGAGCCGCCCCCGCCGCCGCCAGGCGCGGAATATCAGCCGCTACCAGAAATGGACATCCGCCCGCACCTCCACAGTGGCACGAGCAAGCTGATTGACAGCATCGTCCCCAACCTCGCCGAGATCGCGACGGCGGTGGCCTTGCGCGTGGCCCCCGAACACGTCCAGCCTTTGATCCCTTCGCCACAGACCGCCGAAGTGATGATTGCCGCCCCCTGTCGCATCGTGGCGCGTCACTCTCATCTCAAAGTGGATGATATGAGCGAGGACGCCAGAGACATCTCAGCTATTTTGATGGCCATGGGCGCGTGGGCCGTTGAGATACGTGCCAATTACAATGCGCGGGCGGAATGGCTCGCCTCACAGAATGGAGCAATGAATGGCCATCAGCGAGCCAACGGCGCTGGACCTGCGCATTCACCGGCGGGCGTCCCTGATGCTGGAGGTCATGCAGCAACTGCTGACTCATCAGCCGCCTGGCTTAACGTTTCACCAACGGGCGGAATGGCTGCTGAAAAGCCGGGCGGCAATGTCGGTGCTCGCCGCGACGGCAGCGCAGTGGCAACAGACCCCGCCACGGCCGGCCGCCTTATGGCTGGGCTCTATTCAGCAGACGCTGACGGACGCCGCAGACTCGGGCTTGGATGACGATGAGTTTCAGGGCCGGCTTGTCGAGCGCCTGACGGAGATGATCCAGCGTGGCAACCGTAACGACACAATCGAATCCGGTGCAACAATCGAGCAAAGCGGTTCGCCGCCCGCGCTTCCCGCTCCGCGCTAGCGAACGGTGGGGCATTGTCGGCAAGACCGGCAGCGGCAAATCGGCGTTTGCTCGCTGGATGCTCAAACGCTGGCGCAAAGCCGGCTGGCGCATTCTGATTGTTGATCCCTATCTGAGGTGGTCCGAAGGGTTCGCGGAGAAACCGGAGGAGGCCACTCTGGATAAACCGTTCGTGTTGAAAACGCCCGCGCTCATTAAAAACTCGCCTGTCATGCTCTACCGGCCTACGCTGCCGGCCTACCGCGACGAAGGGCTCAATCAGTTGATGTTTCAGGCCGTCGCCGAAGGCGGCGTCGTGGTGTGTTTCGATGAAGGCAAGAGTGTGAGCACCGCCAATTTCATCATGCCCGGCGTGGGAGAGTGCTTCACCGCCGGCAGGAAATCGCCGTTGCCCGTGCTCTTTCTGACTCAGACACCCAAGCGCATCCATACCGACATCCTGGGCCAGTGTGAATGGATTGTCGTGTTCCGCCAGAACCGGCCCCAAGACCGTGACTACATGGCCGAATGGATGGGAGACACCCGCGTCGGCGGTCAGATTCCCAACCATGCGTTTTGGTTGAAGCACGAGGACGACGACGGAGCGCAGCTGATGCAGCCGCTCCCTGAAGCGGAAATCCGCTAGAAAGATGATGTCATGGCAAGCAGAGAACAACTCACTAGAGACGCACAATCGCGCGGCCTGAAAGGCCGGGAGGCAACCGCCTGGGTACGGTATCAGATGGCGAAAGAGAATCTGACCGCTGCTCAGGACGCGCGACGGGCGAAAGCCGCTGCGAAACAGCAGCCGGCAGCCAAGCGGCCCGCCACGCGCAAGCCGGCCGGATCGAAGCGTCCCAGCGGCGGCGCGTTCCGATTGTTTGGAGGGCGGCGCTAGTGGGACAGAAACTCAGCGAACACCCCGCCACCGACTGGTGGGTGAAATTGGCCCGCGAGGCCGACGCCACTGGCGTCGGGGCCCAGCTCCCAACCCGCGAGGTCAATATCACCAGTGATTACGGGCGCTGGGAAATGGATCGCTTCGCCGATATGCAGCGCCTCCGGTTCCGCTCCATCAGTCGGGTGGAGCGTGTGATGGGCGGCCCACCGTTGGCAGACGTTCTGACCTGCCACTGCCAGCGGTGCGGCCGTCCAATCGGCAAGCGGAGTACGAGGAAGCGCCTCGTACGTCAGGTGTGGCGGCGCGACGGGTCGCGCCAGGATTTCTATATCTGTGGCCGCTGCTAACGAGTGGCGACAGGAGTGAGCATGCGCGGATTTTTTGACCATCCTTTGGGCGAGTGGATCACGTTCGGCCTGGCCGCGATGGCGTTTTTCATTGCCGCCAAATATGCCGTCAGCTTCCTTCCCCCGAAGGGCGTCCTTGGCGGAATCAAGGACATTGTAAGCGCCGCCTAACGCGGCTAGATTGGAGGCGGCACCGTCCGCCGAATGGAGACAGTCATGGCCTGGGGAGACCCCGGAGTCACCATGCGAAGGACGCTGGCGTCAGCCACGTCCAACTGGATTGCTGGCGGACAGCCGCAACCGATCGATATCAGCCGTGTGGGCATCCTGCGCCGTCTGCGCATGCTCACCAATGCGGCCGTGACCATCACGCCCGGCACCGGCACGATCGCGAACGACGTGAACGGGCCGTGGAACTTGTACACGCAGCTGCAACTCGTTCCGAACCAGGGCGCTCCCATCAGCCGGCTGAGCGGGTACGGGGCGTATATTGTCGACATTTTGAAGAAACGCGAAGGCAGCTCCGCCACGATTGACACGCGCCTCGTCTCGGAGACCAGCGCCGAGACCGCTGCGGATCGCTACTCGTACCCCACCGCGTCCGGCACCATCCAGCTCCCGATCGAGCTCTATGTGTCGCAATTCATCCGCTCATTGGGCAGCGAAATCGGTCTGTGGCCGCTCGAAAATCCCACGATCAGCTTGCAGCTGATGTACACCCCCAACAGCGCGACGGCGGCGACTCCGTTCTCACTGACCTCCACCACCGCTGGCACCTCCCCCTATCTCGTCACCGGCAACGCCACGGCGACCGCCGTGACGCCCGCCGTGACGTTGATGCGTGAGTTGTACGAGGTGCCGCAAAATCCGTCGGACGACCCACCGTATACATACGTTGTGAGGTGGCTGGAACAGGTGCCGCAGATCGGCGGCGCCAGCGCCACTTTTACCGAGTGGAAAGCGACGCCCTTGTCCGGTGCGTTGCTGCGTGTGGCCTGCCAGATTTTTGATGGCACCGCCGGCGTCGCGGTCAGCAAGCTCACCGCCTCCAATTCGCTCAACGTCCTCTTCGGGGCCGATACGTCGAAGCTCGCGGAAACGGGCGCGGCGGCGTTGGAGCGGCAGCAGGATTTCTGGGGCTTTGACCTCCCCCAGGGCGTGTATGCGTGGGATTTCTTAGGCCAAGATTTGACCCTCGCCGACACGATTGACCTGTACCAGGTGCCAGAGGTCCGGTTTGATATCAATACCAGCTCGGCGCTCTCCAGCACGGCCACCGTCAAATTTTGGCAGCAACTGGTCACGCCCGTCGTATTGCAAGCGAGGGGCTAGGGGGTAAACCATGAGCGCGACAACTCGCTATTCCAGCGGTCTGTTTGCCCCGATGCCGTCACCCGGGTATCCTGGCGATAATTTTTTCGGCTCGGTCCCGGCGCAGGCCGGCGGCGCGAGCCGCAGCACCGGCCCGATGGCTGGGAGCGTGACCGGCGCCGTCAATGGCGTGTTACCCGGTGGGCTTGCGGCGCATCACGCGGTGGCGATTTTTGTGGTCGTCCTGGCGGGATTTGGTATCTACTGGTTCGCTCGCAAAGAGGGGTAACGACCCATGCGCGGGACGATTGGGTTTGTGCTGGCCATCGTGGGGGTGGCGCTGATGTGGTTGATCCTCTCAGGCCAGCACTTGCCCTTTGAGAAATGAGGAGATGCCTGTCATGGAGACCGCACAGTGGCGCGTGCTGGCAATGCTGGGCATCGCCGGCGCCATCAATGTTGGGTACAACCAGCAAAGCCGTAAAAACCTGTCCAGCGCGGTGGATGCCATCGGGCATGGCGACCTGGGCGCCGCCGGGCAGTACGTCAATCACGTCCTGTTCTGGTTGTTGTCAATCGCGTTCATGTTGTTGCTCGCGGCGGGGGCCCCGAAATTGGCGACGTGGTTCGCGGCGCTCATTTTGACGTGGGTGATCCTGTCGCACGGCACGCAGCTGATCGCGACGTTTAGCCCATCCATCCCGGGCTCAAGCGCGGGTTCGGACGCGGGCGGAGGCCCCCGCCACAAACCACCATTCTAGAGGAGGGCATCACGTGGCACGTGATCTCATGACCATTACCGGTTGGGTGCTGCTGGTGATTTTTGCGTATGTGTTGTTCACGCAATCAGCCGGCGCGACATCCATCGGCAAAGTGCTTTTCAGCGGCATTACCAGCGAGACGACCGCCCTGCAAGGGCGCTAGGAGCGATCCATCATGCGCGGACTGAATGCGCTCCGCCTGCGGGGCCTGCCCTGGCGCCGATCCGAATTTACCGACGCGACGCTCTACGGGGAGGGCATGTGGCCGGCCTTTATGGGCAATTACAACGGCACCGTCCACAGCTCGTATACGCGCGATCCGCACACCGGCGCCGCGCCCGGCATCCCGGCGGGCTATGCGTCGTTTGCCCATCAGGTCGTGCGTCCGCGCTATCAGCCGATGCCGGCTGGATACTACGATGTCGGCAACATGCCCCGCACCTATGCCGACTACAAACGCACCACGCCCGCCGGGGGCGCCGGCAACGTGCCGGCCATCGCGGCGGCGCTCCGCAATTCGGCGACGGCGCTGTTCAACAGCAGCAACAAGGGGAGCTAAGGCATGGCCAATTTCATTAGCGAAGCGTGGGACGGGATCGCCGCCGCGCCAATGGGCGTTAAGCTCGCCATGGGTGCCGCCGTCGGTGCGGCGGCGCTCTTGGGCATCCGTCAGCACAAGATCAATCAGGCGGCAGGCGTCAGCCAGGGCACGGGGCTCCCATTGACCGGCGGCGACGCGGGTACGCAGACCGTCGCCGGCGCTCCACCATCCAATACCTCAGCGCTGTGGAACTTGGGCAGCGGCATCGCATCGAGCCCGATGCCGCCCACGTCAAGCGGCGGGGGCATGGCGCCGATCCCGCCGATTGCTCCGCCGGTCGGTCCCATCACGGCGGGGGCCGTCCCCGCGGGCAACGGCGCCATTTACCAGGGCGTCATTCCTGGCAGCAGGCTCCGCCCAATGCCGCCGATCCGTAGCCGTTAGGAGACGATCATGGAGCTCATTCTGCCGGGCGCGGCGACGCTTTCCGAATTCATCAGTGGCCTGAATGGCGATTGCGGGCCACTGGCGACGCTCTCCGCGCTCCACGAGCTGGACGCGACCCGCTGGCCGCTCTCGGCGGCGGGTCTGCATGCCATTGACGCGGACGAGCGAGCGCACGGCTATATTGAGGCCAACGGCGCTCAGAATACCGCCAGCCTCAGTAGCTATCTGGTGCACCTGGGCGTGCGCCATCAGCAGTACGGCGGGCTCGCGATAGATTTCAATCAGTTCCACGCCATCGTGCACGCCAACGCCGGCCACAACCCGATCATCTGTGAATGGGCGAACGCACAGGCGCTGCCCGGCGACGAGGCGGGCATCCATTTTCACTACTCAACCGTCCTGGGCATCTCCACCGACGTGCTGGGCGGCATCGGCGGCTACCTCTGCTGTGACGGGGACAATCGCGCCGACGATCCAGCGGGCCAGCCGCGCCCACCTGTCACCTACACCATCGAGCAAATGCAGGCCGCACAGCCAATCAGCGCCGTCGTGGTGCTGCTGCCGGTCAATGCGCCGCACAGCTATACCGTGGCGAGCGGCGACACCCTGAGCGGCATTGCCGCGCGATTGCACCTCGGCTCCTGGTTCACCGACTTGTACCAGCCCAATATGAACGTGATCGAAGAGGCGGCGCGGGCGCATGGCCTGAGCTCCAGCAACGGCGGCGCCGAGATATTCCCTGGCACTGTGTTGCGCTATTCATAGGGGCGATCAATGGCCACCGCCTGGTACAACTATCCGATCACGCAAGAGTTCAAGTGGAAGCCGAGCGATACCCACGCACACAGCGGCGTGGACATTGGCGATCCCTACGGCACCACCGTGACGGCGCCCATGTCGGGCACGATCATCAGCCAGGGATTTCAACCCTGGGGCGGCCAGGTGAACGAGCTCGTCCAGACGCCTTCGGGGCCGGAGGTGCTGTCATTCCTCCACTTGTCTCGGCTGGCGGATGAGACGGGCGGCGGTCATGTGCAGGCGGGCGCGGTCATTGGTGCGAGTGGCACGCCACCGCCGGGCTACGGCAAAGGTCCGCACCTGCATTTTGAGATGACGCACGGCGGGACGGCGCCCTACATGAGCAACTACAACCCCTGGTATCCGACGCCCGTGAGCTACCCGCTCAACCCTGATCTGTTCCTGGCCGCGCTACGTACGGGCGGGGGCAATCCATCGGACGGCGGCGATCCGTGCCACGGTGATCCACAGTGCCATCACGATCAGGTCGTCAACGACCAGATCATCAACTATCCCGGCGGCTACTTCGATGTGTCGGAATTCATTCGCAACGCCGAGGCGCCGATTGCCGATGCGCTCAAACGCACGGCGGTGTTTGGCATGGCCGCTGTGCTGGCGGTGGCGGGCCTGTACCTCATGTTCAAGCCGCAGGTGGACGCCGGTCTGCATGACGCGGTGCGTGGCGCGGAGGTGGCGGCGTTATGAGTCTCCAGGTCTCCAGTCAATCGCTGGCCAATCTCACCGTGGGCCAATCCATTACGCCGATCTCGTGGGCATCGCTGGCGCCGGTATTCTCCGGCGCACAGACGCTCGGCGCGGGCTATCTGAGACTATTCAATGAGTCCGGCTGCGGCATTGCGCTGCAATTCAACGGCGGCGGCGGCGCGAAATTCCTCCCGGCGGGCGCCTGGTTTACGTTCACCCTGCATGACGACGATACCGGCCTGACCGGCAGCGTCTCCTATGTGCTCGGCAATGCGGGCGTGAATCAACTCGTCGCGACCTATTACCTGCCGGGGGAGGTCCTAGACGATACCGGGCCGCTCGGCAATTCGCCAGTCAACGTGGGAGGGAGCGTGACCACAACGAATACCACACAACTGTTTCCGACCAATGATACCAGCCATTTTCTGACTCTATCGTGGAATTCGGTCGTCTCAGAATTGTTTATTGAGCCGAATGTGAACGGTCAGCTCCTCAATAACCCGGTTGGCTGGCGGTTCGAGTATAACGACCACAGCGGCAATACGATGGACGGCCTCGCCATAGACGCCACGAACGGTGGCGCTGTGAGGATTTTTGGCGCGATCTCCAGCCTCAACGGCATAGCCACTGCCACGAACACGCCGGGCGTCCCCGTGCAGGTCGCGGCGACGATCCGCCAGCATATCACCGCCACGACCCTCACGACGGTGCTTACCTATACTCCCTCGGTGACTGGCGTGTTCCGGCTCTCGGGCTATCTGTTCGTGAATAATGGCACAAGCCCCAACGTCCTGACCTTCCGCGTCAATTTCTACGACCCCGACCAGGGCGGCGCCGCGAACGAGAACCTCTGGACGATCAACGGCAGTGTCAGCCAGGCATTTAACGGCACCACCTCGTTTGGCAATGGTCGCTATACCCTCGTGTCCTACACCTTCCCGGCAGCGGCCAATCAACCCATCACGGTCAGTTACCAGGACCCGACGAATACGCCAAGCGATTTTGTGACGGTCATGCTGGAGCAGCTTGCATAGCAACGAGGAGGGACCGGGCCATGAGCCTGGGGGAGAAGATTGTGAACATACGAGGCATCACCGCCGTGATCCTCATGGTGGGGATCAATGTCGGACTAGCCATTATCGGTATGGTAATAATCGCGGTCATCCATGACGGCGACATCGCGCCCGGTGTGGTGAACAATCTCCAGTTGATCGCTGCTACGGGCATTGGCGTGGCTGGTACGCTCATCGCCCACTACATCGGGACCGCTGGGCAGACGCAACAACAACAGCAGCAGATCGTCGGGCAGGCACAAGCCACGCCGACGGTCACGGTGCCGGTTGCGGTGACACCCGTCGCGGCTCCGGCTGCCGGAAACGGAGTGTGAGCGATGGCGCTGCAACCTAAAATCTATCAGCGTTTCGATAACTGGCTGGCGGGCAAGCCCGATGCCATCCTCACGTTTCTCTTGTTGGCGGGCGCGGTAGTGCTGGTCATTGTGGCGCTCCAGCCGAACCGACCCCTCAAAGCCCTGGTGCTCGCGTGGGAGGTGCTGCCATGACGTGGTGGCGTCCCTGGGAGCCCCTACGCATCCCGCCGTACGTGCAGCAGCTCCGTGAGCAGGCGCTCCAGGCTCGCCTGGCCTATGAGGACGAGCTGCGGCAACAGCAGGAGACGCTAACCCAGCTCGCGGCCATGCTGGCGATAGACCCACGCTGTGAGTGGCTGAGTAAAGCTGAGCGCAATAGGCTAGCCTGGATGCGCTGGATGATGGACAGACAGCTCGCGTTCGGCGATGATTCATTGTGAGCATGAATGGAGCGTGACACATGGACATCCACGGCAACCCCTCGCAGCGCTGGGAGCATGCGCGGCCATCTGAGACGGCGGTGTGGCAGCCGATCATGCTGATCACTCCGGAGCGGCTGGAATGCCGGTGCGGAGCGCGTGCCGTGTTCCTGCTGACCGCGATAGACGCGGAGGGAAACATCTGCGACGGCATGGCCTACTGCCAGCCGTGCTTCCAGCGAGCGCAAGACGAGGAGGAGTAGCATGGCGGGGACATCGGCGGGCGCCAAGAAAGGCTGGGAGACGCGGCGGCGCAAGAAGGCGCCAGCGCCCCGGCCCGCTCCGAAGGTGGTGGCCCGGAAGGCTGAGGGTCAGTGGAAGGCAAAACTTGGTAAACACAAAACATCACCTTCTGGCTATGTGTATCAGAACTTCATTGTGACTCGGCCTGATGGGCATGAGATGACCGTCCAGGTAACTATGCGAGAAGCCTCCTCAAAGGGCCGTTACGGACAGCGTGTGATAGGGCGATGGCTCTATACGAATGCCGAGGCGAAGGCGGAAGCCATAAAGGCGGCGAAGGCTGGCCGTACTATGGTACGGTAGGAGGAGTAGCATGGCGGGGACATCGGCGGGCGCGGCGAAGGGGTGGATCACCCGGCGGCGCGGCGGATTCTCCATGACGAGCGAGGGCGTGATTATGCCGCGCCCGCGTGGGCAGGCAGCGCAGCCGCGGCGTGAGCAGGCTCCTATGCCAGTTGCTATTAGACACGACAATACGCATGAGATTAACTATGCTGCCTCGCTGGATGTCAAGCATTTAACGCGCATATATGGGACGCATCAATTAGAGGCGGTGTTATCCCAGTTTAGGAGCCGGGAACGGATAGACGAGGCAGCGAGGTCAGTCGGGCTGAGACGCAGGAGCGGTGAGACGAATGCCGGCCTCATTCGGCGTATAGTCGAGCATGAGAAGGGCGGTGCTGCTCCACGTGCAACGCCAGCGCCCCGGCCCGCACCGGCGCCGAAGAGCAGCACACCCGTGCGAGGGCAGCGGGTGCAACGGGCAACGCCGCCAGCGCCCCGGCTGGGCGCCGCCGGTGTGTTGGCTGGGATGCCTGCACCGATTGTGCCCGAACATCCGCCCCGCACGGAGCACGAATATGCCGACCGCCGCCGCCGCATGGTTGATAGACTGCGTAACGGAGCGTGGGATTTCCCGCGAGATCAGCGAGCATATGCGCGGCTACAGGGGGAATTGCGCGGCCTCGATGCGGCAGTGCCTCACGACTGGCTAATCGGTCAGACACACTCTTAAGCTTGATTATCTGGAAAGGTACGGTTGACGATGAGCGAGACAGGCTTTTACACGGGGACGCTCCGGGTGTGGCGTGACCGCGAACACATCTGGATAGAAAACAAGATCAACAACGGCGTCTTGGCGATCCGGCGCGAAGACGCCTCCCAACTCATCGAGGCGTTGATACGCAGTGTGAATGACGCCAAGTACACCGCAGACGAACAGGTGCATTCAACAGAGTAATACCGCCTGCCGCCGCGCCAGGATGCCCGCCAGCCCCTCTGGAGCCGCCAGGGGGGCATCTTTGTACCCCTCGAGCCGCCAGCGCCCGCACAGCGCGTTGCACGTGGCACGGACGTCTTCCTCACACTCGGAGTAGAATTGCTGCCCGGTCGTGACCCGGCTCCGGTCCACTGAGACTGCGCACCACAGAGCGCCGTCAGGCGCGCACATCGGGCGTCAGCCCGCCTGGGGG
>DATGEP010000045.1:0-6386 GCA_035310125.1 Ktedonobacterales bacterium
CCAGGACAGAGTCAGACGGAGACCTGCGGGCAGCAGCCGAAAGAGCCATCCCGGCTCGAGCTCGAGCCCGGGAAGCCGCTCCACCGACCACGTACGAGTACAGCCGTCGTGGGTGAGCAGCTCATTCGCAAGCTCTTTGCCAAACACGGCGCCATCGCGCGCCGATTCACGCGTGAACTCGACGCCTGCCTCGTGCAGGGCGGACTCGAGGCGCGGCGCGTGATTGACGTCGATGGCCAGCAGCGCCGACCGTCTCGAGGTCGTGGTCATCGCCGCCAGGTCGTCGACGAACGAGAGGTCGGCGGCGTGCATCTCGTCGAAGTCGGCCGGCGCGGCAGCGCTCGCCTGCATTTCCCCGACCGAACCCGGAACGACTTCGATCACGACCTGGAGCTTCGAATCGAGGCCGTCGAGCACCCGCTTGAAGCCCGAGAGCCAGCGGACGCGGTCTGTCTCCGGAGCGTCGGCAAAGCCAAGTGGCGATGTCCGGAGGACCGCGACGTCAGGTCCGCCGGACCACAACAGCGCGGGGTCGCGCGTCGCCAGGCGAGCGTGGATCAGCGCGGAGCCGACGTTCACGGCGCGAGCGACTCCTCATGCGGTGGCGACGCCGGCGATCGTCCGCGTTCCCATTTCAGCCGGCGCGTGCTGAGGACGAATAAGGCGAAGTCGATGAGCCAGGCGTCGGCGGCTCGTCCGCGCCACCGCCCCCAGGCGGCAACCACGCCCGCGCCAACAACGATCGCGGCGAGCGCGGCGCGCAGCCATGCGATCCCCACGTGCGACTCCCACAGCGCGAGCGCTGCCAGGCCCGCCAGCACCACGTAGGCGAGCCGGATCGGGGTCAGGCCGTAAACGATGCGGTCCTCGAGGTCGACGTCGAGGGGCACGCGAGCGCGCATGGCCCCACGCTAGGAACCGAAGGGCCAGGCGGGAACCCTGCCTGTTAAGGCCTGCGTTCCTTAGAATCCAGTCTCGGGAATCCCAATCGACGGCACCGGCGCGCTCGCGTAGCTCAACTGGCAGAGCAGGGGACTCTTAATCCCAAGGTTCAGGGTTCGACTCCCTGCGCGAGCACCAGAACGCGCTCTTTGTTCCCCATCTCGAGGTCAGGATGCCGTGATTTGTCGCTCTAGTGGGGAACTAGCCCAATGTCGCCTGCGATTGACACCTTGTGCTGTACCTTCAAGGCCAGGGATTTGCTGACGCGATGCGTCACGATCCACCGACTTTTTGATCCCCAGCAGAGCGAGGAATCCTTCGTGTGTTCGGAGCGATACGACGTAACTGGTTCGCAACCCGCTACCTCCGCGGGGGAGAGTTGACGTGCTATTCCATGCAACTGGTTGGGGTGATCCTGCCGATTTCATTAGAGCAGGTGGGTTTTCGACGGCGGCCTTGCCGGTTTGTCCTGAGCCAGTCGCGCTGAAACCCACTGCGGGCCGGCGTTTCTTGAGCGCCGCGCGGAGTGCGTCTTGAAACGCGCTAGGCGTCAGGAGCTCGTGGCGATGCGGCAGACCCTTGCAGCGATGCGGTCTCTCCGAGGGTGGCGGGTAGGGCTGTATCTCGACTGGCGAGGAGAGCTCCTGTGTATGCTCCATCACCCCTTTGTCGCCACGCAGATATCCGCGGTCGGCCGCGGCGATGACGAGGCGATGATTTGGTTTCGGAGCGAAATCGAGAGCTCTTGGCTCGTGACGTACGTCAATTCGGCGCCAACCGTCCGGTTCGCCAAACTGCCCTTCAATCTCCTCGGAGGCATGAGCCTGTATCGATGGTCGTTCTCGGATTATCGGCAGGTCCTGCACGCACTCCGGCGAGGCGGCGCCATCACCGTGAGCGAAAGCAACTGGCTGCTTAAGGGGCCGTTGGCCGATCCGGTGATTCGTCAGCGCATCTCGAAGGATCCGGCGGTAGGCGGACTAGCTGTGGAGAGTTTGGTGGCAAGCCCCAAGGATCGCCTTGCATTTCGGATCCGTCGTTTCCGGCGCCATACCAAGTCGGGTAGAGGTCTCGTCGTCGCCGCAGCGTCCGTGAGGCGGACCGTCGGGAAGGGCTGGACGGTTAAGGCCGTTCGGCATCGAGGAGGAACCATTGATTTCGACCTCAGCCATCGATTGTCAACTGGGATGACCATCGAAACGCACCAGTCCGACCAGGCAGCCGCGCTGAGACACGCTGTCCTGGAAGCTACACGTTCACGCGAATGGCGAGCTATCGCAAGTGCGCCGGCTCGAAGCCACCAACAGTTGCTAGGGCACCTTCGGGCGGCAGCCGCCGCATGGGGATGGCGGCCGAGTTTCCTGTATCAGGTGCTTGAAAGGCTCAGCGTGGCCGGCGTAATCAGCGGACATGAAGTTCTCTGGGTGATGCGCGTCGGTCCACCTGGAAACTACAAGTGGAAACAAACGCTTGACGGCGCAGTGATCGACGACCTCGCGGCCTGGAAAGAGAAGGTCTATCCAGCTTGGCGAGCTTGGGAGCGGCGTGAACGTAGGGCAGCCGGACGCCGCGTCGAGAAGAAGGGCAAGTAACATCCTGACGGTCGGTGACGTCCGCGACGGCACCGCTGTCTTTGCAATCCACCTGTCGGCGCTGTTGCCAGTCGAGCCAGCCGGCCGACCGCCGCGCGCGGGGTAGGGACTTGAAAGCGAGCCAGTTGTGTACCTTCGTTGACACCTTAGCCGGGAGCCGTCCTGATCACTCCTGACACGTCCTGAGACGACTGCGTCACGAGCTCGAATACGCCAGAGACGTCCTGATCACTCCTGAGACGCCCAGAGACGAAGGGTCAAGTGACTCTTAATCCCAAGGTTCAGGGTTCGACTCCCTGCGCGAGCACCATTTGTGTTTGTGCGAGTTCGGCTGACGCGTCCCAAAAGGCCGTCGGCTGATGTGTCGCAGAACTTCGGGTGATGCGTCACAGCTACTTCGGCTGATTTGTCACGCTCCCGCGCATGAGGGAGATAAGCGTGACTGAGCAAAGGTACAAAGCGGTCCAGGGAGTGCTGGCTGACGGTCGGACGGTAGGCGAGGTGGCCAGCCAATGGGAGGTCTCGCGGCGGACGCTGCACCGCTGGCTGGCGCGCTACGAGGGGGCGGCCTGGAGGGTCCGGACAGGTGTGTATTTGCGCTCACTTTCATGATGGTCATGTATGCACTCGAGCGCCGACACCCCAGTTTTGTGCTCGCATTTGCAGTCGGGTGCCTCTTGTCAAGCGCATACGGATTCGTGTCTGGCGCTTGGCCGTTCGGTGTGGTGGAACTGGTCTGGACAGGAGTGGCTGCCCGACGCTACCTGGGGGTCAGAGCACAGCGGCCAGCGACTTAGGGAACGACGGCAGGCTGTCGTGCAGATCGACTTGTCACTACGCTGACGGCGAGCACTGCCGCCGCTAAGTGCAGCACAGCAACCGTGCCGGCGAGGATGATCAGCGTCGTGTGAACCTCAGCCACCTGGTGCGCAACCTCGACGATGTCGAGCACGGCAAAGGCGGTCATGACGGCTCCAGCTGCCCAAAGGACTGCTGCGCGCCGCCAGTAAAACCACACGGCAGCGACGACGGCAATCGAGCCAGCAATCGCCATTACGATGAGCGGCGTTGACTCTGGGTTGATGCCAAAGATTGCTTCCTGATTGTTGGCTGTCGCAGCAGGCGCCTCGGCGCCTCCGGTTTCTCCACCGGGTGTCTCCTGGTGAACCACCGTCGAAGTCGTGGCTGCGGACGCCTTTTCAACTACGGAGCCGATTCCGAACATGATTGTCGCGAAGACGATCACCGCCAGCAGAACCAGCACGCCTCGAGGTCTCATTTGGCCTCGATTGCGCTCTGGCGCGCTCGCCGGCGGCGGAGGTGCACGAGGCCAGCTCCTGTCGCGGCGACCCCGGCCGCTCCCAGTCCGAGCTCAAGGCATTCCCCCGCGGCGAATGCCGGCCAACCGAGGGCGGCGAGCAGACCGGCCACAAGAGGCGTACAACAGATCCCGCACGCAGCCGCGGCAATACCGCCAACCACAACGCTGCGACGCTTGGGTGGCGCCGATGACGAGACCGACCCTATCGGTCGGAATGTGGGATCTGCGCCGGATTTACTGACCGGACAGTCACTGTCTCCGCAAGAGCATCCGAGAAGCCGGTCACACCGGTGTTCGATCAACCGAACCAGCTCCTGGCGAACCAGCGCCAGCTCAGCAATTGTGGTGTCGATTTCTCGGAGCTTCTTGGCTGCCTGCTCCGCCAGCTTGCCGCTACTGGCTCCTTTCAATAGCTCTCGAATCTCTGCCAATGTGAACCCGAGTGCCTGGGCTCTCTTAATGGTCTGGACTTTGGCTACAGCGGCTATCGGGTAAGCGCGGTAACCACTCAAGTGTTGGTATGGGCGCTCGAGTAGTCCCTCCCGCTCGTAAAAGCGCAACGTCTCGACGCCTACGGACGCCGAGGCAGCTAACCCGGATTTTGCAGTAAGGCGACGTTGACATCATTTTCGTAGGCTCCGCGACCGCCGACGAAGGTGTTGCTGAGGTCGGCGGGCGGTCGGAGCTGGCGATTACATGAGGCGAGCGCATGTGGTCGCGTACGTCGGCCAGTTGCAGCCACATCGGGGCGTGCTTCATTGCGGAGCATCGGATTGCGCTTTGCTGTGAGCGGCCTCAGCCGGCGGCGGCGATGAGCCGTACGCGTTGGAATGCGTCGTAGAGCATCGGCGTCCAACGCCAAGACTTCTGCAGCCGCAGGATCAAGCGGCGACCGCTGCGCACCAAGCGGGCGGCGGTGTGGAACAGCCGATACCGCAGCGTCTTGGGCTCCCATTCCTTGGCCTCGCCACGCAGGCAGAGGCGCTGGAAGAATGCAATCAGGTCTTGAGCGGTGAGGATCAGCTCAAGCCAGGCCCGGTTGGCATGGAAGTCGTGAAAGGGAAGGTTCTCAAGACCAGTGTCCTTGCCGCAGCGGATGCGGTTCTCGACCCGTGCCCGGCCGCGATGGCGCGCTTCGAGCTCGACGATGTCGCCGCTCTGGTCGGTGATGAATACCTGGAATCGATAGCCATTGGCGTCGGTGAACTTGAGCTGCGCACCGGGATGTGGGCGCTCGCGCCGGCAGATGGCACGTGTTCCCGTCGGCCATGAGCTGAGGTCGAGCGCGTCGAGCTCGCACACGGCAGCGCCTTCGCGCTCTTCACCGGTCTGGGTGACCGCAGGCGTCCAGTCCTCCTCTTTCATATTCAATACCGCCTCTCGCACCGCGTCGTACAGATCCATTCCGAACGAGAACTTAAGCCCCTGCTCGCGCACCTTTTCGACCAGGGCGTGAGTGGCGCAGGCGCTGTCTCCCCGCACCAGGATCTCCTTCTTGAAGGCTGACTTCGGCAATTGCTCGAGCGCCAGCTCCAGCACCTCGATGTTGTCGGCGCTGTCGTTTGCGGTTGCGTTGCCAGTTCGCAGCTTGCCGGCGAGGGCTTCATCGGTTTCCTCCAAGTAGCACATCACCGGATGGAAGCCGAAGCCGCGCTTGAAGTTGGGAGCCGCCTTCTCCTTCTCGGAGTGCGAGGTCACCAGCGTGGCGTCGAGGTCCAGCACGATCTCCCTTGGCGTTCCGCCTCGCCGCCATGCCCGTTCTCGGGCCAGAGCTCGTGCCTTGCGAATCCGCTTCAGGTCCTTCTTCTTCAGCCCATTTATCAGCCGCCAGGCGGTAGCAGTTGAGGCCACTTCGCCGAACACCACAGGTTGGTCACGCAGGGCAGAAAGGTCGCTTACGCAGTCACCGCCGTCGGCCAGCATCACCACCAGGTCGCGCAGGATCGCACCACGATCGTGGGTCGGCCGACGCTCTTGTCGCGGCGCCATCGCCTCGGACAGAGCTCGGGTCAGGCCCAGGGCATCAGCAAGATCGCGCAGCGCCACGCTGCCCACGTGGTTGGCGATGCCCTCGCCATCTTTGGTCACCAGGAATCGCTGTGGACTGTTCTTGGGACGCTTGCTACCCTTCACTTACGAAGTGCTCTCCTTGAACGGATGCTGCGACGTGAACACCGCAAGTATCCCGGTTCAGGAGAGCATTTCTTTTCGAGTCAGACAGCTGGACCATCCGGCCTTACTGAAATATCCGGGTTAACCAGCAGCACGTACTCGGCGTCCCGATTGCCCATGGCTGTCGCCTGCGCCGGTCGGTCGGCGATCGCGCCGCCGAGCTGGACCAAGACAACTTGCGACAGCGGCGAGGTCGGGGCCGCGGCAGCCACCTTGAAAGCGCCGAAGAACCCGTCGCTCAGCCTGGGTAGAAACTCCGACTTCCAGTACGTGTGGAGCCCGGCCGGCTGGGGGAAACCGAGGACGAACTGGTGGTCAACGTATGCCTTACGGGTGATGCCATCGACCGCGGCCGGGAT
>DATGEP010000046.1:0-1166 GCA_035310125.1 Ktedonobacterales bacterium
TACGGCAGCGGCGTGTGTCCGCTGCGCGGCCAGAACAACGTGCAGGGCGGCGGCGATATGGGCGCCATCCCTGACCGTCTGCCCGGGTTTCAGCACGTCGAGAACGACGAACTGCGTGCGAAATTCGAGCAGGTCTGGGACGCTAAGATCCCGTCGAAGAAAGGCTGGCACATCAGTGACATGCTCGACGCGATGGAGCACGGCGAACTCACGACGCTGTACTGTCTGGGTGAAAATCCCGCGGACTCCGAGGCTGACCGCCATCGCGCAATGAAGTTGCTGGGCGGACTGGAATTTCTGGTGGTCCAGGACCTCTTCTACACCAAGACGGCAGAATTGGCTGACGTGGTACTGCCTGCCTGCGCCGGCTGGTGCGAAAGCAATGGTACCGTCACTTCGAGCGAGCGCCGCGTGCAGCGTGTGCGTGCCGCGGTGCCTCTGCCGCCGGGCGTGCGCGATGATGTCGAGATTATTTACGACCTGGCACGCCGCCTGGGCCATGACTGGGGATGCAGTGACGCGGAATGCATCTGGAATGAAGTCCGCAAACTGAGCCCGATGAATGCCGGCATGAGCTACGAGCGACTGGAAAAACTTGGCGGGATTCAGTGGCCATGCTTTGACGAGTCGCACCCGGGCGAGCTGTTTCTGCACGGGCGGCTATGGAGCGATCCATTGATCGGGCCGCGCGCACCGTTCCATTGTGTGGAGCAGGCCCTGCCGGTCGACAAACTGGATGCGCAATACCCCATACGCCTGACCACGGGGCGGCGCCTGGATTCCTACAACACCGGCGTGCAGAGCGGGATGTATGCTTCGCCGCTGCGGCACGGCGAATCCATCGACCTGGCGCCGGAAGACGGGCGGCAATATAACGTGCGTGAGGGAGAAAAGGTGCGCATCAGCTCGCGCCGGGGATCGGTGATCGCGCCGGTGCGCTTTGATCCGGGATTGCGCCCCGGACTGGCCTTCATGACGCTGCATTTTCCCGGCGAGGTCGCCACGAACGATCTGACGATCGACGCGGTGGACCCCAAGTCCGGAACGTCAGAGTTCAAGGCGACGGCGATCCGGATTGAGAAGTACACGGAGGCTTGATTGGATCTTCACCTGACCGATGCGCGCGCGACTAAGCAAGAGCAAGCTGCCGTTGACGCCAAACTGGG
>DATGEP010000047.1:0-1461 GCA_035310125.1 Ktedonobacterales bacterium
GAGCCGATCCCAGTTGGGGTTGCATTGACCATAATGGAGGTGAGCAAAGCGACGGCGAGGGATGAGATGGAGGAGACGAATCGGACGCGTGGGGTGGCGGAGCCGCGCTACTGGGGCATGCCGGATGCGCTGTGGGAACGCATCGAGCCGCTGCTGCCGCCTGGCAAGCCGCATCCGTTGGGGTGTCACCGCCGCCGCGTGGATAATCGCCGCGCCATGGATGCCATCTGCTTCGTGCTGCGCACGGGCTGTCAGTGGAACGCGCTGCGCGCCACCGGCATCTGTTCCAGCAGTGCGGCCCATCGGCGTTTCCAGGAGTGGACGCAGGCAGGGGTGTTTGCGCAACTCTGGGCGCTCGGTCTGCAAGACTATGACGAACTGCCGGAGATTCAGTGGGCCTATCAGGCGATGGACGGGGCGCTGACGAAAGCGCCGCTCGGCGGGGAAACAAACCGGAGCGAATCCGACCGACCGCGGCAAGCAGGGCACGAAGCGCAGTTTGCTGGTGGACGGCCGTGGGGTAGTCCTGGGCGTCGCCGTCGCGGGCGCCAACCGCGTGGATTTCCAGTTGCTGCAGGAGACGCTGGATAGTATTCCGGCAGCCTGTCCACTGGCGCCGGACGACATCGAACAAGGGCTGTGGCTGGATAAAGGCTACGACTTCGACGCGATTCATGGCCAGGTGCGACAGAACGGCTATGTGCCGCACATCATCCCCCGCGATGCCGAGCGGGAACTGTTGCAGAAGATTCCCGGCTATCGGGCGCGCCGCTGGCCGGTCGAGCGCACGAGTAGCTGGATGAACCGCTTTCGGCGCATCCTGGTACGGTGGGAGAAGAACGTCGAGAACTATACCGCGCTGGTCCATTTGGTCTGCGCCTTCATCGCCTTCCATCAAGCTGGCCTAGTGGGATAGGTTCTAATATTACCGTGACCGATCGCTGCTACGCTGGTCGCGCAAGGAGTGTGCGCCGTGGAGCAGGAAGTCCAGGCCGTGGCGGCCGTCGAGGCCGCGGTCAGTGCAGCAGGGGAACGGTGGCAGGCGCATTTTCGACGCCGGAACGCCCATCGGCATGCGTGTGCGTAGGTGCGCGGGTTGCTGAGCAGCGCCGAGCGCAAGAACGGCTGGCAACTGGCCGAGGAAACCGGCTACCACCAGCCGCGGGCGATCCAGCGCGTGCTGGACCGCTCGATCTGGGATGCTGACGCCGTGCGCGATGACCTGCGGGACTACGTGGTGGCGGAACTGGGTGATACGGCCGGCGTGCGGGTGGTGGATGAGACGGGCTTGCTCAAGCAAGGGCGCAAGTCGGTGGGCGTCAAGCGCCAGTACCGTGGCACGGCCGGGCGGATCGAGAATGGCCAGATCGGCGTCTTTCTGGGCTACGCGAGTCCGCAGGGACGTGTCGGTTTGGACCGCGCGCTGTACCTGCCGCAGGAGTGGGCCGCAAACGGCGAGCG
>DATGEP010000048.1:0-16017 GCA_035310125.1 Ktedonobacterales bacterium
CGCCGCTAAGCCTCCATGCCCGAGGTGGGCCATTTCGATCGGAATCGGTGGGCCATTTGAATCGGAATCAGCGGGCCATTACCGTCGGAATTCGCACTTGACCTCCTCTCTGAGCGAGTTGGTTCGTCCGGAACAGTGGTCGGGATTGAGCGCAGCCCGGAGGCGGTGGAGCTGGCGCAAAGGTTCGTGCGCGAACGTGCGCTTGACAACGTTGAGGTTGTCCTGGCCGACGCAAGATCGACAGGGCTGCCCGGGGACAGCTTCGACCTCGCGACCGCTCGCCTGGTCCTCGTCAACGTCCCTGATCCGGAACAAATAATCGCCGAGGCGGTGGCGCTGGTCCGTTCGGGAGGCACGGTAGCCTTCCACGAGGCCGACTGGATCGCGCATTTATGCGATCCTCCGATTCCCGAATGGAACCTTCTCGTCGAGGTGGTGGGTGCCTATTCTCGGCTCGCCGGGATTGACCTGTATATCGGTCGCAAGGTGCCACGCTTGCTTCGCAAAGCGGGCCTCGTCGAGATCAGAGTCAATCCAATCGTGCATGCCTATCCGCCAGGACATGCGCGACGATCGATCCTTCTCGATTTCGTCGAGAATCTCAGCGAGCGGCTGCTCGGACAAAGTTTGATCACCACGGACGATCTGGACAGCGCAAAGCAGGCTGTGCGGCACCATCTGGACAGACCCGAAACGCTCGTGTTGTCGCACCTTTACGTTCAGGCGTGGGGGCAAAAACCTTAGCGCCCCGGGCCGTCGTGCCGCCTCGATTCTGTTAGCGCCTACGCCATGTTCCGAATGTTCCGGCCATACGCTCGGAGTTGGTCGGGGGCACGGGACAGTATTTGAACTCTCCCGATGAACTCACGGACAGCGTGCTTGCCCTCTTGAGGAGTTATCGACCGAGCTGTAGGGCGCTGACCGGCACGTGTGAAGGGAGCGTCGAAGCACCAGTCGAGGCCTCCCGGACATCGCCGGCGGTCGGAGCCTTGCCGTCGGTCCCATGAGCCTCTGCAGCAAACGTCTTCATCGCAGTCTCAGCTACCGCGTCGTCTAACTCACTGATTCGGTCTTGACTATCGCGCTGGGCTTCTTCGCGGTTGATCCGATGTGCTGGTTTCACCGTCCAGAGTTGTTCTGGCGGTCTCGCCGAAGGCAGTCGCCCAGCCAGTGGGCATCTGTAGAGGCGGGCAAGCTCAGGATCACTGACGCACCGAGTGTGCTAACCCAATCCTGAGGTCGATTTCAAGCGATCCGGTCAGAAACTGCTTCGCATCGCAAGGGAGGTTCGCGTTATGTCAGGAGTGGTGGGCCGCGGTGGACTCGAACCACCGACCTCGCCTCCGTTTGGCGAAAACAGCCCGGCACGCGTCCAGAGGCCATAGCCGCCCATCCGCCGCAGCTCTCGCGCTTGGAAGAACGTTAGCCTGTCTACGCCGTGCCAGAAATCGATCCAGTGCGTGTCGGAGTTGTCGGCTGCGGCACGATCAGCGCGGCCTACCTGACGAACCTGAAGGCTTCGTCGCAGGTGGAGGTGGTCGCCCTCGCCGACGTAGTGGCGGAACGTGCGCGGGAGCGGGCGGCGGAGTATGGGGTCGCGCGCGCCGTCAGCCCCGAGGAGCTGATCTCCGATCCCGAGGTCGAGCTGGTCGTCAACCTCACCGTCCCGAACGCCCACGCCGCAATCAACCTGGCAGCCCTGAGATCAGGCAAGCACGTATACGCGGAAAAGCCACTCGCCACCACCAGAAAGGACGGGCAGGCGATTCTCGATGAAGCTGCGGCGCGCGGGCTGCAGGTCGGATGCGCGCCCGACACGTTTCTCGGCTCCGGGATTCAGACCTGCCTTTTGCTGATGGAGCGGGGCGAGCTCGGCGAGCCGCTGGCTGCGGCCGCCTTCATGCTCAATCGCGGACCGGAGAACTGGCATCCGAATCCAGGCATCTTCTATGAGCCAGGCGGCGGTCCGATGCTCGACGTCGGTCCCTATTACCTCACGGCGCTCGTCTGCCTGCTCGGTCCGGCGCGCCGGGTGACGGGGATGAGCCGCATCCTCTATCCGGAGCGCAAGGCCCTGAGGGGTCCGCGGGCAGGCGAAGTGTTCAAGGTCAGCACTCCAACTTTCGCGGTGGGGCTGATCGAGTTCGAGAACGGAGCTCAGGCAACCCTGACGACGAGCTTTGGAATCTGGGGCCACGACCTCCCCAATATGCAGATCTACTGCAGCAGAGGCATCCTTGGGGTGCCGGATCCGAACACGTTCGCCGGTCCGGTCCGAATCCGACCGAACGAGGAGGAGTCCTCCTGGCGTGAGGTCCCGCTCCTCTACAGCCACACCGCCTCCCCGGCACCGCGAAACTTTCGGGGCATCGGTGTCGACGAGATGGCGCACGCTCTGCGCCATGGAAATCCGCCGCGTGCGTCAGGCGAGCTTGCGTTTCACGTGCTGGACATCATGGAGTCGATCCAGGAGTCGCATTCGAGCGGCCGGCACATCGACATAAAGAGCCGGTGCAGGCGGCCAAGGTTGCTACCGCTCTCGGAGAGCGTGGCGGAAGCGTGATAGCGGTTCAGCTGTACACGGTCCGCGACCAGCTTCAAGAACCATCCCGCATCGCGGATGTCCTCATCCGGTTGCGCGAGATCGGCTACCGTGCGGTCGAGGTCGCGGGCCTGGCGCCGAACACGGTCGCCCATTTCGGCAAGATGCTGAAACAAGCAGGACTCATCGCGTGCGCTGCACATGTGAGCCTCAATCGCGTGAAGGGCGACCTGGAGAGAGTGGTGGCCGAGTGCCACGAATGGGGCTGCGAGTATGTGGTGATCCCCAGCTTGCCCGACGACTATCGCTCTCGAGAGGGATATAACCGCTTCGCGACCGAGGCGGTCGAGCTTGCGGATCGCTTGCATTCCCATGGACTTCAGCTCGCCTATCACAACCACGCGTTCGAACTGGAGCGCTATGGGGAACAGACCGGCCTGGAGGCGGTTCTGGGGGGCGCTTCCGACGGTGCGATCCAGGCCGAGTTCGACACCTACTGGCTGCAGTACGGAGGAGTCGATCCCGCCGATTGGATACGACGGTTCAAGCACCGAGTTCCCCTCGTCCACCTCAAGGACATGGTCATCGATCGGGGCCACCCGGTCGACGCCGAGGTCGGTGAGGGCAATATGAACTGGCTGCACATCCTGGACGCGTGTCGCGAGGCCGGCACCAGATGGTTGGTGGTGGAGCAGGACGCGCCTCGACGAGACCCGATGGAAAGCGTCGCCATCAGCCATGCAAACCTGACCAAGCTGATCGATGCAGTCGGATGGGAGAGCTGAACATGCGCAGCCACTTGCTTAGTCCAACCGTGTCGCGGCTCCGAAGTTCGTGCTCGGGACGATGACTTTCGGCCCGGAGGCGAGCGAGACTCCGCGGTGAGGTTGCGCGACCACTACGTTTAGACCTACGGAAATCTCATCGATACTGCGAGGCGAGCGAACCCGAGCCAATTCAGGTTTGACCGGCTTGAATGGGAAGGCTGTAGCTTCCATGTCGGATCCAATTGTTGGGGACGCAATTGCCGCGGCCGGCCGGCGCTTGCCTGTGGCGGAGGTCGACGGAACCACCCCCTGCTGACTGAGCGGAGCCTCTATTTAGCCACCGCCTGCGCGCAACCCCCAGCTGCTCCCGGCGAGCAGCTGGGGTCCCTCAGGCTACGGAAAGTAATAGTGGTCTGGCGACAGCGGTGAGGATGGGCCGGCCGTCATGTCAGCGAACACCCATCTTCCCGCCTCGAAGCGCACCGTGCCGGCGAGGAAAGTGTCGCTGGCGATGGTTCTGGTCGACTGGTCGCTGTAGTTGGCCACGTCGTGGCATTCGAAATACAGGTAGGCCTGGGCTCCGTCCACCTTGATCGTGGTCTTGAACGAGGGAACCAGCGACAAGCGGTGATTCTTGAACGATGGTGAGCTGAGCCAAAACGTCCTCAACGCTGCGCTGCCGACAAAGGGCGATTTAGGGTTGCCCTGCACGTGCAGAACCCCGTCGGGCGCCCACAGCGAGATCATAAGATCAATGTCCTGGTTGGTCTTGGCGCGATGGAACGCGGCCTGGAGCTGGTAGATCTCGCCGATGGACGCCTTCTCCGTATCGGTGGCCGTTCCGCTGGTGCGCGCGTAGACGCCGGCAGCGCTCGTCCCCGCGAGGAATGAACCGACCAGGAGCAGCGCCCCAACGATTAATAGGAGCGGCAATCTGATGAAGCCTCCCCCCTTTGTCAGATACGTCTTCAACTCCAACCTCCTCTGCGTAATCCATCCCGCTATCTCATGAGCGGGCTGTCGCCATCAGAGTGAGTCGTCGGCCGCGGCCGAACATCCGTAATCGCTACTGATGTTTTCGGCGCCGAGGATCACGAAGATGCGGAAGATGCAGGTCCGTCTCGAGGTTGAGCAGACCCGACCCTTGAAGGGTGCGGTTCGGGTCGGGGAGCAGGAGACCGCAACCCCATTCTTGGGGTGGTTGGAGCTACTGAGAATTCTCGCCGACGCGCTGGCGCACCAACCGCGCGAGCTCAATGCGGCTGGCGACCCCAAGCTTGCCAAAGAGGTGGGTGACGTGGGTTTCGACCGTCCGTCTTGAGACAAAAAGACGGGCGCCGATCTCTTTGTAGAGGAGGCCTTCCGATACAAGCTCGGCCACACGGCGTTCGGTAGGGGTCAGGCTTGTCCACCCGGCCCTCGGCCGGCCTCGAACGCCACGCTGCCCCAGGCGCACTCCCAACGCGCGCAAGCTCCTGATCGCCCGGGCAGCGTCGCGCCGAGCCCCAAAACGCTGGTAGAGATCCAGCGCCTCTCCAATCAGCACAGGGGACCGGATGGCTGTCCCCGCCACCTCGCACGCCATGGCCAGGTCGACCGCGCGAGGCGTGTCATGGAGAACCTCTACGGCCGCCAAGAGCTGGGCTCCGTCCCCTTCCACCATGCCTCGAGAGAGCATTGCCAGGCCCCTGACCGACGCCACTTCGGCTCGCTCCGCCAGCGCCTCGATCTGTTGCGTCAGGCTGACCGCCGCACCCCTATCCTCAATCGCCAGATACAGCTGCACCAGGC
Source organism: Ktedonobacterales bacterium (assembly GCA_035310125.1). Taxonomy (GTDB): domain Bacteria; phylum Chloroflexota; class Ktedonobacteria; order Ktedonobacterales; family JADMIN01; genus DATGEP01. Next base: position 5,101 of record DATGEP010000048.1, read on the forward strand.
GCGCGCCCCAATCGCGCAGCCAATAAATTGGCCTGGAAAGATCCATGACCGCAGCCCGATAAGAGCCGAGGATGGAGGCGATTCGACCATCGTCGCCCTCCGCCGCAGACACCTCGACGTACGCCAAAAGAACCTCGGCGTCCTGACTTGATCGGGCGTTCGTGCCCTCGAGGTCCGCCAAGTAGGACAACGCCCGGGCGAGTTTGTCCTGCCGCGCCAGCATAAGCGAGAGCAGCGCTATGGTGCTGTCGACCATCCATGTGGTCCCAGACTCCCGGGCGAGGAGAAGGGCGGTCTCGCCTTCGACCACGGCGCTGTCCCAATCACCCCTGAGCAGATGGCACCGCATCAACCGATGGTGTCTCATCGGCTGGACCGCGCCTCCCCGCTCTTCGCACCACGCTGGTGCTGAGGTGAGGATCGACTCGGCCTCATCCAATCGGTCCGCGTCGGTCAGACTGCTAACCGGGGGCATCTCATAGTGCGTGATCTCGTCGTCTGAGCTGACGGCAGTCACGATCCTGCCGGCCTCCAAAGTGAGTTCCATTGCCCGAGACAGCCAGCCATCAGCGCGCGTCACATCAATCAGGGCCATCACGGCATAGAACCGGGTGAGGCGGTCCCCGATCCGCTTGCCGGCTTCCAACGCTGCCTGAGCCTCGACCTCCACGTTCCTACGGTCCCCGCTCCAGGCGCGGTCCATGATCGAGTGCGCGAGCAGGCGCGCCCGGATAGCCGGAGGCAGCTTGGGGCTGGCCGCTGCGGCCCCGAGCTCCACCGCCGCTTCGCGGAAGCGCGCTTGAAGATGGAGGACCTGCCCAAGGGCTGCGTGGGCCTCGGCTTCCGCGGACGGGTCGTCCGAACGCGCGGCGAGGCCCCGTAATGTCTCTTCGGCATCGCTCAGGCGCCCGGCGGCCGCCAGCGCCTGACCGAGCGTCAGGTGAATCGTCTGATCGAGCTCCGACAAGGGCCCGGCGATCGCGACTGCCTTCCGGAGGAGATTGACCGCTGCCACAGGATCTCGAACCGCAGCCTCGCCGCCGGCACGCAGGAGCCATGCCGCCGCGCTCTGGTCACCAGCTGCTGCACCGGCCGCGAAATGGAACGCGATCTGACTGGTCGGCGCAGAGGCCGCGGCGAGGGAAACCCCCGCTTCTCGGTGCAGGGCGCGCTTGAGCGACTCATCGAGATCGTCATAGACCGCATCCCTCACAAGGTCGTGCTGAAATGCCAGACCTCCATCCACGCCAACCAACAGCCCGCCATCCAGCGCTGGACCGAGCAGGGCGAGGAGGTCACTCGCGCGGCGGCCTGTCAACAGGCTAAGATCGCCGACCGAGAAGGTCGAGCCCAAGACGGCGGCTGTGCGGATAAGGTCGATCGTTTCTGCTGGAAGCATGCTGAGATGGCGCAACACCAGCATCGAGAGCCCAGGAGGCGGGCCTGAGTGCGCCTCCCCAGACAGGTCCACCCCGCCAGCCGTTCGCTCCAGCATCTGTTCCCGATTCAGCGACTCGATCAGCGCGGTCACGAAGAGCGGGTTGCCCCCGCAGCGAAGGGCTTGCCCCATGACGCGAGGACCCGGACGGGCGCCGGCCAGATGGGCCACCAGTTCACCGACCGACAAGTCGGGGAGCGGTCCGAGGAAAACGCGGGCGGCTCGCTCGGTCCCAGGTGCCCTCAACAGCGCTCTTAGCTCTTCGGACCGAGGTAGAGGCCTCAGGCCGCACAAGACGACTACGGGTAACGTGGCGCGTAGCCCAAGGATGCGGCCAAGTGTCACGATTGTCGAAGGGTCGCTCCACTGAAGGTCGTCGAGCACCAGCGCCAGCGGCGCCGCGCTCGCGAGCCGCTCGATCAATCCTGTCACCGCCTCCACTGCGATGTATCGGCGATCCTGGAGCCGGCCGAACTTGCCGGCGTCCAGCGCCTCCGTTGGCGCAACCATCAGCCTGCCGGCAGCCGCACGCTGGGAGTCAGTGGAGTTCAGGCTCAGCTCGAGCGCATCGGTCAAGAGCCCGAACGGGCGATCCTGCTCCAGCTCGCGTCCCGAGGCGGCCACGACGTTCAGTCCGGCTTGCTCAGCTGCGTCCCGCCACCACCGCAGAAAATGGGTTTTGCCCGCCCCGGGCTCCCCTTCCAGGATGAGGATCCCGCCTTCAGACCTGACTGCTCGCTCCAGGAGGTGCAAGGCAACCCCCTGTTCCAAGCTGCGACCGAACATGATGGAAGGTGCTGTCGTGACATTCATTCGTATCGTCTACCCGGTTGGCGTTGCGCCAGCCCGAGCCCCAGGGAATAGGAGCGAATAAGCACTGCCAGAGAATCCAGAGATAAGACGGCGCTCGGCTCCTCCTTGACCCGGTTGCCCGGGGACGGCTGAGCACGCGGCAGGCTTCGCTTGACGCTGCGGACCGCGGACTTGCTCACCTCCTTTGAGAGGCTTTGATGCGACGCTTCGCCGCTCGGATCTCCCCAGACGGCTGTCGCCTGCTACCAAGGTGGCTTGGTCCCTCCTTGGGCGGGACTCTCACCCGCTGTTCGTTCACGGCTTACCGGACGCACTCTTCTTGGCTGTCGCAAACCTTGAGCGCGGTGTCACGCCTTACGATCCCGCGGGCGCAATTGAGGACCTGCGCATCGTCCCTGAATGCCCATCACGGATTCAGTGCGATCGCCAGAACCGGCACTTGCCCACCAAGCATGGCTAGACGCCGATCGGCCACTACAGCCAGTCCTCCATCAGACAGCATCGCGTCGAGCCAACCGCGTTCCTCCAATCGCTCACGGTCAATGAGCCTGCGGATAAAACAACTCCTCCCCTGGGGAACGAAGTCGGCAAGCAACCAACGGCCGCCCGGCGCCAGCACACGACGCACCTCACTGACGCCCTTGCTTTGGTCGTACCAGTGACGCATCGTGAGCGTACTAAAGACCAGATCGAAGGCACCAGTCTGTAGGGGCAGCTCTTCCGCCGTTCCCTGCTGGAAACGGATCGCCATGCCCGCCGGAAGCGAGGCTTTTGCCTGCTTCACCATTTCGATGGCAGCGTCAACTCCTAACAGCTCAACGCCTGGGAACCGCTCCGCGGCGGACCGGAGAAGACGCCCTGTTCCGCAGCCCACGTCAAGGATCGCTGTCGGCCATGGGACCTCTTGGGCTGCAAGCTGCAAAGCCGCTTCGTGTACCGGCCGGAAGAGGAAGCGCTGCATCGGATGCCCGTCGTACGTCTGGGCCCAACGGTTGAAGTGATCGATACGGTCATATGTCATTGGTGTTGCGAAAGGGCACGCACCCGAGGTGCGTAGAAAAGGCGCGGAGTTTGGGTGCCCAAAGTCACCGGTCCCAGTTGGCGACGATCCCGAGCCTGAAGTTACGCAGCTCATTCGGCTAACGCGCACCCGGGAAGCCTCCGCGCTGAAGGCCTCGCTGGCGCGAGATCTGGTGCATCGACCCGCCACCGACCAATGGTCGGTGCGAGTCTGCGCTCATTGTCGCCCTTTTGGTCAACTTGGCCCACGGGGAGGCCAAGACCGATCAGCATTCCGAGTGTGGATGCAGGGGGACAATCGGCTCGCTGTCAGCCTGCTTCACTGCTGCAGGAGCCAAATAACCGTCCGACAACATGGCGTCGAGCACCTCGCTACGGCGCATTGCAGCGGTGCGCGGGTGAAATAAGGGATCGTAGGCGCTCGGGGCCTGAGCCAAACCGGCCAACAGTGCATAGCCTGCCAGGTCAAGGCGGTATACGGGTGCTCCGAAGTAGGCGCAGGACGCCTCTTCGACGCCGAATAGCCCGGGGCCGGTCGGGATCTCACTGAGATAGTCGGCCAGGATTTGAGCCTTCGTGATGACGGATTCGACCTTGAAAGCGATGGTGGCATCGACCACCTTGTTAAAGCCTCGGTCCGATCCATTCAGATAGATGTCCTTCACCAGCTGCTGGGTGATGGTCGAGGCACCCTGACACCAACACTGATGGGTAGCGTCGAATAGGGCTGCCCGCGCAATGCCGATGGTATCCACGCCGTGGTGCTGATAAAAACGCTCGTCTTCGATGGCCACGATCGCCTGGGCCAGCCTCGGCGGGATGTCTTTGGGGGAAACCAGAGGCGCACCCCGGTCCTGCAGGTAGGACATGACCCGGATCTGGACATGTGCACCAGATGGGGTGGTCCTCCACAGGCTCCCAATCAGCACGCCGGCGAGCAGGGCGGGGATGGCAGGCCACAACAGGTTGCGAGGCCAAGGTCGAGAACTATGTTGCATCTTGCCGGCTGCGTGGAAGAACGCTCCAGAACGCCTCGACCACTGGCACCTTGCTTGACCGGCGGCGGATCGCGGTGATCCACCGACTCCTCGCCGGGATCTCGAGTTGAACCAGCAGACCGCGCTCTAGCTCTGTCTCAATGGTCACTCGCGGCAGGATGGCGTAGCCAAGGCCTGCCAGCGCTGCGGACCTGACCGAGTCGAGATGGCTGAGCTCGAGGCGTGGCGATGCCCCGTATGCGCGCCCCAGCATCTCATGAGCCAGTGCCTCTGTTGCCGATCCGACTTCTCGAGCCAGGTAGCGGTGGGCGCCGAGTTCCGTAACCGTCCGGCGGCTCGCTTTCCCCAGCGGGTGCCTGGAGCTCACAACGGCGATCACCACATCCTCGTGAATGTGCAGGGATTCGATGTTGCCCTCCATAACAGGCCCTTCGATAAGGCCGCAGTCGAGCTCGGCGTTAGAAACCTTCTCGGCAATCGTGGGCGTAGTTCCACCGACCACCTGAATGTTTACGTTTGGCCAACGTTTGATGAATTCGGAGAGTAGGGGGGACAAGTAATGGTTCGCGCAGGTGGGACTGGCGCCCACGCGTAGCCTTCCGATGCTCAGCGACCGCTGGAGGCGTGCGGTCTCGACGATCCCTTCTAGCTCACGCGCGGCCGCCGCACACGCCGCAGCAACTTCGAGCCCCGCCGGAGTCAGGCGCATCGCGTGTCCAGAGCGCTCGATGAGCTGTAGGCCGAGAGCCCGTTCCAGATGCCTCATCTGCTGCGTCACCGCCCCCTGGGTCAAGTCGAGGGCCTGCGCGGCGCGGGAGAGGTTGGCCGACTTGGAAACGGCCACGAAGGTTCGGATCTGTTCCGTGCTGAAGCCCAGCGCCGTAATAGGCAGAGTTTAGCATCGCTAAGAATTAGACGCAATTTTCGTAGCCTTTGTGCAAGGGAGTCGACCTTTCCGGCACACTCGGACTTGTGGAGTCGACGGTCGCCGGCGTGGTGCCGTTCATCGGCCTCGCCGGCCTTGGGCTGATCGTCGGGGCGTACGGAACGCTGATCGGAGCCGGCGGAGGCTTTGTGCTGGTCCCTCTCCTCTTGATTCTGTATCCGCACGACGCTCCGGCTCAGGTGACTGCAATTTCCCTCGGGGTCGTCTTTGTGAATGCGATCTCAGGGTCCCTCAGCTACTTTCGGCTCAAACGCGCCGATTACCGCACCGGATTCTGGCTTGCCGGCGCGACGCTTCCGGGCGCGGTTCTGGGATCGATCGTCGTCGGCAGTATCCCAAAGGGCGCATTTGACCTGATGATGGGCGCGACCCTTCTGGCTGTCGGTGGCTACCTGGTCGCGCAACCGAGTGCCCGAATGCCCCTGATGGTGGATGGGCCCTTGGTGGTCAAGCGGACAATCACCGACTCCTCCGGGCGAAGTTACTCATACCGACTGAACCTTGGGTTGGCGGTGCTGTTCAGCATCGTCGTCGGATTCTTGTCCAGCCTCCTCGGCATCGGTGGTGGCATCATCCACGTACCTCTGCTCACTACCTTTTTCGCTTTCCCGGAGCACGTGGCAACTGCCACATCGCACTTCACCCTCATGTTCATGTCGGCGGCTGCCACGGCGACCCACGCCGTCGAGGGCGACTACTTGACTACGTACAAGACCACGATTGCGCTCGCCACAGGAGTGCTCGTCGGGGCACCGGTTGGCGCCGCAATTTCAGAGCGGGTCGAGGGGCATTGGATAGTCCGGCTCTTGGCGGTTGCGCTCGGGGTGGTCGGACTGCGGTTGCTCTTGGTGGCCTCAGCGCTGTGAACCAGGTTGGAACGCTGCGATCTGGTCGCGGCTAATTGACATGACGGCACTCTGGCTTGTGATCACCGACCCCTTACCACCGGGAATCCGCATGGGTCCATTCGATCTGCACTTCTACGGCCTCGCCTACGCGATCGCATTTTTGGCCGGCGGCTGGGTCGCCACCCATCACCTGGCTCGTCGAGGCGTTCCATCCTCGACCAGCCAGACCATCGCCTTTTGGACGATCGTCTTCGGCCTGATCGGCGCCCGTCTTTATTTCGTCGTGCAGTCAGGCTGGTGGTGGTACCTGACCCACCCGCTTCACATCTTTGCTTTCTGGGAAGGCGGGATGGCCTTCTTCGGCGCCATCTTCGCCGCCGTTGTCGTCCTTTTTGTCATGAGCCGGCGGCACCACATCCCCTTTTGGGACCTCCTCGACGCGGGAGTGCTGTTCGCCGCGGTCGGCCAGCCGATCGGCAGGCTCGGGAATTTCATGAACGGCGAGATACTCGGCCCGCCGTCCAACCTTCCCTGGGCGGTTCGCTATACCAACCCAGAATCAATGGCGCCCCATCTGGGAGTTGCCTACCAACCCGCGAACCTTTATGAGGCGCTGGGCACGCTCTGCATCCTGGGCATCCTGCTTTATCTCCGCCGCCGCGGAGTCGCACCGGGCGTCCTGGGTCTGACCTACCTGGTTCTATATCCCCTCAGCCAGCTCGTACTCTTCAACTGGCGCACCGACTACGAGACTCCCGCCCTGCTGTGGGGGCTCAAGCAAGCGCAGCTGACCGCGCTCGCGGTCCTGGCCGTGATGGTCCCCATCGTCATCTGGGTCTGGCGAAGCAGAAACAAATCCTCTCGCCCGCAAACGCATGGTTGATTTCAGCAACGCCATTCATGGTCTCGCCGGCCACTCCGCAGCCGCAGACGTGCTGGCCCGGATCGCCGCCAATTACCTGGTCTTTTTCGGCGTGTTCGTGCTGGCCTGGCTGTACATCCGCCAGCGATCGCTGCGGACGTTCATCGCCGCGGGTCTAGCCGGAGTGGCAGCCGTAGGCATGGCCGGCCTCATGGGGCTGGTCGACTACGTGCCGCGTCCCTTTGTGGCCGAGCATTTCATTCCCTTGATCCAGCACCCGGCGGACAGTTCGTTCCCCTCCGATCACCTCGCCGCACTCGGAGCGGTGTGCGGGGCCACTTGGTTCGCCGCACGACGACTGAGCGTTGCCACTGGTGTTGTGGCCGTGGTTGTGGCTTTTGCACGGGTCTATGTAGGAGTTCATTGGGTCACAGATGTCGCAGCCGGCTTCGGACTCGGTGTCATCACTGGCATGACCTTCTGGTACCTCACGGCTAAAGCCGATCCGTTCGTGACCCAGCTCGATCACCTACTAAGGCGTTGGAGGAGGCCAGTTGGCACCGGCATCTGACAGTCGTGCCCCGATCAGCTCTGGACAGCGCACTCGGCCGCTCGTGGCGCTCGCGCTGACTTACCTCGGCTTGACCTCGGCCTTCATGATCTGGCGAGGCATTTCGGTCTCGCCCGACTACCTGCTTCTGCTGCTCCTGCCAGTGGCGATTGCGAGTGGTCGACTCTGGCGCTTCCTGGGCGACTGGATTCCATTCATTGTCATCTTCCTGGCCTACGAGGCGATGCGGGGCGTGGCTCCCAAGACCGGGATCCCGCCGCACGTGGCTGACCTCGCGGATCTGGAGTCGCGGGTTTTCGCCGACCACATCCCGACCGCGGTGCTCCAGGATTGGCTCGCGAACCCTCCCGGCCGGGTTGTCGCGTATGCCGCGACGATCGTGTATTTCTCTCACTTTGTATTTCCGATCGCCGTCGCAATGGCGCTCTGGCTGGTCGACCGGCGGCAGTTCTTGCGCTTCACCACAGCCCTCATGGCGATGTGCTTTGTCGCGTTTGCGATCTTTGTGCTTGCCCCGACGGCGCCGCCCTGGTATGCGGAATCGCACGGAGCGATCACCGGCGTGCACAAGATCATCGCCGCTACCCTGCCAAGTGCAGTCAGTCCGTACTACGCCGCCTTGAATCCGAATCCGGTGGCGGCCTTTCCCTCCCTCCACGCGGCCTTTCCCTTTCTGGGCTTCCTCGCCGTCCGCGAAGTGTTCTCCCGCCGAGCGGCTTGGGCCGTGCTGGCCTGGTGCATTGCGGTCTGGTTCAGTGTCGTTTACCTCGGCGAGCATTACGTGGTCGATGTGATCGCTGGGGTGGCGCTGGCGGCACTCGTCTGGTGGCTTCTGAACCACGTCGTTGCGCCGCGGTACCTGCCTCTGCGCGCAAATCAATGCCTCGCGACATCCAGCCCGGGCCGCCCTCCAGTTGCCGTGGCGCCAACGCCATGGCCGGAATCTCTGGGCCCCCAGGAGTTGGAATGAAGTCGCCCACCCGAATCACAACCAGGGGCGGTCACAGGCCTCGGGCAGGGTTCCATTCCACGTGGCCGCCGGTCTGTTGCCCACCGCCGACTCGATCGGTGCGATCGATGAGCACTTCGACCGGTGGTTTGAACTTCTGCCGGAGCTTGCGGCTTCTTGATTTTCGTGCGGGCGAATATGTGCTCACCCTTCTCCCTTCATCCTTGCACGAAGCGGAGCGTGGTTCCGACGCCGCTTTGGATAAAGGCGCTCGGGATGAGCGGACGAGCTCGTCGAGGATGTGCGCGGCACCCAACGGACCGGCAGAGAGCTGCTCGCAGCGGTACGCGGCGTCGCGGGCGCCCTCCAATCCTTGGGACCAGCACCCCGTGTCGGGCTCTGGTATTGGAATTCGATTCCCGCCGTCGAGGCCCACTTCGCGGTGGAATCGGCGGGAGGGACGCGGGTGCCTGTGGATCCTGGCGCACCCGTGAGTGAGGCGCGCGCAGTTTTCGCTGCGGCACAGGTGGACGTGGTTTTGGCCGATGAACGCCATGCAGCGGAGCTTGACGGAGCGGTCATAGTTCACGACGATCGCCGCCGGTTGGAGGAGGCCGGCAGCTTCCGGCCAGTGCCGCTTGCACCCGGGCGGGTCCACCTGCTTTACCCGAGGATGGTGACTGGCGGCAACCTGTTCGCCATTCCTGTCTCGTACACCAACTGGGACGAGACCATGAGGGTCAACGAGGCGCTCTACCGATCGGGCTGGTACGGCTCGGGCTTCGGGGAGGATGAGCGCTTCCTCACCGTCCAGCAGCTCCTGCACGGGACCGGATTCCTGGGCACATTCCCATTTCTGCGCATGGGGCTTCCGCAGGTCGTGGTGGAACAGTTCAATGCCGCGTCCACCCTGGAAGCGATAAGGCTGTGGGATGCATTTATTCAATCCGTATTCCGCTCAGCTCGGTTGGCTAGCCCGTTGGACGTTTTGGCTAGGCTGCTAGACTAATGTCCAGGTGAGGCAGGTTGAGCTCAAGACTCGGATCCGCCGTGCAGCTGAGACTCGTGGTATTACCTGGCGTCTCGTCCGGCAGGGTGGGCGCCACGAGGTGTGGACGTTCGGACGGACCAAGATCACCATCCCTCGCCACCGTGAAATCAACGAAATCACCGCTCAAGCCATGTTCAAGACTTTGGAGAGCGAGCTGGGCGATGGCTGGTGGAGAAGATGAAGCGTAAGACCTACACCGCACGCTGCGAGCGGACCGGGGATTGGTGGGCGATCAACGTTCCCGAGTTGAGGGGCGTCCACACCCAGGCTCGTCGCCTCGAGAAGGCCGAAAGCATGGTCCGGGACGCGATCGCGCTCTTCCTGGACGTGCCGGCCGACTCATTTGACGTTCGGATTGAACCCAGGTTGCCTCGAGACCTCGAGAAGAGGGTCGGTCGGGTGCGCAAGGTGCGAGAACAAGCTGACGCCCTGCAGCGTGAGGCGGCAGCTGCCAGTGCCGAAGTCGCGGGCGACCTGGTCACGAAGGCTCACATGACGGTGCGCGATGCCGGCCGCGTGCTGGGGCTGTCCCACCAACGGATTGCACAACTGATCAAGCCCGTCGCTGTAAACGGTCAGCACGTCTCGTCGCGGCGGCCTGTACATGGCAAAGAGCGCCGGAGACGGAAATGACAGCCTATTGGCTGGACTTCAGTGGACTCTGGCGGACGAATCGCCTGTAATCGCGATCGGGTCTGAACTCGAAAACGACTCTGGTGAACGCTGGTGGACGCTCTACCGTGAGCATGGCATTCATCTATGAAAGGAGCTGACCTTGTCAAGGCCTCTTCCAAGTTCGTAAGGCTTGAGGGTGAAAGTTCAGTCGGTGTGTCTGAACTCCCGCCGCGCGGATGATCGTCGTCGTCTTTCCCCCGGCTTCGCCTCAGGTCATGAGACGTCGGGGTTGGTTGTCACGGCCGGAGACCGCGGGTACCACCTGAGATCGGCGTCGGTCGGCCGATCATTCATCTATTCGGTTGACGTCCATGGTGAGCATGCGGTCGAGCGGCCCAATCAGAAAGCGGCCGTCACCGGAGGCCATGAACTCAAGCGGGTGCGCTCCGACCGGGCGGTGTGAACAGTCATCGAGTGCGAGTCGGAAAAGCCAGGCAGCCTTGGGGACTGCGCAAGGCGTGGTAGCAGAGCGTAGCGATACGGCGAGCCAACGCGACGCGGGCAATCTTGTCGCCGCGACGGCTGGCAATGCCAGCCTCATCTATGAAAGGAGCTGAATTTGTCAAGCCCTCTTCCAAGTTCGTAAGGCTTGAGGGTGAAAGTTCAGTCGGCGTGTCTGAACGCCCGCCGCGCGGATGATCGTCGTCGTCTTTCCCCCGGCTTCGCCTCAGGTCATGAGACGTCGGGGTTGGTTGTCACGGCCGGAGACCGCGGGTACCACCTGAGATCGGCGTCGGTCGGCCGAT
>DATGEP010000049.1:0-6162 GCA_035310125.1 Ktedonobacterales bacterium
TTTTGCGCACCGAAAGAGGCAGTGCCCCATGGAACAAAACCTTCGCATACCCGGCCCAACGCCCATACCGCCGCAGGTGAGCGCCGCAATGGCCCAACCGATGATCAATCATCGCGGTCCCGAATTCGCCGCCATCCTGTCTCGCGTCACCGAACAGCTTCAATACTTCTTCCAGACAGAGCACCCGGTGCTCGGCTTTCCGTCCTCTGGCTCCGGCGCCATGGAAGCCGCTATCGTCAATTGTTTCTCGCCCGGCGACGCCGTGCTCTCCGTCACTATCGGTGTCTTCGGCAACCGCCTCGCCAAAATCGCGGAGGCATTCGGCCTGAGCGTGACGCGACTGGAAGCACCGTGGGGCCAGGCCGCCGATCCCGCCGCCGTGGCCGCGCGGCTCGCGGAGCTGCCCAACGCGCGCGGCGTGCTGCTGACGCATAACGAAACCTCGACTGGCGTAACCAATGACGTGGGCGCGATTGCCGCCGCCATCCGCGCCCGCCGTCCCGATATCCTTATCCTGGTAGACGCCGTTAGCTCGCTCGGCTGTGTGGAGATGCGCATGGATGCGTGGGATCTGGATGTGGTCTTCACCGGCTCGCAGAAGGGCTGGATGGTCCCCCCCGGCATGTCAATGATTGGCGTAGGCCCGCGCGCCTGGGCCGCCACGAAGAACGCGACGCTCCCGCGCTTCTACTGGGATTTCACCATGACGCTGAAGTCGCTGGAAAAGGGGCAGACGCCGTACACGCCGCCGGTCAGCATCTACTTCGGACTGGATGTATCATTGAAGATGATGCGCGCGGAAGGTCGCGACGCCATCTACGCCCGTCACCAGCGCGTCGCCGACCTGACACGCGGCCGGGCGCGGGCGCTGGGCCTGGAGCTATTCGCGGACCCGGCGCATGCCTCCAACACGGTGACAGCCATCAAAGTGCCGGAGGGGATAGACAGCAAGGCGCTGACAAAGGCGCTGCGCGAGCGCGAGGGCGTCGTCATCGCGGGCGGCCAGGACCGGCTGGAGGGCCAGATTATCCGCATCGGCCACCTGGGCTACGTCTCCGAGGCGGACATCACCGCCTGCATGGACGCCCTGGAGCGGCAGCTCGCCGCGCTCGGCTACCGCCAGCCCGTCGCGATGGGGTAGGGGCGCTGCCTGCCGCGCCCGCCATCGGTGTTTCGGTAGGGGCGCTGCCTGCCGCGCCCGCCATCGGCGTTTCGGTAGGGGCGCTGCCTGCCGCGCCCGCCTTGTACGCGACGGACGGGTGTAGCGGCGCTGCCCGCTGTAGACGCGGTAGGGGCGCTGCCCGCTGCGCCCGTCCCGGCCCGACGGGCGCGGCAGGACTATAACATATGGCATAATCGAGGAGAGCAGCGAGCGTGAAGCGAAAGACAGACATGGTGGTGGATGAGGCGACGAGCCAGCATACGCCGGATGATCGCCCGCGTGTCCTGGTGGCCGACCCGATTGCCGCGGAAGGCATGGCATATCTGCGCGGTTTCGCTCAGGTGGATGAGCGCCACGGAATGGATGCCGCGCGGCTGGCGGAGATCGTCGGCGCGTACGACGCGCTGGTGGTTCGCAGCGAGACCCGTGTCACCGCCGCCGTCGTCGCGGCCGGCACGAAGCTGCGTGTGATCGCTCGCGCCGGTGTGGGCGTGGATAATATAGATGTCGAGGCGGCCAGCCGCCAGGGGGTCGTCGTCGTCAATTCCCCTACTGGCAACATCGCCGCCGCCGCCGAGCACACCGTGGCGCTGCTCATGGCGCTTGCCCGGCATATTCCCGAAGCCAGCGCGGCGCTGCGCACCGGCAAGTGGGAGCGCTCGCGGTTCGTCGGCACCGAGATACGCGGCAAGACGCTAGGCATCGTCGGGCTGGGGAAGGTGGGCATCGAGGTCGCGCGCCGCGCGGGCGAGGGCGGCCTGGGCATGCGTCTGCTGGCTGCCGACCCATACGCCTCGCCGGATACTGCCCGCAAACTGAACGCCGAGCTGGTGGCGCTGGATGACCTGCTGCCCCAGGCGGATTTCGTGACAGTGCATACCGCGCTGACCGCCACGACGCGCGGCTTGATCGGCGCGGACGAGCTGGCCCGCATGAAGTCCACGGCGCGGATCATCAACTGTGCGCGCGGTGGCGTTGTCGAGGAGGCGGCGCTGCTGGATGCGCTCAACGCCGGGCGAATCGCCGGCGCCGCGCTCGATGTATTCACCAAGGAGCCACCAGCGGAAGGGACGCCCGCCCGCGCGCTCATCGCGCATCCGTGTGTGGTCGCGACACCGCACCTGGGAGCCTCCACCGAGGAGGCGCAAGTGAACGTAGCCGTAGACGTGGCGGAGCAGATTGCCGAGGTGCTACGCGGTGGGGCGCCGCGTGCGGCGGTCAACGCGCCGCTGATTCTGCCGGAGACGCTGCGGCAGCTTCAGCCGTGGATGGCGCTCATCGAGAAGCTGGGCCGCCTCTACACGCAGCTGCACCCAGGTCCGCTGCGTCGCGCGGAGCTCAGCATCAGTGGCGAGATCGCGCAATACGACACGCGCCCGCTCATGGCAGCGCTCATCAAGGGACTGCTGGAGTCGGTCTCAGAGGCCCATGTCAACCTCATCAACGCGCCGATTCTCGCGCGCGACTGGGGATTGGAGGTAGTCGAGAGCCGCACAACGAGCGCGGAACAGTACGCCAACCTTGTGACGCTGCGCGTCAGCCCGGATGGCCCCGATGCTGCGCCGAATCTGCTGGCCGCGACAATCACGTGGGGACAGGAGCGCGTGGTGCGGGTAGACCAGTTCGCGACAGACTTCGAGCCGGATGGGCACATTCTCTTTGCCCGCAATGTGAACCGTCCCGGCATGATTGGCCGTGTGGGAACCATCCTGGGCGACGCGGGCGTAAATATCGGTCACATGGATGTCGGGCCGCTGGCGAGTCCCGTTGGCTCGCGTGGCCACACACCGGCCTCGGAGGCATTGATGGTGCTGTCGGTGGATGACGTGGTGCCGCCCGCCGCCATCGAGGAGATCCGCCGCACGACGGACATCTTCGGCATCACGAGCGTGCTGCTGTAGGGGCGCTGCCTGCCGCGTCCGCCTGCCGCGACGCACCACCGGGCGTGTCCGCCGCCTGTCGCGCCCGCCTTGTATGTGACGGACTGGCGTAGGGGCGCACCCTGCCGCGCCCGTCGTGCCTGCTGGGCCTGCCGTGCCGGCCTGCGGTGTAGGGGCGCACCCTGCCGCGCCCGTCATGCCTGCTGCGCACCACCGGGCGTGTCCGCCGCCATGTCTCAACTTGAAGCACAGCCTCGAACCCCTACCCAGACACAATATCACCCACTCCCGCAGAATCATGTCTGTAACTGACCGCCTCTGTCCGTCGCGCTGCCCGCCCATCCATGCTACGCTTCCACCAGCGCCCGGCTCATCATCTCGCACCCGAAAGGAGGCGTACACCACATGCGCAATAGCGGCGAAAACGGCAACCACATCAGCAACCCCTCCGGCACTCCCATGTCAGCCGATACCAGCTTCGCTCGATTTCCGGCAGAATCGGCAACCAATTTTGAGATTCCGGCAGAAACGGCAACCGAATCTCAAATTCCGGCAGAATCGGCAACCGAATCTCAAATTCCGGCAGAATCGGCAACCGCGCCCCCGTCTCGTCAATCTCAGATTCCGGCAGAATCGGCAACGTCCCTCCCTTCCTCGATACCCTCCGCCTCGACCGCTCCGTGCATCTTCGTGCGCTCCGTGCGCTCTGGGGTAAAACTCCGATTTCCGGCAGAATCGGCAACTGAATCTCAAATTCCGGCAGAATTGGCAATCCATATTCCACAGCCATTCGCAGGTATAATCTGGCGAGGGATGGTGCCGCCCCTTCATATGGGAAGAGATGCTTCATCGTGACGACAACCAACAACCGCTTTCTACACGCCTGCTGGCGCGAGCCGGTGGACCGCGCACCCATCTGGCTCATGCGTCAGGCGGGGCGATCCTTACCTGAATACCGCACGATCAAAGAGCGCCACTCGCTGCTTGAGATCACGCGCCAGCCCGAGCTCTGCGCCGAAGTCACCCTCCAACCCGTACGGCGCCTTGGGGTGGACGCGGCCATCCTCTACTCCGATATCATGTCGCCACTCGTCGCCGTTGGCGTGGACCTCGATCTGGTCGAAAATGTCGGCCCGGTCGTTCAAGACCCCATCCGCTCACATGCCGACCTCGCGCGCCTGCGGCCGTTGGAGCCGGAGTCCGACGTCCCCTTCGTGCTTGACACAATCCGCCTGCTGCGTCACGAACTGGCGTCTTCCAGCACAGCGCTGATCGGCTTCGCGGGCGCGCCGTTCACCCTGGCCGGCTATCTCGTCGAAGGGAAACCCTCGCGCGATTTCGCTCGCACAAAGCAGTTAATGTACAGCGATCCTGACCTCTGGCACGCCCTCATGGAGCGACTGACGGACATCATCGTTGGCTTCGCGCAAGGCCAGATCCGGGCTGGCATCCAGGCGTTCCATCTCTTCGATAGCTGGATCGGCGCGCTCAGCCCGCGCGACTACGCCCGCTACATCCAGCCGCACGTCCGCCGCATCTTCGCCACTCTCGCCGCACCTGCCGGCGGCACGCCACGCATACCGCTCATCCACTTCGGCACCGGCACAGCCGCCCTGCTGGAGGAAATGGCCAGTGCCGGCGGCGACGTGATTGGGCTCGACTGGCGTGTGCCGCTAGCTAGTGGCTGGGCGCGCGTGGGCGGGCCGGAGCGTACCGCCATCCAGGGCAACCTCGACCCCACTGTCCTGCTCGCCCCCTGGGAGGTCGTCCGCGCCGAAGCGTCAGAGGTGCTGGCCCAGGCGGACGGACGGCCCGGCCACATCTTCAACCTCGGCCACGGCGTCCTGCCGCAGACGCCCGTGGAAACCCTGGAACGGCTCGTAGCGTTTGTGCAGGGGCGCGAATGACACCGGCTATCACATCTCATCGCCGCTATTCTTTTTCCCGGATCGCCCCCCGATCAAGCGGGCAGGGTACAGTATTTCGAGGGTGGAACGATCTACTACCGTCAGCAAGGCAACCTCTTGGAGTCCGTCTTGAACGCGGTTCACGACATCTTCCTGGCGGTAGGCGGAGCACAAGGCGACTTCGGCTTTCCACTATCTCCCGCGGAGCCACTCCCTTCAGGAAGACCAGGCCAGTGCATCCAACGCTTTGAAGGCGGTATCATTGCGGTAGAAAACACATAAAGCGAACACTGTCTTGCGATGTCTGGCGCTCACCGTTCCAACTCTCCTGCTCGCCAGCGCCGACCAACAATACTGCGCGCAAAGGATGGAAGGCAACATGACCGCTGAAGAACGCCCGCCCATTGGCGTGTTACTCATGGCATACGGCACACCCAATTCGCCGGAGGAGATCGAGCCCTACTACACCGACGTGCGCGGCGGGCGTCCGCCCACGCCCGAATTGCTCGCGCAGCTTCAGGACCGCTACCGCCAGGTCGGCGGCCGTACGCCCCTGCTCGAAATCTCCCGCGCGCAGGCCAAACGTCTGGAGGAACGGCTCAACGCCGACGAGCCGGGCCGCTACATCAAGGTGTACCTTGGCATGAAGCACTGGCATCCCTACATCGCGGAAACGGTGCGCCAGATGCAGGCGGACGGCATCCGCGAGGCCGTCGCCGTAGCCCTCGCTCCGCACTACTCGCGCATGAGCATCGGTGGCTACGTCGAGCGCATCGAGCAAGCTCAGTCCAAGCTAGCGGCAGAGCATGTAGCTAATGCCTCTCAAGGCGCCAACACGCCCATCCACTTCACCTACGTCAAAAGCTGGCACGACGAGCCGCTGTTCTGGCAGGCGCTTGAGCATCAGGTACGGGCCGCCCGCATGGCAAAGTTCCCCGACGAGCCGGCAAATGCCGTCTTCGTCATCTTCACCGCGCACAGCCTGCCCCAGCGCATTCAGCAGGAGAACGACCCGTACCAGCGCGAGCTCCTCGCCACCTCGGCGGGCGTCGCGGGCCTGCTCGGTCTCCGCCGCGACCGCTGGGACTTCGCGTTCCAGAGCGCCGGACGCACCCCCGAGCCCTGGCTCGGCCCCGACATCCTGGAGAAAGTGCGTGAGCTGGCGGCGCGCGGCGAAAACTGCATCCTCATCTGCCCCGTCGGCTTCATCTCC
>DATGEP010000050.1:0-1333 GCA_035310125.1 Ktedonobacterales bacterium
CAAGCTGTCCTGCTCGGCCCCTTGTATCTTGATGGTGTCCTCAGCGCGAGCCGGGGACGAGATCAGAGACTGGGACAGGCCGTTGCCCCTTTGGTCCACCGAGTCCGTAGGAAAGCTTGGTCGTCCCAGCCTGGTCCTGCCGAGAGCCCGAACAGTTGCCTGGGCCGCAGTGCGAGCCCGCATCCCGCAAGGTTGGGTGGGTGCAGGAACTTGAAGAGCACGGAGTGAACATGCCAACAGCTGAGGCCTTCATCGGCATCGATGTCGCTCGCGATAAGCTGGACCTCGCCGTCCGACCGGCCGGCCAACACTGGCAAGTTGCCAACACCGCGGCGGGCATCACCGCACTGGTGCCACAGTTGCACGCGCTAGCACCCACATTGATCGTGCTCGAGGCGACCGGTGGTTTGGAATTACCGCTGCTGGCCGAACTCGGAAGTGCTGGATTACCTGCGGTCGCCGTCAATCCACGCCAGGTCCGCGACTTCGCCAAGGCGGTCGGCAAGTTGGCCAAAACCGATGCGATCGACGCCCAGGTGCTCGCCCACTTCGCGGATGCGGTCCGCCCGGTAGCGCGGCCACTGCCAGATGCGGCCACCCAGGCACTGAGCGCCTTGGTCACCCGCCGCCGACAGTTGGTCGAGATGTTGACTGCGGAGCAGAACCGTCTCAAGACAGCCACGCCGGCTATCCATGCAGACATCCAGGAGCACATCGCCTGGCTGCGTAAGCGTCTGAAAGGTGTCGACAAGGAGCTCAGCCAAGCCGTACGCACCAGCTCGCTGTGGCGAGAACAGGAAGGCCTGCTGCGAAGTGTGCCGGGTATTGGTCCAGTGGTCAGTGTCACCTTGCTGGCTGATCTCCCCGAACTCGGCACCCTTGGCCGTAAGCAGATCTCTGCGCTGGTCGGACTGGCACCACTCAATCGCGACAGTGGCACCATGCGCGGCAAACGGACTATCTGGGGTGGGCGGGCTACCGTCCGTGCGGCCCTGTATATGGGAGCCTTGGTTGGCAGTCGATGCAACCCCGTCCTCCGTGGCTTGTACACACGTCTTGTAGCCGCCGGCAAGACCAGGAAGCTGGCCCTGACTGCCTGTATGCGCAAGCTGCTGATTATTCTCAATGCGATGCTCAAGCACTCCACCACGTGGGCAACCCCGACTCCAGCCACCCCGTAGCGAGTTTTGTGATCAGCCATCCCCTTGACAGCCAAGACAGTTGCTTTCCTCGGCGGGCATTGCCCCGCTTCCTTGGTACTACGGGCCGATCTGCCAACCCTGGGGCCATGGCGGTCGCTCGTCATCCTGCTTCGCTTCCGCTACTCACCGCG
>DATGEP010000051.1:0-2029 GCA_035310125.1 Ktedonobacterales bacterium
GCACTGCATATCTTGTGCAGATTGGAGCGCAAGCTTTCGCCCGCGGAATTCCTCGAAATCGCGGACCTGGTCGATGCATTTGCGACCCTAAACTATTCAAAGCGGAAAACGGTCAACGCGACGTGCGTAGGCAGGTATTTGAGTAGCAAGGGTTTGCTGGTCCCTGTAACGACTGAGGCGCTCTCTGAAAGCGCCGAGATCGCAAGCGGCTACCACACAGGTAAATCTAATGCTGCGATCACACGCCAGCTCCTCGAAAGAGGATGAAGATATAGTCTGTGCCCCGAGTAATCGGGGATACGTACACGCGTGAGACAGTTCGGTCTCTATCCGCCGTGGGCGTAGGGAGTTTGATGGGAGCCGTCCCTAGTACGAGAGGACCGGGATGGACGGACCTCCGGTGTAGCGGTTGTCGTGCCAACGGCAGCGCCGCGTAGCCGACGTCCGGTAGGGATAAGCGCTGAAAGCATCTAAGTGCGAAGCTCGCCCAAAGACGAGACTCCCCACCGGGTTAACCGGGTAAGGCCCCTGGTAGATTACCAGGTTGATAGGACGCAGGTGGAAGCGGGGTAACTCGTGGAGCTAAGCGTTACTAATGGCCGAGGGCTCGCGCCTCGATCTCTCGCTTCATCAAGTCGGCAGGATCCACGTTCTCGTTAGACGAAATTACAGATGTGCTTGCTTGCTCAACGTACTCATCGGTTCGCGCGCTCGCGTGCCGACCGATTGGTCCTGGTGGCTAGAGCGGAGTGGTCCCACCCGTTCCCATTCCGAACACGGCAGTGAAACGCTCCAGCGCCCACGATACTGGGGTCACCAAGCCCCGGGAAAATAGGCCGGTGCCAGGGCCATTCGGTCGCCACACGAGCGAGAGAGAGCCACTCGTCATCGCTGCGCTCGACGCCGCGGCGAAGGTGTCAGCGCTCGTGCGAGGTGGCACGTGACGTCCGTCCGGCAGCAGGCTGCAAAGTGATCGGCGGCCAATGCTGACGTTCTGGCGCCAGAACGCGTATACTCTCGAGATCGTCGCGGGGTGGAGCAGTGGTAGCTCGTCGGGCTCATAACCCGAAGGTCAGTGGTTCGAATCCACTCCCCGCTACCAGCGTTGAGGCCGGTCAGTTTGAACTGGCCTTTTTCTGTTAATCACGTCGTCCTCTGGGACGTCGACGGAACGCTCGTTCGCGCACGCGGCGGTCGCGTCAGCGTCAACGCGTTTCTGCGGGCGCTCAGCCTGGCCAGCGGCCTCCCCGAGGGGTTGCCCTATCCCAAAGACGCCGGAGGGAAGACCGACGAGCAGATTGCTCTCGAGGTGCTGCTCCTGGCGTCGATCGCCGAGGATCGCGCGATGGCGCTGCTGCCCGCGTTTCGCGACGCGTACCTGGCGCTCCTGCACAAGGAGCGCGACGGGCTCTCGCTCGATCTGCGCGTGCTGCCAGGTGTACCGGACGTACTCGCGCGCTTGCAGGCCCTCGACGTGTGCCAGTCGCTCCTGACCGGCAATCTCGAGCCGATCGCCCGCCTCAAGCTCGCCTGCGCCGGTCTCGACCAGTTCGTGGCCTTCGAGCTGGGCGGCTACGGCTCGGACCACCGCGATCGAGACTCCCTGGTGCCGATCGTCCGCCAGCGCCTGCAGCGGCAGTTCGGCCCAGAAGCGGCAGCGGCGGAGATCGTGGTCGTCGGCGACACGCCCCGCGACATCGCCTGCGCCCGCGCCGGTGGCGCCCGCGTCCTGGCGGTCGCGACGGGCAATTTCTCCCGGGCAGAGCTCGCGGCCCATCATCCGGATGCGCTGGTCGATGACCTCACCGACACCGACGCGATCGTGAACTGCCTACTCGGCAACGCGGCTGCGGTACAGTAACTTTTGCAATTCGCCCTCATCGTCTAGAGGCCTAGGACGCAGCCCTTTCAAGGCTGAGATCGCCGGTTCGAATCCGGCTGGGGGTACCCTGCCGGGGATACCGCGGCTGGGCCGACGGCACAGGAGAGGCATGCGGCCAACGGAGCTCTACCCGCGCTCGCGTTCGCC
>DATGEP010000052.1:0-1254 GCA_035310125.1 Ktedonobacterales bacterium
GGTCCTGACCCACTTCGACGGACACCTGAAAACGGGGGATACTTGCCCCGATGGAGTTCGCCTGAATGGACAAGCGCTCGAGGCGCAGGTTCACCAAAGAATTCAAGTCTGAGACGGTGGCACTGATCCGCCACTCAGGCAAGTCGATCGCCGAGGTCTGTCGCGATATGGGTTTGGCGGAGAGCAGCGTGCATCGTTGGCTGGCCCAGGCCGAGATCGACAGCGGCCAGCGTGATGGACTGACGACCACGGAACGCGAGGAACTCTCGCGTATCCGTCGCGAGCTCCGCGTGGTCCGTGAAGAGCGGGACGTACTGGCAAAAGCCATCGCCTTCTTCACCAAAGCAACGACCCGGTGAGCCGCTATCGGTTCATCGCGGAGGAGAAGGCGTATCACTCGGTCGTTCTGCTGTGTCGCGTGCTGGGCGTGGCCAAGAGTGCGTTCTACGCCTGGCAGCAGCAGCGAATATCGGCCCGGGCTCAAGCCGATGAGCGGCTCACCGACGAGATCAAGGCCATCTACGATGACAGCCGCTGCACGTACGGCGCACCACGCGTGCACGCCGAGCTGCGTCAGCGAGGCAGACGTGTGGCTCGCAAGCGTGTCGCCCGCCTGATGCGGAAAGCCGGACTGGTTGGTCGCTGCCCGCGTCGATTTCGACGCACGACCATTCCTGATCCCGCCGGGCACGTCGTGCCAGACCTGGTGCAACGACAATTTTGCTCCTCAGCGCCCAACCAGATTTGGCTGGCCGACATCTCGTACATCCGCACCTGGGAGGGTTGGCTGTACCTGGCAGTCATCCTGGACGCGTTTTCACGCAAGGTCGTGGGATGGGCGGTAGCCGATCACCTGCGAACTGAACTGGCCACTGCAGCACTGCACATGGCTCTGACCAGCCGACGACCTGCGCCAGGGCTCATTCACCACACGGATCGCGGAAGTCAATACGTCAGCGCCGCCTATAGGAAAATCCTCGACGCGCACGAGCTCCGACAAAGCGTCGGATTGCCAGGAACCTGTTGGGATAACGCTGTGGCGGAGAGTTTCTTCGCAACCCTCAAAAACGAACTGATCTACCTGCAGGTATGGCCAACCCGCCGGTCAGCTCGCAGTGCGATCTTCGCCTTTATCGAGGGCTGGTACAACCGCGTACGTCTTCACTCCACGCTTGATTACTCCAGTCCGAACGCATACGAGGAGGACTATCATCGCCTCACAGTAGCCGCGTAACACCTGCAATCAAAACTGTC
>DATGEP010000053.1:0-21319 GCA_035310125.1 Ktedonobacterales bacterium
CCGGACGGATTCTGCTGGGCGGCGCTATTCAACACCCGCGCCTCGAGCGGCATTGACGGCGACCAGGACCAGATGATGTGGACCATCCACGACTCGGTGACCGCCTGGCCGTCTTATGACCTCTTCTAACCGCCCGCTGGCGGTGGAACAGGTACCGGCCGGGACCTGCAGACGCATGACTCGATCGGTCGGGTCGACGACAGGCCCTCGTCCGCCTGCAAACGGCCCTCGCCCAACGTTAATGCCGCCTCTCGAA
Source organism: Ktedonobacterales bacterium (assembly GCA_035310125.1). Lineage (GTDB taxonomy): Bacteria > Chloroflexota > Ktedonobacteria > Ktedonobacterales > JADMIN01 > DATGEP01. The sequence continues at coordinate 257 of DATGEP010000053.1, forward strand.
CGACGACCATCAGGTGCTGGATGGCCTCCTCGAGCCTGGGTCAACTCGGCGGAGCATGTTTGACGCGCTCAAGCAGCCGCCGCCTCGGCCATCTCTGTCATACCTCGATGAGCTGGTAGCTCACCTGCGCTGGCTCGAGATCTTCGGCGACAAAAGCTTGGTGCTCGCCGGCCTGACACCCGCCAAAGTGCGTCACTTCGCCGCCGAGGCCCAGGTGCTCGACGCCGCCAAGCTCAAGGTCATCAGCGCGCCGAAGCGCTACACGCTGCTGCTCTGCTTGATCCAGCGCGCGCAAATTCAGGCGCGAGATGACCTGGCTAGAACGGCATGCAGCCGTCACTTGCCACTCGCGGTCATGAGCACCCCATCACGCCGAGTCTCCCGCGTCGCGGATCTCGTCGACACGCGACCCGTGCCGCCCGCCTCAGATGGACGTCGCGCGAGCAAAGCGAAGGCATTCGCGAGTCAGCCGTCCCGTGCGGCCGCAGACACGCCTAGGGGTCGCCAGAACGGTTCGGCGTACTCGGCAACGTGTGCATGCGAACGGGGACAGCCGCAGCGGACAGCCAGGCTACTTTCGACCGCCGCGAGCCTCCGGGACAACACCGGCGTCCCGATGCCACCCATCCTCCGGCCAGCCGCCGAAGAGGCAAGGATCGCCGCGCTCGTGAAGCGAGCTGCAAGCTGAGGCGCGCGTGGCCGACTGGAAATACGTTCCAGATCGGGGGTACAAGAGTGACCACAGATGGTCGTTTCGACGCGCTCAACCAGCGCCGCCCTCTGGACCGACAGCCAGCTGGCCGCGATCCATGCCATGCTGCATCCGCGTTCAATCGCCGTGATCGGTGCGACCGCGCGCCAGCAGTATGGTGGTCGCTTTTTGACCGCTGCCCTCAGGGCAAAAGACCGCATCCGCGTCTATCCGGTCAATCCGAACTACGACGAGCTGGGCGGCGTGGCGTGCTACCCCAGTGTCGAGGCGCTGCCCGAAACACCCGACCTGGCGGGCGTCGTCGTGCCGGCCAGCCAGGTGCTCGGAGTACTCGAGGCGTGCCACCGGAAAGGGGTTCGCTCGGCGATTGTGATCTCGGCGGGCTTTGCGGAACGGGGCACGGCCGAAGGGAGGGCCCTCGAGAATCGGCTCACCGCCTTTGCGCATGAGACCGGACTGCGCATCAGCGGACCGAACTGCCTGGGGGTAGCCAATCTGAAGGACGACATCTGGCCGATGGCGTCCAGCTCCACCGCGGCCGCTGCCGGTGCAACCAGCGCTGTCGGGCTCGTCTGCCAGAGCGGCGCGACTGCCTTTGGACCGTTGCAGACGCGCGCCGCGGATGCCGGTATCGGCTACACGTACATCATTTCCACCGGCAACGAAGCGGACCTGGACTTCACCGATTATGCGCGCTATCTGATCGACGATCCGGAGACGAAGGTCATCGCCGGCTTCATCGAAGGGCTGAAGTCCGCTGAGAAGCTCGTCGCGCTGGCGATTCTCGCGGCCCAGTGCGGCAAACCGATTGTCGTCATCAAGATCGGTCGGTCCGAAGCCGGAGCGCGGGCCGCTGGCTCACACACCGGAGCGCTGACCGGGTCCGATGCGCGCTTCGACGCATTGTGCGCCCAGTATGGCGTCCTCCGTGTGCAGGACTACGACGAGCTCCTGGAGGTCTCGCAACTCCTGGCGCAGGGCAAACGCACCGACCGGACCGGGATCGCCGTCGTCTCCCACTCCGGTGGTGTCAGCTCGTTGACCGCCGACATGCTGGGGGCGGCTGGGTTGCAATTGCCGCCCTTGAGCGACCACGTCCAGAGCGAGCTGAACACGATCATCAAAGGCTTCGGTTGGGCATCCAACCCCGCCGACCTGACCGGCTATCTGATGCGGGACGATTTCCCGCGTATCGTCCAGGCCATGATTGACGAGCCTGACGTCGGTACGCTGGTGGTGGCCAGCGCCGGATCCGAAGCCCGGGCGGGGGAGGCCATTCAGCTGCGCGAGCACACCGACAAGAACCTGGTCTATATGTGGACCGGGGCGCGCAGCGACACCCGCGCGCTACCGATCCTCAAAGCGGCCGGCGTGCCGATCTTCTACTCGCCAGCCTCGCTGGCGCGCGGACTCAGAAGCCTGTACGCCTATCACGCCTGGCGCGACGTACGGCTCCAGGGCGGTTTCGCGGCCGCGCCGCCGGCAACACCGCAACAGCTGCGGGCCCTCGCGGCGCTACAGACGTCCACGCAGTCGGCGCTGTCGGAGTCCGAAAGCAAACGCCTGGTGGGCGCCTGGGGCATACCCATTACCCGCGAGGTCCTCGCCCGATCGTCAGATGAGGCGATTGCGGCTGCCGAAACGCTCGGCTATCCAGTTGCGCTGAAAGTCGATTCGCCTGACATCCTGCACAAGACTGAAGCTGGAGTAGTGCGTCTCGGCCTGGCCGATGCGGCTCAGGTCCGAAATGGGTACGCCGACGTGATGGCCCGCGCAGCTGTCTCTGCGCCGCGCGCCCGGATCAACGGCGTCCTCGTGCAGGAGATGGTTACCAACGGTCTGGAGGTCATCGTCGGCGTCAATTTTGACGTCCAGCTCGGGCCGATGCTGTTGTTCGGCATCGGCGGCGTTCTGGTCGAGGTCTACCAGGATGTGGCACTGCGGCGGTGCCCCATCGACCTCGGTGAAGCCTGGGCTATGGTCGAGGAGGTCAAGGGGGCGCGGCTCCTGAAGGGCTACCGCGGCGGCGTGCCTGTCGACCGCGCCGCGCTGGCGCAGACGCTCGTGGCCGTTTCCCATATGGGGGTTCACCTGCACGGGGCGGTTTCGGATCTCGACATCAACCCGCTGATGGTGTTGCCGGAGGGCCAGGGGGTCAAAGCAGCTGATGCGCTGGTACTGCTGAAGAGCGAGCCGGTGTGACCGCTCAGCGCGTGCGGCGTTCCTGGCTGCTCATCCCCGCCCATCGCTCCGATCTGGTCGAACGTTGCGACCAGTTCGACGCCGACGTGATCGTGTTCGATGTCGAAGACCTGGTCCACGACGCGCGCAAGGCCGAGGCGCGCGCCAACATCCGCCCTGGAATCGACCGGGCGCGCAGGCGTGGGGCCGAAGTGTTTGTTCGGTGTGACCTGGACTTGTTGTACGCCGACCTGGAAGCCGCCGTCTGGCGCGGCTTGCAAGGCATCATCTTGCCGAAAGTCACGTCTGTCGAGCAGATCCGGGAGGCGGAGGACCTGCTGGCCCACTTCGAAGCGGAGCGAGGCATCATGCAGGCCGGCCTGATTCACGAAATCAACGAGTTCGATGAACCACGAACCACAGCGAACTCGCTGGAGATTCAGCTGTCCCTCGAAAACGCTCAGGGTAACCATGCCGCGGTCCAGCTGCTGGAGTCGAGCCCGCGTATTCGCTCGGTGAGCCTGGGCCGCGCCGACCTGGTCATGGATCTGCGGGCTGAGCCAGATGGCGAGCTCCACCTGATGCCATTTTTGATGCAGCGCTTGATCGTCATTGCCAGTGCTAGTGGAGTCACGCCGATCGGCGCGTGGTGGCAGGCGAACTCACGCGGGATGCGGGCTTCGCCCGAGCATACTGAACGATCGGCTCGACTGGGTTGGCTCGCCGGGTTCAAAGGCGGTCTGTGCGTCGAGCCCGATCAGGTTGGGCCGATGAACCGCGGCTTCACGCCGTCCGAAGACGAAGCATCGGACTGGGCGGAGCAGTGTCGTCTCCGCGACGTCGCGAAACGCGAAGCCATGGCCTGGAGCACATCGTGACCGCGGTCCGCATCTCGGCAGCGAGCCCCGAAGCGGACCTGCGTGCTGCCCTGCGCCCTGGCGTCTCGACCGTCTTTTATTCGCGGGCGGAGTCTGCCGCACAACTGCGCGCCGCGGACGGATTGATCGCCGAGCTCGAGCGGCTGCGTGGAATACGGCCTGGAACCGTGCGGCTGCAGCCCTTGATCGAGACACCCCACGGGATCAGCCGAGTGCACGAAATCGCGGCGGCCAGTAAGCGCTGCGTGGCCCTTGGCCTCGGGCCACACGTTCATACGCAGCTCGGCGGCGACAGCCTGGCGTATGCGCGCGGCGAGTGCGAGCTGACTGCTCACGCCCTGGAGCTGGCGCCGATGCACATCGACAGCGTGCGAGATTGATGGACAGCCACCGTCCCGTCCACCGCTCCGGCCTCACGATGCCCATCAACAACGCGCGGTTCGTCAATGCCGCCTGGACTCGCGGCTGCGACGGCTTCACCCTGGACCTCCAGGATTCGGTCCCACAGTCTCAGAAGGCGCACGCGCGTACCCTCGTTCCTCGCGCGATCGAAATTGCCGGGCAGGGCGGCGGCGAGGTACAGGTGCGTATCAACCAGGCGTACATCGAAGCCGACGTCGCGGCCGCTGTCTGGCCGGGCCTGAGCGGCCTCAACATGGGCCATACGCTGACCGTGGCGCAGGTTCGGCTGATGGACGCCAGCGTGAGCAGGGTCGAGCGGGAACGTGGACTGCGGCCGGGCAGCATTGAGATCGACGTTTCGCCGGATTCCGTGCTTGGCACGACCGCCCTGGAGGACCTTGTCAACGCAAGCTCTCGGATTGGCAGTTTCGGTGGCGTGGGTGGGTACGACTATGCCCTGAGCCTGGGCGTCGAGATGTTCACCGGCGTCGATGCGTTCTTCTATCCCCGCGGTCTGGGAAGTCTGATCGCTCGCGCTCATGGCAAGGCGTTTCCGCTTGCCGCTCAGATTCGCGACACTTCCGGCAGTGTCAGCGATGCCGATCACGCGTTCCGACAGGCGGAGGCAACGCGCAAACTTGGCGGCCGACGCGGCAGTGGCCTGCACCCGAACGTCGTCGAGCCGATGAATCGCGCGCTCACGCCGCCACCGGAAGAAGTTGCCGAAGCGGAGCGGATTTTGACATTGTGGCAGGAGCTGGATGAACGACACGAAGCCGAAGGCGTGTTCGGCACCACAACGGTAGATCGCTACGAAGCGGCGCGCGCCCGCGAGCTGCTCGATTGGGCGGCGGCTTGCGCGGCCATGGACGCGCACAAGCAGCGCGCGGTTTCTCGCGCGCAAGCTCGGCGGGCTGCCGAAGAATGCTAGCTACCAGCGCGCTCGTGCGGCGGTCGGTGCTCGTGGTTCCGCTCCTGGACACCGTTGCCGTCGAGGGCTCCTGGCGCCATGAGGCCGACGCGGTCGCGCTGGACCTCGGCGGAGATTCTGTCAGGCCAGCCACACGCACATCACTCGCGCAGGCAATTGCCACGGCTGCCAGGGGCGGCGCGGAAGTCTTCGTCTGCGTCGAGCGAGATCGCGTCTACGCACAGCTCAAATCTGCTGCTGGCGCGGTGGGACTGACGGGTGTAGCCGTGCGGGACGCCGAATCGGCGCGCGATGTCGAACGCGTGGACGAAGTGCTGCGCGAACACGAGCGTAATGAGGGGATGCTATCGGGCTCGCTCGAGATTCTGCCCCTGGTGGGCACCGCGCGCGGCGTCTGGAACGTCCGCGAAGTCGTCACTGCCAGCGCTCGCATACGCTGTGCAGGCATCGATGAGCCCGGCCTGTGTCGGTCACTTGACATCGTGCCCCACGAGCAGTTCGATCCGTTCGGCTTCGCCCGCGGACGTCTCATTGTCGAGACGCTGGCCGCGGTGAAGTTGCCGATTGGCATCGGCCACCCGCTCGGTGCGCTGCCGCGCGACGCGAGTCAGGACGACGTGCTGCGGGTCGCCGACCGCGCTCGCAACACGGGCTTCAAGGGCGCGCTCTGTCCTTTTTCTTCCTGGGTGGCGGCCTGCAACCGGGCCTTTACGCCGACAGACGAGCAGGTGGCGTACTACCGCGAGGTACGCCAGGCGTTCGCCGAGGGCGTGAAGCGTGGAACTGCCGCCGTACCATTTCCAGGTGGACGCATGATCGACGTGCCGGTGGACGAACGCGCCAGGCTGGTGATCGACTGGTCGGAGCGCTGCCGGGCCCGCGATGCGCAGAAGGCTGCCGCGCTGTCCCGGGCATGGCAACCGCGCTAGGTGCAGACCTCGTCGTGGATTGCTGCCGCACTGGCATTGGCTGCGACCCGAGCCCACCACGGACGCTGCCATTGGGCTGGCGGCGCGCGGTTCGCGCGCGTTCGCAGACGGCCTCGTAAGCGTCCTGCTGCCGGTCTATTTGCTGAGCCTGGGGTTCAATGGACTCCAGATCGGCGGCGTGGCCACCCGCAACGCTCACCGGCTCGGCTGCGCTCACACTCGTGGTCGGGTTCATCGCCCATCGCTTCCGACTGCGCCAGCTCCTGGTCACCGCCGCGCTGCTCATGGTCGCCACCGGTGTGTGCTTCGCCGTCGTGCGCGAGTTCTGGCCACTGGTGCTGGTTGCCTTCTTCGGCACGCTCAGCCCCTCATCAGGCGATGTCAGCGGCTTCTTGCCCCTCGAGCGGAGCCTCTTGCCCCAGACGGTCAGCGACCAACAACGCACCGCGCTCTTTGCGCGTTACAGCCCGTGCGCAATTCGTACGTCATGGCCGTGGTTCCGCGGGAAGAGCGGCCCGCGGCCGCGAGCATCGCGTCGGTTCCGCGCAGCCTTGCCGCGGCTGCCGGCCCACCGGTGTCGGGTTACCTGCTGGCGCTGTCGCCGTTCGGCTGGCCGCTCGTTGCCGCGGGCACGATCAAGGCCATTTACGACGTGCTGCTGCTGCTGGTCTTGTGCACAAAGGTCCGTCCGCCAGACGAAGTAGCGGGGGCCGCCGGAACGTGATGCGACGATTCGCCGGGACGCAGCACTGACTCGCCATTCTTCAAGCTGAACAGGTGCAGATTGTCTGGATCGAAGCTGAAGCAAAGCTGCCGATCGAATTCGATGGCTTGCATCCCGCGCACACGGGTGACGACCTCGCCACTGCCAGCCTCGAGGGTCACCAGTGTTTCGGGCCCGAGTTCCTCGACAACGTTCACGCGACCCATACTTGCGTCGGCAGGAGCATCCGCCATGTGGAGGAACACATCCTCAGGTCGCACTCCAAGCGCAACGCCGTTGTCTGCATGAGCCTCCTCGCGCAGTCGGCCCACCATCTCGCGAGGCAGGCGCACGTCCAGCCCACGGGCGACAAAGCGGACTCCGCCATCGCGTGACTCCAGCTCGCCCTCGAACAGGTTCATGCACGGGCTGCCGATGAAACTGGCTACGAAGCGATTCGCCGGGTATTTGTAAATGGCCTCCGGGTTGTCGTATTGCTGAATGCGACCGTCCCGCATGACGGCGATCCGCTGGGACATGCTCATCGCTTCCACCTGGTCGTGCGTCACGTAGATCATCGTCGTCCCGATTGTGTGGTGCAGGCGGATCAGCTCGGAGCGCATCTGGAGTCGCAGCCGCGCGTCGAGGTTGCTGAGGGGCTCGTCCAGCAGGAATACCTGCGGCTCGCGCACCATGGCCCGACCCAGCGCCACGCGCTGTTGCTGGCCGCCAGACAGCTGGCGGGGCTTACGTTGCAGCATGCCGTCGAGCTGAAGCATCTGCGAGGCCCAGGCGACTCGACGTTGCCGCTCGTCACGCGGTACGTTGTGCTTCTTCAACCCGTACTCCAGGTTGTCCCGCACCGTCATGTGCGGATACAGCGCGTAATTCTGAAAGACCATCGCGATGTCGCGATTGCCTGGTGACAGCTCCGTTACCGGTCGATCGCCAAAGTAGATCGTTCCAAGGTTCGGCCGCTCCAGGCCCGCGATCAGCTTGAGCGTGGTCGTCTTGCCACACCCGCTCGGTCCGAGGAGGGTCACGAACTCGCCAGCGGGCACGACCATTGCCTCGATGTCTACTGCGAGCTGGTCCTTACCGAAGCTTTTCTTGATGCCCTGCAGGCGCACGTCGGTCGCACGCAAAGCGAGCTCAGCCATCAGAACTTGATCGCGCCCGCACCGGCGCCCAGCCCCCGGACCAGCCGGCTCTGGACCACGGTGAACAATACCACCACCGGCAACGCGAACACGACCGTCACGGCCATCAGCGGCCCCCATTGAAAGCCCTGTTCATTCATGTACGTGTGAATGCCCAGCGGCAGCGTCATCTGGCTACGCGAGGTGATGAGAATCAGCGGCCAGAGATAGTCACCCCACGAGAAGACGAAGATAAAAATGAAAATCGAGATCATGCCGGGAATCGCCTGCGGCAACAGCACGTCGAACAGGGTGCCGAGTCGCGACGCTCCGTCGATCATGGCGGCCTGATCCAGCTCTATCGGGATGGACAGGAAGTACGCCCGCAGAAGCCACAGGCCCAGGGGCAAGCCGGTGGCGGTGTGGACGATGACCAGCGCCGCGTAGCTGTCGGTGAGGCCAAGCGTCCGAAAGATGATGAACATCGGGACCACCAGCAACACTGCCGGAAACAGATACGTGAGCAGGACGACTCTCAGACTGAGCGCCTGTCCGCGAAACCGGAAACGGGTCAGGCTGTACCCGCCGAGCGACCCGAAGAACACCACGCTGAGCGCCGACAGCACGGCGATGATCGTGCTGTTGGCAAACTGCTGCGGGAAATTCGACACTTTCAGGACGTTCTGGTAGTTCGCCAGCGTGACGGATTGGGGCAACAGGCTGGGTGTCCGTGAGATGACTTCCTGGTTATCGCGCAGCGAGGTGCTGATCGCCCAGAACAGGGGAAATACCGCGATCAGGACGACGAACCAGGTCGCCAGCATCAGCGCTCCGGTCCGTGCGCCACTGCGGAGGCGATACGTCGCGATCATTCGCTCACTCGTTCGCTCCGGCCGGTGAGTTGGAGATAGGCCACCGCGAGCAGGAGCAAGAACAGGAGCATGAGCACGGCTACCGCCGCGGCCGCGCCGGTGTCGAACAGACCGAACATCTGGCGGTAGACCAGCAGCGGCAGAGTCTCCGTCGCATGCACTGGACCGCCGCCTGTCAGCAGCGCAAGCGTCGTGAAATCGTTGAAGTCGAAGATGAACCGGAGCAGCACGACGACGATGAACAAACTCCGCAAATGGGGCAGCGTCACGTCCACGAAACGGTCCCACGCCGAAGCGCCGTCGACCTTGGCGGCCGAATACAGGTCTTCGGAAATGGTCTGCAGTCTGGGTAAAAACACAATCACCACGAACGGGAACGACCGCCACACGTTCAGGACGATCGCGGCCGGCATGGCGGTATGTGGATCACTGAGCCATGCCACCGGCGTACTGGTCAGGCCGAACTGGACCAGCGCGTAGTTGACGATCCCGTACTGGGCGCTGAACATCCACTGCCATATCGCGGCGCTCACCACGACCGGGATGAGGTATGAGCTGAGGGCCAGGCCGCGCGCGAGGTTTCGGCCGGGAAACCGCTCATTCAGCGCCAGGGCGACGGCCAGCCCGATGACGAGGTTGAGCGCCAGAGACGCCAGGGTCCAGTACAGGCTGTTGCCGAGCGCGTTGCGCACGTCTTCCGACACCACGAATCGGCGGAAGTTTCCGAGGCCAATGAACGTGCCCGTGAGACTAAGCGTGTCGAGTTTATAGAAGCTGAGGCTGATCCCGAAGATCAGCGGATACGCGAAGAAGACGCTGAAGACCAGAACAACGGGTAAGAAGATGAAGAACCCGAGCCATTTTTCGCGTGTCTCCAGGCTCGACGGGACGAGGCCGGCCGAGCGTGGCCGCCTGAGTCTCAGTGCGGTGCTAGCGTTGCTAGCCATTCAGCCCTTCATGATCGAGTCGATCTGTCCGGCGCCCCAGGTGACGGCGGACTCCACGGACTCGTTGTTGACCAGGATCTTTTGGAGTACGTCGACGACCACCAGTGAGCTCGAGATGGTTGCGCCTTTGGGGTTGACCTGCCAGCCGGATCCTTCCTGGACGATGTTCGCGGTGTTCTGGCTGCCCGTGGTGATGTTGCTGACCATCTTCGCGTCAAAGGCTTTCAGGGTGGGGTCAGCCAGGTAGGCTGGGTCAGATCCGTAGCTGGGCACGACGGGCGCGTACAGGCCCGGCGTCGATGCAAGGTAGCCAATGAACTGATCCTTCTTGAACGCAAACCTGATCAATTCCTTGGCGCCCTGCGGGTTCGCCGCCGACTTCAGGACACAGTGAGCCCCCCAGTTGGCAAGGTTCACGGTCGATTGCTTGTTGTACGGCATCAGCGTGTTCGAGAGTTTGCCGATCAGCGACGGATTCTGTTGTTGGACGTTCTGAAATACACGCCCGAAGTAGTGGCCGTTCGCGATAGTCGAATGCGTGATCGCGTCGATTTGTTGAGGGTTGGCCCATGAGCCTGTCCCCGGTGGCAGGTATGGAGCAAGGTCCTTCAACAGCTGGTACGCCTCGCGGACCTCAGGCGAGTCAAACACGACGGACTTGAGGTCCTGGGACACGAGGTGGCCGCCGTTGTTCAGGATGAATGCCAGGACGATGGTCTGCGTACCGTTGTTGCGACCGGTGGGAAAGCCGACACCGTAGACGTCGGGCGGTTTGTGTGTGGCCTTGACTGCCTGGCGCAGAAAGTCCCAGTTCCAGTGATCGGCGGGCGGAGTCAGACCGGCCTGTTGCAGCAGATCCTGGCGGAACCACCACGCGATCGGCTCCGAGTAGTAGGGGATGCCCTGAATGTCACCATTGGTAGCGGTGTAGATGCCGAGTGCCTGGGGCGAGACTTTGTCCTTGCCGCCGACGTCGGCGTAGATCGACTCCATGACGTCGTTCAGCGGGAGGACCTTGCCTTGCGCGTACAGCAGGGGCACGTTGGTTGTGTCCCAGAACAGCATGTCCAGATGCGAGCCCGTCGCCAGGGCGGTCGTCAGCTTGGTCTGGTAATCGGAAGACGGGATGTGGGTGTTCTCGATCTGCACGCCCGAATACATCGCCTGAAAGGCAGCATTGAACTTGTCGTGCCAGGCCGAGGATGCCGGATCGTCGTCGGTGTCAAAGTAGGCGATCGAGCCGGCGATTGGTGGTTTCGCCGCTGGCGCTGCCCCCGCGGCGCCCGCGTTGGCCGGCGCTGGCGCGGCCACCGTCGCCGGGGCAGTTGCTTGCGGCGCGCCAATGCAGGCGGCCGCGATCAGACCGATGCCCGCGCCGCCGAGCGTCGTCAGCACGTCTCGGCGGCTCAACCGACCGGAAGCGATCCCAGATCGATGAGACATATTCACTTTGACCCCCGCCGGGCATCATACAACCCCCTCGGTGGCGTGCGGCTCGGTCGTCGGCGCGTTGCGTGCGATCGGGGTTGTCATCGGTGAGTCGAGCCTAGCGCTGCGATGCGGAAAGTTCGCCGATCCACCGGAACCAGCGCTTCTCTACCAAACGGACGATCGCGGCGCTCAACACACCGAGCACCGACGTGACCAGAATAACCGCGAACAGCTTGCCAGTTTGAAAAGAGTTCCCGAAGCTGGTGAGCAAGAAGCCCAATCCGACCATGCTCACCTCGATCTCACTGATGATCATGCCGATGATCGCCAGTCCGACCGAAACGCGCACGCCGGCCAGGATGTACGGCACGGCGGCGGGAATGCTGATCTCACGCAGCATCTGGGCCTCGCTGAGACCGAACGCCCGTCCTACATCGATGTATCCCTGGCTGACGTTCTTGACCCCGGCGAGGGTGTTCAGCAGGACCGGCCAGATAGTGATGAGAACGACGAAGAGCAATCGGGCCTGAGTGCTGATTCCCACCCAGATCACGAGCAACGGGATGGTGACCACCAGCGGTGTCGCATTGAAAAAATTCACGTATGGGCTCAGGATCGTTTCAACGATCCAGTAACGCCCCATCAACAATCCCAGGACGATCCCGCACACCAGCCCAATGCTGAGGCCAATAAACATCTCCTCGAGAGAGGTCAACAGTGCGAGCCAGATCTGGCCCTGAGTCGACATGCTGGCCAGTTCGGTAAGCACGCTGGTCGGAGTTGAAATGAGGAGCGGGTCCAGAAAGAGACCCGAAGCCTGCCAGGCGCCCAGGATGACAATTACGAGGAGAAGCGGCGGAAGCGCCGTCGTCCGCAGCCATTGAAGCGAACGAGCGGCCCATTCCGTGGCGCGGCGGCGCCCGACTTCGGCGACGCTCATACCATCTGGAGCTTGCGCACCTCAAGCTCGTCCATGATGACTTCGCGCATTCGGATGTACTCTGGGTCCGCTCGGACGTTGTACTCCCAGCGGGGGCGCTTGAGGTTCACCGCAATCAGTTGCGACATGCGACCCGGGTTGGTGCGAAAGAGCGCGATGCGATCTGACAGGAAGAGGGCCTCGTCCACGTCGTGCGTCACAAAGACCACGGTCATCTTGAGGCGCTCCCACAGCCGGGCGACCTCCACTTGCAGATTCTCACGGGTAAAGTTGTCCAGATGTCCGAATGGCTCATCCATCAGGAGCACCTTGGGATCCACCGCCAGCGCCCGCGCAACGCCGACGCGTTGCTGCATTCCGCCCGACAGGGTGTACGGAGGTGCATTGGCCACCGACTCCAGGCCGACGAGCTCCAACGCCTCGAGGGCGCGCCTGCGGCGCGCCGGTCGCGGAACGCCGCGGCCTTCGAGGCCGACCTCCACATTCTCGACCACGCTGCGCCACGGCAGCAGATTGATGTCCTGGAACACGAATGCCATATCTCGCGACACGCCCTGGAGCTCGATCCCATCGAACACAATCCGACCGCTGGTGGCCTCGGTCAGTCCATCGATGATGCGCAGCAAGGTTGTCTTCCCACAGCCGCTCGGCCCGAGCAGGCTCAGGAACTCGCCATCCCGCACTGAGAGTGAGACATCCTGCAGGGCCATCACGCGGCGGTCGCGCGCCTCGAACGTCTTGCTGACTTCCAGGATTTCTAGCATGGTTGCCCCTGCACCTGATACGCCAAATTAGCGCCGCGCCGACATCGCACGAATCCACGGAAAAAAATAGGCCTGGGCGCGGCTCAGGAGCCAGAAGGCGATGAATGCCAGAGCGGTGCTCGAAATGATGGCGCCAATCAGGTATCCGGTCTGGAAGAAGGAGCCGAACTCCTGCACCAGTCCGCCAAGTCCGGTCTCGCCGATCTCCTGGCCGCTGAGAACCATACCGACCGCGGCCTGCGCGAGCGCCACGCGCATACCCGTGAAAATGAACGGCATCGCGGCTGGGATAAAGATGCTACGCGTCGCGGCCAAGGGGCTCAGGCCGAAGGATTTCCCGACGTCTGCCCAGCCGCGGTTGACGTTTTTCACGCCCGCCAGTGTGTTGATGAGCAACGACCAGACGCAGATGGTGAATATGAAAGCAAGCCGGGCGGCCAGGCCCAGGCCAAACCACACTTCCATCACTGGCAGCAGGGCGATCGTCGGAGTTGCGTTCCCAAAGCTCACGAGGGGATCGGCTGCCCGCTCCGCCGGCTTCCAGCGGCCCATAACGATGCCAACGCTGATCCCGACCACGCAAGCCAGCCCGAACCCGACGGCCATCTCGGCCGCCGATCCCAGGAAGGCACGGATAAGCTGCCCGTTGAGGAGGATCTCCACGAAATCAGTCAGGATTTCAGATGGAGTGGAGATCAGGATCTTGTTGAGGAAGAGCCCGGAAATTTGCCACAGGATCAGGACGACGAGCAGCGAGGCTATCTGAATGGCCTGGCCTTGCCGCCGCGTGACCTTGCGTGCACGCGGGCGAGATGCCTGGCCGACAGTGGTGCCCGGAGTCCGGGCTGTTTCGAGGATTGCCATGGCCGGATCCGCTCGAGCTGATGGCGTCCCTAGTACGCGCTCGGATGTGATTTGAAGACCTGGACCGCCGCGTTCCAGATCTCAGGATTTGACCACTGATCAATAGTTCGGTCGCCCAAGCCCTTTATCTCTCCCTGCTGCTTGGCATTGTCGAAGTTCTTCTGCAGCGTATCGGCTTCCATGCCGGACCCATCATCGGGCCACGGTTCTGCTTGCTTCAGCGCGTCGTAGGCAGCCGCCGCATCCTGCTCGTTTGTCGCGCCCTTGGTGAACTGGACCGCGGACTTCACCCACTCGTCCTTGTTCGAGTCGAAGGTCTTGGCGGCGTGTAACCACGCCAGGTCGATCGCTTCGGCCGTCGCCGGATTGGACTTCAGCCAGCCAGGTGTCGCGCACATATAGCTGTCAGCATTCCACGGCTGAACCTGGGCGCTGTTGGCGATGACATTGAACGTCCGACCGTTGGTGTTCAGCTTGAGCAGCGCATCGGCGTGCACGAACGTGGCGTCGAGTTTGCCCAGCAGCACCTGGTTGACAGATGCTCCGTTGGCGCCCGTGACGACGATGTTGATGTCATTCTTGGTCATTCCGGCCTGCTGGAGCGCACCGTCGAGAAGATACGCATCCGGGGCGGTCGTCTGGGCGATGCCAACCGTCTTGCCTTTGAGTTGCTGCACACTGGTATAGGTCGGCGATACGAGTAGATAGTCCACGTGGACCTGGTTGTTGCCAAAGATGTTCAGCCCGGCATCGACGCACGTGGTCATGGGGCCGGCAGTGGCGTCAAGCTGGCCGCTGACGACCGCCTGCTCGGTCGTGTTGCCATTGCCAAGCTGAAAGTCGACGTTGGCGCCCCATTGCTTGAGGGTTTCCGAGGCCAGATAGACGACGGTGTCGCCCACGGTGGCATCGCCGGCCGAGTTGCCGAGGTGAATCGTGATGCCGTTGAGGTTGGGCGTGCCGTCGGCGTTGAAGCCCAGCTGTGAGGCCGAGCTAGGGCCGGTCGGCAGCGCGACAGCCGGGGTTGGCGGGGCTGCAGCGGGTGCGGGCGACGGGGCCGGGCTGGCGGCAGGTTTGACCGCAGGCGACGCCGCGGCGGCAGGCGAAGCGCCGGCGGCAGGCGAAGCAGCGACCCCGGGCGAGGCAGCGGCAACCGCTGGCTGGGTCGGCTTGGGTGCAGCGGGTGCCGCCGTCGGGGCCGCGGCGGGAGCGGCGCTCGTGCAGGCGGCGAGAGCTGGCAGCACCAGCGCCAGCACTGCCAACGGTGCGATCAGGCGCTGCATTCGGATGCTCCTCCTTCGACAATCGTTCTACCATCGCGGCGAGGCAACATGACAAAACGTTATCAGGTACTCATCGTGGGTGGCGGCCCGGTGGGCATGGCCCTCGCTGTCGACCTGGGCTTGCGGGGTGTCTCGTGTGCTCTGGTCGAGCGCCATACAACGCCGCAGCGCATTCCTAAAGGACAGAGCCTGACGCAGCGCACGCTGGAGCATTTCTACTTCTGGGGCATTGCCGACGAGCTCCGCGCTGCGCGCCTGCTGCCGCCCGGCTACCCCATCGGCAGCGTCACTGCGTACGGCAATCTGCTTGGCGACTTTTGGTTCGGACCAGACACGCGCGAGCGGTTGGTCGATCAGTATTTCCAGAAGAATGAACGCCTGCCCCAGTATCTGACCGAGGAAGTGCTGCGGCGCCAGGCCTCGAGACTCCCCAACGTCGAATGCCTGTTCGGGCGCACGGCGACCAGGATTGAGCAGGACGATCTGGGCGTGCGGGCGACCGTCAGTGACGACGCCTGGCCGTACGCGGACCGGATTCTGGAGGCCGACTTTCTGGTTGGTTGCGACGGCGCTCGATCGGTGGTCCGCGAGCAGTTGGGCATCGATCGGGGCGGCGCCGATTTCGATCAGCGGATGGTGCTGGCGGTTTTTCGCTCGCGCGAGCTGCACGAGGGCCTTGGGCGGTTTCCCGAATGCACCACGTATCGCGTGCTGCGACCGGAACTGCGCGGCTACTGGCAATTCTTTGGTCGAGTCGACGTCGGTGAGGGCTGGTTCTTCCATGCGCCCGTGCCGCGCGACACGCGACCCGACAACTACGATTTCCTCGGGCTTCTCCACCAGGCGGCCGGGTTTGAATTCGCCGCTGAGTCTGAGTACGTCGGCTTCTGGGACCTGCGCATTGCGGTCGCGAGCAGGTATCGAGTCGGACGGGCTTTCATCGCCGGCGATGCATGCCACAGTCACCCGCCGTATGGTGGGTTCGGCCTGAATTCAGGGCTGGAGGATGTGGCCAACCTGGGGTGGAAACTCGCCGCCGTGCTGCAGGGTTGGGGCGGCGACGCGCTGCTCGACTCATACGGTCAGGAGCGGCGCCCGATCTTTGTCGAGACAGGCGAGGCGATGATCGCCGGCGGCATCGAGCGCGACCGCGCCTTCCTCGACCGGTTTAGCCCTGAGCGCGATCGCCCAGAGTTCGAACGCGCCTGGCACGAGCTCGGGCTCACGTCGATGCAGCGGCGTCAGTCGTACGAGCCACACTACGAAGGGTCGCCAGTGGTGATGGGGCCGCCGGATGCGACGTGCAGCATCCACGGCAAACATTCGCCCGTCGCAAACGCCGGCCATCACCTGGCGCCCGCGCCATTGTCGAGCGGCCGCAACGTGTTCGAAGAACTCAGCAGAGGCTACACACTGCTCGTGTTCGACGCAGATCCGCAGGCGGTTCGGGCGCTGCAGGACGCCGCGAGCAGTCTGCAGGTGCCGCTCAAGGTGGTCCGCGACAGCTACGCGGACGCGCGTAACCAGTACGGATCGCGCATGATCCTGGTCCGCCCGGACCAGTACGTGACCTGGTCCGGCAACGCCCTCCCAGCGGATCCAGTCGACCTGCTCCGGACCGCGACCGGCCGCGCCAGTGGTCGCTTCAGCGTAGGGGCGGCCACCAACTGAGCCGCCCAAGGTGTCTGCGACGAGAGGAAGACCCCTTGACCTGCAGCCATGATGAATCCGCGAATGGGTTGAGCCAGGTGGTGACAAACCCGCCGGCTACTCTGTCTACAAACGGTCGCACCGCCCATACTTTCGCACCGCGAAGGTTATGCGGCTGGAGTTGGGCTGAGCTGCGCCCGCTCCCTGGCGGGTATGCGTTGCGACGCTGGCTCGCGCCGTTCGGACCAGAGCGAATAGCCCAGCCAGGCCAGACCCAACCCCACCGGCACCGCCGCTAGCGGCTGGAATGACGGCGGAAGCAGCGCAAACGCTGGGGATGACACGACCCCCAGGCCAAGCAGCGCGGCCGCCCGGCGCGACAGGATGCCGGCGCGGAAAGTGGCGATGCCGAACAGCAGGTTCCCCAGGATGTACACGACCGAAAGTAGCGTCCAAAGCGTTGCCAGGACTCCGACGCTGGTCTCGCCGACGGACCCGGTGAAGATCCCCAGGAAGCTCGCCGCAAACTTCGGTGAGTCGCTCGCCAGGAGCGGCAAGATGAAGGCTTCGAAGAAGGTAAATCCGGTGACGATGACGTACCAGAGGCTCAGCAGGAGGCAGCCGGCCAGACCCATCCAGCCCGCCTTTTCCACTTGCCTGGCGTAGATCCCGGCGATGCCAAGCAGGCCGAAGAACGCCATGACGATGGTCAACAGGTGGACAAATGTCCACATGCTGGTGGTGACCGACGACACAACATTCGGTGGGTGGATCAGGCCAACGACTGTGAAAATACTCCCGGCCACCATCGCTGATAAACCCGCCTGGCGGATGAGGTTTGCGCCTGTCATTTTCATTTTTGTTTTCCTTTCAAGTGTTTGGGATTCTTCAAAAAAATCTGCGCAACCGCGATCAAGGGCAGACCCAGGTCGCGCACCTTGCTCAGCAAGCCATGCAGTGCGGCCTGGTCGATCACCGAGCCGCGAATGACGGTTGTGCCATCGCCCTCTTGCGTGAGGCTCAGTCCGTCGAACCAGGCGGCCCAGCGGGCCTCCAGGTGCCCTTTGAGACGGATTTCGTACTGTCCGGGCTCGCGACGAGTCTCAGACGCTGCGTGTGTGTCACTCATGTGCTCCTTCCCTCCTTGGCTTGATCACCAGGTAGAAAGGGATGTGATGAGCGCGCCTCGTCAAAAGTGATGATTGATGTGACGATTCGCGCGATCGGGACAGTCGCCGGAGTCGGCCTACTTCTGCAGAAGCTCTTCAGCCCGCCGGACCGCCGCGCGACGGTTGTTGACCCCGAGCTTGTTGTAGATGCTCCTTGTGTGAGTCCGCAGGGTGCTCAGCGACACGACCAGCTGGCGCGCGATATCGGGTCCATCCAGGTCGGTTCTGAGCAGCCGAAGCACGTCCAGCTCGCGTCCGCTCAGCGGCTCCATCAAACCCTTTGTGACCGGCGTTGTGGTCTGAGGCTTCCCAAACGCTGCCAGGAGTTGTCGGACATACTCCGGGGCGGTCCTTCGTTTCGCGGCCACCTGGAGGAGGGCCGCCATAGCCGGGCCCTCGTCCACAAAGATGCGAGCGTAGCCCTCCGGCTCGGCCAGCGTCAGTGCGCGCTCCAGCGGCTCCAGCGCAGCCGGGATCTCGCCGCGCACCTGGTGGGTCAGCGCTTGCAGCGCCAGGATTTCGATGACGCTGCCGGTTCTTGCTCCGTCGTCCGCGGCGTGGAGCAGCCGCTCCAGCAATCCCAGCGCGTCAGAAGTCGCCTGGCGGGCGAGAAGCACCCGGGCCAGGGTGATGTGCTCGAACTCGCGCAGGTAGCTGAGGTCGTCTGCAACTGACAGTCCCCGCCCAAGCGCCCACGCAAGAGCTTCGTCTAGCTTCCCCTGCGCAACCCACACCCGTGCCTTCACTGCAGACACGGGACGCACATTGGGGAAAAAGTCGCCCACGTACAGGCGCTCAGCGTCCTGGAGCAGGTCGTGCGCGCCGTCCAGATCTCCTCGAGCCTCCACGAGTCGAGCCATAGCCACGCGCCAGCGATACGGGTTTTGCGGCAACCCGGTGTGCTCCCCGAGCTGCTGGCTCGTCAAGAGGTGCTGCATGGCCGCATGCAAATCGTTTCGCTCGCAGTGGATTCTGCTCATCCCGACATGCATGTCCGCCGTTCCGCGCAGCACCGGTGGGCCCTGCTCCGCCGCAAGCTGCAATGCCTGCTCGTGGGTGCGCATCGCCTCGCGGAGACGACCCTGCGCAATCCGTATGTCAGCCAGTGCGACTGTGCAGCCGAGAGCGTCGGCGTGGTGCCCGGCCCGCCGTAAACTCGCCGCGCCAGCGGCATACGATTGATGTGCGGACTCGAGATGTCCGCTCGCCCACCCTGCCAGACCAAGCAGCGCGGCGGCGCTACCGCGCCCGAGATGATCGTCGTCAGGTGCGAGGTCGAGCGCCCGCCGCGCATGCTGCTCGGTCAGGGCGAGATTGCCCAGCAGCAGCGCGTGGCCGGCGCGATGCACGGCGACCGCGCCCGGGAGACGGCGGAATCGCGCTTCGTCCACCACCACCATCCCAGCTGAAAGCCCCTCCGGGCGATCCGCCCCACGAGGTTCGACCCAGCGCTCCGCATCCCGCAGGCGCGCGTCGGCGTCCTCGAGCTTGCCGGCAGCGAGTAACTCTCCGGCAAACACATTGCTGAGCACTGGCCGGCAGCGGAGCAGCTCTTCGGGCATGGCCGCAAGCCAGCCCAGCAGCGCGGCCTCTTGTCGGTTTCTGCGCAGTGCGGGCGCGGCCAGCTCGATCAGGTCCGCCGCTTTGGGGAAGTCGCCGGCCGCCAGCGCGTGGCGGATTGCCTCCGACGCCTCACCGTTGCGCTCGTACCACGCACTCGCCCGCCGGTGCAGCTCTGGCACGTCATCGGGGTACTCGTCCAGCAGCCGCGCGCGCAGCACGTCGGCAAAGAGATGGTGATATCGATACCAGCGTCGGCGATCGTCAAGCGGCACCACGAACAGGTTCGCTCGCTCCAGCGCCTCCAGCATCGCCTTCCCACCGTCGTGGCCGGTGACGGCATCGCACAACGAGCCGCTCAGACGTTCGAGAATGGACGTGTCGCGGAGAAAAGTGCGGACGGTCTCGGGCTGGCGCTGCAAGACCTCTTCCACCAGGTAGTCGACGATGTAGCGGTCGTCCCCGGCGAAGCTCGCGATAAACCCAGTGACGTCGGACCGCCCCTGCATCGACAGCGCCGCCAACTGGAGTGCGGCGATCCACCCTTCGGTGCGGCCCTCCAGCACGGCCACGTCCCGTGCAGTCAGATCGAGCCCCATCGACTCACGGAAATAGCTGGCAACCTCGTCCGGCGCAAACCGCAGATCTTCGGCGCGAATCTCGACGAGCTCGCCCCGTGCCCGCAGGCGAGCCAGTGGCAGTGGCGGATCGGTACGGCTAGCGATCACCAGGTGGAGCCGCGGCGGGAGATGGTCGAGCAAGAAGACCATGCCATCATGAATGTCGCGCGCGTCGATGACGTGATAGTCGTCGAGCACCAGCATCACGTCCATTGACATTGCGCTGAGCTCGTTCAGCAGCAGGGTGAGAATCGCTTCGATCGACGGAGGCTGTGGCGACTGCAGGAGCGAGATCGCGCTCGCGCCAATGTGCGACTCCGCTGTCTGCAGCGCTGCGATCAGGTAGGTCCAGAAGGACGCTGGATGATTGTCGCTCTGGTCGAGCGACAGCCACGTCACCGTCCGTCCATCGACTGCAACAGCCGCCAGCCAGTCAGCGAGCAGCGTTGTCTTGCCGAAGCCGGCCGGCGCAGAGACGAGCGTCAACTTCGACTCGGCCCCTCGGTTCAGCCGATCGCTCAGTCGCGGGCGCGGCACAAGCCCACGGCGCCACCTGGGGACGTAAAACTTGGTCTCGAGCAATGGCGTAACCATGATCGTCTTTCCGTTACGAGCCAACCACGTCGCGGATTCTAGGTGGTTCGTCTCCGAAACCAGAGCCAGACGTCGAGCAGATCAGGTTGGGCGGCGCTGAAACCAGGTTCCTCTTGCGAACATGAGGTCCGCGTCGCGAGCTGTGCAACAGTCGCCCAGTGGAATCCGCAGCTAACCGCGCTTTCCCGCCTCCCCCACTAGAGTACTGGTAATCTAAAACCGTTCCCCGTCACGCTGGCTAGGCGCTTCCCAGCGCGCCCAATTCTGCTGGCCTCGATGGCGTACACGCCCGTGTACCAGATTGCAGTGATCTGTCCGGCCGTGTCGCTCAGTTATTCGGCGGGTAGCCACGTACACCAATCGGTGCTCGGGCCTGCCCCGTTCGGGATAAGTGAGCCGACCTCTGCTACCGCCATTTGAAGGTTTAGCGTGAGTCCCCGCGCCCAGGCATCGTTCGCCAAGCGCTCATCAAGTCCGGCTCGAGTCCCCACCAG
>DATGEP010000054.1:0-29252 GCA_035310125.1 Ktedonobacterales bacterium
GTCAAGGACGCACCCGCGACGGAGCTGGCGGCAGCCATCCGACGGGTAGCGGCGGGTGGCCGCGTGGTAGATCCGGCGCTGGCATCGGCGGCGCTGAGCGACGGCAGCAATCCTCTGACGGATCGGGAGCGAGCGGTCCTGGCATCGGCGGCGCGTGGCGCAAGTATCGCGGATATGGCCGCGACGATGTATCTCTCCGAGGGCACGGTGCGCAACTATCTCTCCATCGCCATCCAGAAGCTCAACGCGCAGAACCGTGTCGAGGCAGCGCGTATCGCCGAAGAAAAGGGCTGGCTATAGAGAGATCAGTTCGATTGAGGGAGCCGCGCTTTGAGCAGCAGGCCCAGCACTGCCTGGACATCGTGTGTCCGGTCATACGGCGTGCGGGACGCTGCTGCCAGAGGTTTCCCCTGATTAGGAGGCGGAATCTCGCGGGGCGAGCGCCGCCGTAGGAGTCGCGGTCGGAGCCGGAGGGGATGTCGGCGTAGGTGTCGGCTTCGGCGTGGGTGTCGGTGTCGGCGTGGTCGGCGTAGGTGTGGGCGCCGGTCCAGTAGATGCGGTGCCGTAAATGTCTAATGTCGCACCATTCCAGGCCCAATTGTAGATCCACGCCCCCGCTGGCGTCGGCACTTCGACGCAGCCGTGGCTGCCGGTTCGCTGCACGCCGTCGGGATCCGTGTGGGGATAGTTGGTGCCAGGGCCGAAGACTGGGCGCCAGGGTGCGTCGTGGATGAAGTAGCCGGTGTCGGCGAAGTACATCGCGTAGTTGATGTGCTCAGGCGGGTAATAGTATGGCGAGCCGTACGGCCAGGGCGAATAGAAGGTAACGTTTGTTTCCTTGTAGTGGATGTAGAACATCCCATCTGGCGTGGCCAGCTGCGGCATGCCCGTGGTAACGGGAGTACGGAAGTAGAGGCGGTGATCCTGGTACGCCCAGAGCCACTGCTGTGAGAGGCTGACGAGGATGAGCTGTCCGCCAATGTTGGGAACACCCCCAACGGGATTCGGTCCGGGCGGCGGCGTCGGTGGTGGCGGAGGTGGTGGCGGAGTGATAGGCGGATGCGTCGCTGTCGCGGTAATGGTGGGCGTTGCCGGCACCACCGTCGGCGGGAGATACGGCGTAGTTGTCCCCGTTGGCGGTATATTTGCTTGCGCCCCCAACCGCGTGCCGTTCCCGCCGCACGCGATGAGCAGAAGACTCGCCAGGAGCAGGAATGTGGCGATGCTGATTCCCGCTCGTGCACGCGGCATTCGAAGCATGATTCCTCCTTGGTGGTGCTGCCAGCCGCGTTTCACGACGAAACGCAGCATCCGACCAACATAGATAGTAACGCCGGTCGGAGGCTGCATAAGACAAGACGGGACTTTCGGGGGAACAGGGTGTCTGCTATGCCAGTGTCGCGACGAATCGAAGAAGAGGGGGCTTAGGATGCCGAGCGTGGCGGTCCACGGCGAATACGTTCGCGTACGGTGGCAGGATCATTGGGTTTCGACCAGAGCGCTTCCATCCACCACGTTGCGCCAGCCTCCGCGTAGAGCTGGATCTGTGCGCCGGCGGCGTCGGGATCAGCGGCGGGCGTCGTGCCCTCGATGATGATGTCAAAGGGTGTTGTCGCGGTGCGTTTCGCGGCGATGTAAGCCCGCAGCTCACGGATATCGTCCGGCGACATGCGCTCCTGGCTGCCGTCAGCGCCCATCTTCATGGGGAGAATGCCGTCCCAGCGTAACGCCCGCCTCATTGAAGCTGGGCGAGGCCACGCGGCGACTACCCAGACGGGAATGCGTGGCGATTGGACCGGCGTCGGTAGAAAGGTTAGATCGCGGACGGCGTAATGCTTGCCGGTGAAGCTGAAGGTCTCGCCGCTCCAGGCGCGGTCCAATATCTCCAGGCTTTCGTCGAGCAGCTCCGCACGGGTCTTGCGATCCGTCGCTTCACCAACTCGGCCAAATCCGGCGTCGTCCAGTGCGCCAAGGCCGACGGGCAGGACAAGCCGACCGTGCGAGAGGTGATCGAGAGTAGTGGTCTCGCGGGCGACCTTCCAGGGGCGGCGGCGCGAGAGCGGCGTAATCATGGTGCCGATACGTACGCGGCTGGTGTGGCTGGCGACGGCGGCTAGCGCTACCCAGGGATCATAGCTGGGTGCCATAGGATCGAGCTCGACATCAATGTAGATGCAGTCAGGGATAAAGATACCGTCCCAACCAGCGGTTTCTGCGTCCTGAGCAAGCGAGACCACATCGAAGACGGTGCCTGAAGGAATGACGAAGCCGTAACGCATATACTCCTCCTCGTGGCGGGAATGACGCCCCTACGAAGAGGAGTATACAGGTACAAATTGGACACGATGTGTCAGGTATCGTTGAAGATTGTTAGCCAAAAACCTGGTGGAGGGCGCGGGCGTTCCCGACCGCCGACCGGCTATCAGCCGGCGGGGATACGGCGCCCGCAACCCACGCTTATGGCGTAACGGTGATCGTGACCTGCATTGAGGGATGTATCGTGCAGGTAATTTTGAACGTGCCGGCGGTAGGAAAGGTAATCGCTTTGGTGTCGCCGGGATTGAAGACGACGCCGCCCGATGGCGAGAACTCGCTGGGCGCGCCTTGCGCGGCGGTAAACATGCCGTGCGTGCCGGTGACCAGATCGTGTGTCCCGCCGCTAGAGGACGGATCGTTGAATGTCACCGATTGGCCGGCTTTAATCGTGACGTTAGTGCTACCGGAAAACGACGTTGCCGCCATACCGATCGTCGCCGAATTGCCGGTAGTTCCCGTGGATGAGCTGCCACCACCACCGCCACCACCGGCGGTAGTGCCTCCGCACGCTGCCAGAGCGAAGACAAAGATGGCAAAAAGGATGAAAGCGCTCTTTCGCATAGATGTATCCTTTCGGGTTCGGCGAGCTAACGGTTGACCAGATGCCGTGCATACTTTATCGCTGGTTCGTAGATGGGTACGGCGATATGTTACAAAAGTGCCGCCGAGAAGAAGGATTTGACTGCGGAAAAAACAAATCTGGGCTCGTAGCACACCGCTACGAGCCCAGATGAAGAGAAGAGTTGTTACCGGCTGACGACAAAGCTTGATGCCCCGTTGCCGTTGACCCCTTCGAGCATCTCCACTTCTCCCGCCGCGTCGGGTCCGGCGGCGGTGTAGGCGAAGGCGCCGACGGAAGCGAGGACGACAGCAAGCACAACCAGCTCAGGATAGGGCGGGAGGGTGTGGAGCACGATCGCGCTGGCCAAGCCAATCAGGGTGGAGATGATAATGACCAGCATCCACGGGATCGAGCGGGCGCGGACCGCGCCGTAGAGGCAGGCGAGGATGCCTACCAGCTCGAAGATGCCGCCTACCAGGAAGAAGGCCTGTGACCCTTGCATCGCATCTATACCCTGGGTCAGCACGTCGGTATGGAAACCCTGGATTGCGCCGATGAGCTCGAGGAGGATGCCGATGGCCAGCACCCACAGGCCGAATTTGCGCAGGTTGCTAAAGGGCTTGCGCCGCACGAGCACGGTGAACTGATAGATCGCGAAGCCACCCATCAGCAGCAGCGCCCAGAAGGCATCGTGAAGGCCACCTTTGCCGGGCTGATAGAAGAGCGCCAGCGCCTCGACCTCGAAGAAGTTCGGCAACGAGAACACGGCAAAGCCGAAGAGATAGATCAGCATGAGCGTGCCGAGAACAAGCCACTGGCCTGTGCAGCCGAGCTGCGCTGGTGGTGTCGGCGCGAACTCGCGCTGAGTGCTCCACGTAAAGACGAAGGCGACGATGGCGATGCTCGTGGCGACGATGAGACCTAGCGGAAGCTGGACGGGATCATCCACATGAATGACGGTGACGGCGAGCCCAACGTAGATGAGGCCGATGGTGCAGCCGAGGACGATGGTGTCCCGCCGGGTGCTCCAGAAGTAGAGACCTGCCATCAACAGCCCAAACGTCAAGGAGAAGACGATCGTGCAGATGATATAGCCGGTGAAAGGCGTGAACGTGCAGCTTTCTGGAATAGCCACCTTACGCGAGCACTGCACCCATATCTGGTTGGGATCGGCGCCGTGGATGAGATTGACGATTGGATACGTGACAGCCCAGATCACCAGCAGCGGCACGGCGACGTTACCGATCAGGCCGACGACGCCATGCAGGTACGTGGCGGGCATGAACCGTTGCCGGTTGGCGATCATGATGGGTAGCAGCCAAAGCTGTAGGGCGAACATGGCCAGCAGCAACGCGATAAAGAGCAGGACATTGCCAGCGTCGCCAAGCGGCTGAGCATTTGTCAGCGAGGTGAACTTGCCGTTGAAGGTGAAGACTGTCAGGTAGATCGCGACGATGACGATGGAGAGGCCGAGGCTGAAGCGCACGAGCAGAGCGCTCAGGGGGCCGGCGAGCTTGCCGGTGAGGGCAAAAGGATTGAGCACGGCGAAACTGAGCATGCCGATGCCGAAAACCAGGGCAATCATGCCGACTGATGCGATGTCAATGCTGTTGAGCTGGAACCAGGCCGGGTGGAACAGATACGCGGTGCCGCTCGGCCAGTAGGTGACATTTCCGCCCTGGTTGACCTGCTCTGGCAGGAACTCTCCCCAGCCGGGATTGCCCATGATGTTCGTGGCGCCAAGGCCAATGCGGACCTGATACATGAAGAATGCGCCCACGACCGAGATGGCTGCGCCCACGAGGGCGAAGAGCGGCCATGGGATCAGTGGTCGCGGATCATAGAGCATCGCCACCTCAAAGCAGAGAATACCCAATGCCAGCGCCACCAGAGCGAGGTCGAGGGTGCCCTGCTCCCACCGGGTGAGGGTAGAGAGGACGGAAACGTTGAAGACATAGCTGGGCAACTGGCCGACCAGAATCGCCGCCACGAAGAAGAATCCCGTGGCGATGAGGATCGCCCGCGCCCAGGACATGGGCTTCTCATGTTCCCGTTCGCGGACGGGCGCCGCTGTCACTGCCATTGTGAGTAACTCCCTTTCAGACGCCCGGCCCTATGCCACGACGGTAATCCAGCCGATCATTCCGGGGTGTACGCCGCAATAGAACGGATAATCACCCGGTTTGGTAAATGTGAACGTGTATACATCCGCTGTGCCCGGCATGAGTAGCTTCGTCGCATCGCCAAAGTCTTTGCCAATGGACGGTGGAACGCCTTCTACCACGCTATGCGGCGCATGCGATAGCTTGTTGCTCCAGGTGACGACGGTGCCGACCTTAATGGTGATGTTGGCGTTATCACCGGCATTCGCCTGCGGCGTCGCGCCGACGGCGAACCAACCATAGCCCGACGAGTTGCCGGTGGTATCCTGCGCCTGAATTTCAACTGTCGTCTGTTTGGTCAGATCGGTGAAGGTCGAGGCAGCCGGCTTCTTAGAGCCGCTGGCAACGGCGGTCGCTTCGGTATGAAACTCCGCAATCTGTGTGGGGTTCGATAAGGTGGCCAGCACGTAGCTGAAGCCGTTGATATTCTCGAGTTTGTTCGTGGTGCGGTACGCGGGATCGGAGGAGCGGATCAGCGCCACGAGGTAACTGATATCGGCATCCGTAAGCGAGCCGCCGTAGCGGTCGGACCACGCGGGCATCTGTAGCTTCGTGCTGGTGAGGTCGGTGAAGTTGGCTGGCACGCCCGCCGAGATGACGCGCGTAATGTCGTCGTTGGTGAGCTTGTTGACGGCTGGGTTGTTATTGAGCTGTGGCCCGGCGAGACCCTGCCCCAGGAAGCCGTGGCAGGAGGCGCAATACTGACCGAAGAGGGTGGCGCCGCGTTGCAGCGTCAGTTTGTACTGATCGTTTGCCGCGCCTGCCTGTTGCTGCTGCTGGTTGACCAGCAGGAAGGGAATGATGAACGCGATGGCGATGATGAAGATCAACGCGCCGTAGCCCGTCTTTTCGACCACATTGGTGCGCGAATAAAAGGTGTAGACCAGGGCCGCGGTCACGAGACATAGGGCCATCAAGCCGTAGGCAATGCGCCCTTCGAGCACGGAGGTGAAGCCGAGCAACGCGAAGATGACAGCCAGCGCGACACCACCCACGACGAAGAGAAAGCCTGGATTGCGATTATTGCCCATCTACCTGTATCCTCAGTTCGTCGGAATTGGTGCACTATTGTGCCGAGCACTGGACGCTAGGCACCTCGAGAATGCGTGTTGAGGCGTCTGGACGATTGACGTGCTGGTTGAGCGAGCCCGTGTCCACGAGCACGTTGCCACTGCTGTCGAACGACATGGCGAAGCGATCGGCACTCCGCGGCGCCGGGCCGTCCAGATACTCGCCGTCAACATTGTAGTGCGAGCCGTGGCAGGGGCACTTAAAGCTCTGGCAGTCATCGCGGAACGGATACTTGCAGCCTAGATGCACGCAGACCTGATAGAGCGCGATCCAGTAGCTGCCGTCTTTGTCGGTGGTCCAGCTTTCGGCGGTCAGCTGATCCTGGAGGGGCTGGCCATTCAGCAGGAACTTGGTGTCGCCACCGGAGGCGAGGTGAATAATGTACGACTTGGCGGCGGACTCGTAGAAAACACCCTTACCATCCAGCGCGAACGCACCCTGCGCGGCGGGAGTGTAGGTGTTCTTCGGCTTGAGCTGGATGACGGAGCCGAACTGCCCCGCGAGGTTGGGGTACAGCATGGTGAGCGCCGCATAAGTGGCGCTGCCACTCAACGCGAGCAGCGAGAGGCCGGTGGCGCGCCGCAGCAGCTGCCTCCGGCTGATGCCGCGCCGGGTATTCTCCGCCGATTCGGCGCCACCGCCGGTCAGGACTTCATATTCCTGGGGGGTTCGCGGTGATTCTATGGTCATGCGTGCCTGTCCCTCTTGGATGAGAACTCAATTCGCGGCCCAGCGAGTCCACCAGGCGCATCACGGCCTCGCCGCCGGACGCGCACTGCTCTGTAGCTAGAGGTCAAAGTAGACGTGCTGCCAGGGCCAGATCCACTGCCAGCCGGAGCCACGGAAGAAGCTGCCGGCGAGAATGGTGATCGCGAAGAAAAGTGCGATCATGGTAAAGAGCGAGATCGAGAGCTTGCGGTCCTCGAACGCCCGGCTGGGATTGCGGTCTATATAGGGCAACAGCGCCATGCCCACGAGCACGAAGCCGGGCAGGAGCACGCCGGCGATGGTTGGTGGGAAGTAGTGAAGCTGCTCTTGCAGGCCAAGGAAATACCACGGCGCTTTCGCTGGGTTCGGCGTCAGGTTCGCATTCTGGTGGTCGCGCAACGGCGCTTCGATGGCGATACTCACAACTGTAAGCATCGCCGTCATGAGCATCGCGGCCAGAAACTCGCGGACCAGCAGGTGCGGCCAGACGAAAACGGAGTCTTCAAGCTGCCGTTCGACACGCGTGATGGCTTCCTGCTTGACCACGGCCAGCGTGCGATAGCGCTTCTGTGTCGCCGCTGTTCTCGGTTCGGTTGTTGCCATGGAAGGTCTCCTTGGTCGTCGCCTGGATTGCTCCGGTATGGGCAGCTACGCCTACCCGGCGCGGTCCAGGCTGGGTCGCGCGAACGCTTAGCTCAGTGTCGCCACGGTCTCGCGAGCTTCGCGGGCTGCTTCAATCTCGCGGCGCGACGGCGGCGGCGGACCCGCTTCGCCGCCATCCTTACGGATGCGCCAGAAATGAACGGCCATCAGGATAGCGCCGACGAGCGGTAAGCCGATGACGTGCAGGGTATAGAAGCGGATCAGCGTGGACTGGCCGACGCCGACCGGGCTGCCGGTGAGGACTGTATGTACCTGGGTACCGAGCAGTGGCGCGTAGCTGGCCATGTTGGTGCCGACGGTGATGGCCCAGTAGCCGATCTGGTCCCACGGTAGAAGGTAGCCAGTGAAGCTCAACAGCAGGGTGGTCAGGAAGAGCACCACGCCGATGACCCAGTTGAACTCACGCGGCGGCTTGTAGGCGCCGTGGTAAAAGACGCGGACCATGTGCAGCGTGACGGTGACGACCATCAGGTGCGCCGCCCAGCGGTGCATGTTGCGCACCAGGTCGCCAAACGCGACGGCGGCCTTGATCTGCTGGATATCCGCGTAGGCCACACTCTGCTCTGGGACGAAGTAGAACATCAAGAAGACGCCGGTTATGGTCAACACCAGAAAGAGGAAAAATGAGAGGCCACCCAGACACCACGTGTAGGTAACTTTCATAGCCTTGCGGCTCACCTTCACGGGGTGCAGATGCAGGAAAACATTGCCCATCATCACCAATGACTGGTTGAGGGGCGTATCAGGATAGCCATGCCGAAAGATAGACCGCCAGAGCTGGCTCGACGTGACATAGTCTGAGGCCTTGTCCAGCAGCCCCCGATTCATCGTGCTCACACTGCCTCCTCGGGGTTGCTCGCGCATCCAGGCTGCGCGGCATCAAGGTCGCTTGAGATTGTTGCAACGTACGCCGGCCAACAGAAGCCGGAAAATCACTGCAAAGCTCAAGGATTATAGCAGACCCTCCGCTGGGGCGCAATCACCCATTAGGACTCTCTGAACCTTACTTTTGGCTCCCGCCCCCACGGAAGCAGGAGCCTCACCCTCAACTCCTCTTGACGCGACGCGGGAAAAGCAGGAGGGATGGATGGATTACGCACGGAGCAACGGTCGGTGGGGGATGTAGTGACTCCCCGACGCACGGAATGAGGGCGCGCCTATGCTATTAGTGTAAAGTGTACCTGATATTGGCGGTCTTGCTCTATCAGGTGTACACCTGATTTTTCAACTACGGTGCGGGGTTGACGCTGCACAAGCGGCATGTTATTGTGGCGCCAGGCCGTATGCTGCTCACATTTTCGCATTTCTTCATGGTTCGTAGGTCCGGCCGGGGCAGCGCAAGCTGAAGAAAGTTCTTATCAGTATGCAACAGGCCCGCTGCGACCTATGCGGTCGTCTCGTCCAATTCGAGGCGAACCAGCCGGGCACGTGTCCAAGCTGCGGTCACGCACTACATGTCCCAGCGCCCATTGAGGCAGAGTCCGAAGCGCTGCCCGCGGCAGCACCCGCAGCGGAGTCCGTACCCGCGATCACGCCGGAAGCCGTTCCGGCGCTCACCCTCGGCCCATTCGTGGCGGATCCGGCGCCACTGATACCCCCGCCCGCGCTGCCAATGCCGCCGGCACCGGAAGTGGCCGCCGGTACACCCGTCATTAGCGATTCCGCTCCCACTTTCCCATTCCACGCACCGGAACCCGTCGCGGCGGAACCCGCCTTGGCGAGTGAAGAGAGCCAGCCGTCTCCTGATATGGCGACTCTGCCGCCACCGGAGCTAGCCGCGCCATCTCTGAGCGAGCCACTGATGCCACCATCCGGCGTCGCGCCGATGGAGCCTGTCCCAGCCGCGCCGATGGAGCCTGTCATGGTTGAGCCGGTGTCCAGCGCTGCCGAGCCGGTCGCGATGGCATCGGGTAGTGCCGTGGAGGAGACGCCCGCCGTAATGGGACCGCTGATGCCGCCACCAGCGCCGGAGACGCCAATTTCCGCGCCAGCGCCGGAATCCGCGCCGCCGCGTGTTGACGCGATCCAGGGAGCAGAGCTGGAGCCGACCGCGCCGATGGCCGAGGCTATCGCGGCGCCCGTGGCAAGTACACCGCAGGCGGAGCTAGAACCTGTCACGCAGGTGGCCGAGCCAGTTGTTGAGCCAGCCGCGGCGTTCGTGGTGGCTCCCGCACTGGAACCCGTTCCCGCTGAGGCGGCTCCTACGCACGACTACCAGTCCCCTACACCAGAACTCCAGGTGCAGCAGCCGGAGCAAGCTGAGATATCGCAGCAACCAGCCGCGCCCGTGCCACCAGCTCCTCCGGCCCCACCACAAACGCAACCGAGCGTACCGCCGATGGCTGCGCCGATGCCTCCCGCCGGGTATCCACAATATCCACAGCACCCGCAATATCCGCAATATCCGCAACAGCCGGGGATGGTGATGCCGCCGCAAATGCCACTCGGCGCACCCGGGTATCCCGGTTATCCAGCCGACCCGCGCACCATGCCGGTGCCCGCCCAGGGGATGCAGCCGGGTGTCCCCTATCCTTCGATGTATCCCGGCGTGCCGATGGTACCACCGCAGCGGCCACGCAAGAATGTCAATCCAGTCTTGATCGCCGTGATCATTCTCATTATTCTGGCGCTGATCGGCGTTGGCGTGGTGCTGGCGCTGACACGCGGGCCCGGCAACAACACGGCAACGGGCCAGCTGGTGGCGCTCGTGGGCGCGGCGACCGTAGGTGTTGTAGCGGGTTTCACGGTATTCAAGGAATAGTTGAAGCGGCCACTCCACTGCCGTCTTCATCGTTCCGTTTACATGTGCGTGGGTGTTCTCAGGGAGGGCTGACATGCAGCAGGTGAGCTATTGCCCACAATGTGGGAACCCGGTGCCAGCAGGTGTGAGCGGGCCAGTCGTGTGCCAGAGGTGCGGAACGGTCATCCAGCCACAGGGCGCTCCGGCGATGATGCCGCCCGGGCAGCCAGCCAGCCCATTTATGCCGCCAGCGATGCCAGGAGACTACCCAACGACGGTCGCGGGCCCCTATCCAGATCCGGCATCTTCGCCGACACCGCCCGCCATGCCGGCTATCAATGTCCCGCCAGGCGGGCAGGGCTATCCGTATGCGAACCCACCGGCGCCCGCGAGCCCGATGACCCCACTGATGACTCCGCCAGTGTCAGGTCCCGGCTATTCACCATACCCCGGCCAGCCCATGCCCAGCGCGCCGGCGCCATATCCGTACCCAGGCGCGGGTATGCCGCCGCCACCGCGACGCCAGAATAATACGGTTGTGATCGGCGCAATTGCCGCGCTCGTCATCATTGTTGTCGCGGCTGGTATCGCATTCGCGCTCTCACAGCGCCCAACCGGCCTTTCCGTCGCTGGGTCCACTCCTACTGCGACCACCCCCCCCACCGCGACCACTGCCCCCACAGCCACGATTGGCACGTCAGCCAATCAGGTGCAATTCACTGACCCCAACAACTTCTACTCGATCGGTGTGCCAAGCGAGTGGACCCAGACGAATAAGAGCAGCGGTAGTGCGACAGAAGAGGTCTTTCAGGATCCGCAAACCGGCGCCCGCGCAGCAGTGGCCTACTTGAGCGGCACACAAAGTGGACAAACGACCGACGATCAGTTCTTGGGCGGCGTAGGAAACATCAGCAACAAGCAAAGCCCGACAACCATCACTCAAGCTGGTGAAACCTGGACGAAGGAAGAAGCGGATACAACGGCCTCCGGACAAACCGTGCATATCGCGGTGCTGGCGACCACACATGGCGGGAAAACGGTCGTCGTGGCGTTCTTCGCCAGTGCCGATTCCTTCGATACGACCAGCACCACTGTCTTCGAGCCAATGTTCGCCAGCTTCCAGTTCAATGCGTAGGTGATGTTACATCTTGAGGATGTAGCAGTAGACGGTGCTGCCACCCATGATCGTTCCAATGACGCTCGCACGCCAGTTGTTGAGTGTGGGGAACCGCCGCTGAACGAGATGCATCGGCCAGACGACGTACATCGAGCGCGGCACCATCCAGGGCGTACCCACACGCAGGTGAATGCGCGCGGGGAATAGCCGCGGGCGGACCTGCATCCAGTAGTCAAGACCGCCCGCGAGTGTCACGAGCGTGACGGTGACAGGACCATGCGTGTGTTGTGCGATCCAGCCCAGGGCGTCGGCGTAGCCAGGATAGGCCACCTGGAGTGCGCCGTTCTCGCTCCCCAACCATTCGCTCGTGTAGCCCTCGGCCTGCGAGATGGTGAGCATGCCGTAGGTTGGCGGCACAACCAGCAGGAGCGCAACCAGCACTAGCGTCGCCCGCGTAAGGTGGCGCTGGCTAGCGGCAGTGAGCGTCGGCGTTGGTGGCCAGGCGGCAAGGCGCGGCGGCAAGGGGGGCAACCGACCTTCCCTGGCACGTCGCAGCACCAGCGCGGAGGTCCAGCGCCCGGCTCGCACGAAGCCCCATGCGCCGATGAGCGCAACCGCAGGCGCGAGGGGCAGCATATAGTGTGTGCCAACGACGATATTGAGGAGCGCGAGCGGCGCGAGCAGTCCGCCTAGCCAGCAGAGCATGAACGCGGCGCGGTCGTCCAGCCGTGTAGGGGTGAGCCGCGCCCGCCAGAGCCGCCAGACTGCCCACGGCAGTGTCGCGAGCGCCGGGATGGTCACAAAGAGGCTCATCTTGGCGAGCAGAATATACAGCGCTTCGCCCGGCGGCGCATGGTCCGAAACCTGCCCATTCCAAAAGGCGTCATGGCCAACCGCGGCGTGCTGATACTGAAACATGACGCCGTTCCAGAAACGGCTGATGGGGTCCGCCCAGAGGGCGGGATCAGCGACGAACACGGTCCAGATGAATGTGGGAATGATACCGGCAAGCTGCCAGGGTGGACGGCGCCGGGCGATGAAGATGTAGTAATAAGCGAGATAGCCGCAAATCGGCGCGAGCGCGAAGAGGGCGGTGTATTTCGAGTCGAAGCCCAGACCAAGGAACAGCCCTACCGCCAGGAACAAACCTGGCCGGCGCGCGGCATGCCAGGAGAGCAGGATGGCGATGGTCATAAACGCCAGCATGTAGCTATCGAGGTAGGCAATTGCGGCGAAGTAGGCAACCCATGGGCTGAGCGCCAGCGCGAGCACGCCGAGCAGCGACGGCAGCCGCCCGAAAATCGGGCGGGCGAGGGGATACGCTACCGCGAGAAATAAGGCGCTGAGGAACACACCCGGAAGCCGCGCGCCAAATAGCCAGCCATCCGTTGGCGCGACCGAACCGGCGAGCGTGGATCCCAGGCCCATGAGAAGCTTGGGCAGCGCGGGCGCTTCGTAGTTGGTGAGCCAGTGACCACTGGCGAAATTGCCGGAGATGAAGAGCTGGTAATCGAAGCGCCCGACGGGGACGTAGACACCTTCATCGGTAATGAGGTCGAGAGTGTGCGCCAGGACGAGCCGTGGAATAAGCGCGACGACGAAGACCAGCGCCGGCACCGCCAGGACATGCAGACGCGGCAGCGCCAGTGGCCGGAGACGCAGGTGGAAGCGCGGTGTCGCGATGGTGTGCTCTGAAGCAACAACATCCCCGACTGGAGCCGCCGACGCGAAGCGAAACCATCTGCTCACCGGAATCCCCCATCTTCCCGCAGGCGAAATACCCATGGGCTTGACGATACCGGCAGCCCGGCATACACTGCCTACACTGAAACGCATGTTCCAGGCTGGCTCAGCTTGACCAGGCGCCGACGAAGCGTGCGTGCAACGCTTGCGCGGATTCTACTGCACAGGAGGATACCATACTTGCCCAGAGAACGAAACAGACGTGCTGGCGAGCGCTCGATGTTTGAGCGGGCACAGGACCAAGTGGGCGATGGCGCAAGCCTCCTCTTCGCGCGGTTGGATGCGGGTGCGGCGCGACGCGAACAGGCGGCGGACGTTCTGCTGCGGCTGGCCGAGCGCATCCGCGCGGGCGCGTGGGATGCCGAGCTGGCGGAGCTGCTGGCGCGAGCGGAGCAGATCGAGCGAACATTGCGGGATGCGTGACGGTAGGAGCACCCAGAAGGATGCTCCTACCGTCTTGGAAGGGCCACCGCTCCCGCATCCGCTAGCTCGGTAATCTCTTCGGAGGTGAAGCCGGCTTCGGTGAGCGCCTCGGCGGTATGCTCGCCCAACGCGGGCAGCCCACGCCGCACACTGAATGGCGTCTCGCTCATCAGCGGTGCGATGCGTAGGGCACCGATATCATGCTCGTCGCCGTAGCTCACCCGCTTGGAGACGCCGCGCGCCCGCGCCTGTGGATCAGCCAGCGCCTCTTCGAGTGAATTCACCGGACCGAAGCAGATATCTGCGTCACCGAGCGCGTCTATCCATTCATCACGTGTCCTGGTGCGAAAAATGGCGGCCAGGGCGCTCTGTGTCTTGTGGCGGTCGGCAGCATCGCGAGGATACTGGCGCTCGATGAGGTCGGGGCGATCCACGCGACGGCAAAACTCCGCCCAAAACTTCGGCTCCAGGGCAGCGAGCGTCACATACTTACCATCGGCGCACTCATAGACGTTGTAGCCGGGCAGCGCACCGGCCAGCCATCCGCTACCCGGCTCCGGCTCGGGGGCGCCGTTGAGCATGTTCGACGCGAGCCACGGCAGCAGCGCCAGCGTCCCTTCCGTCATCGAGACATCTACGACGCGGCCACGGCCCGTGCTTGTACGCCCGGCGAGCGCGGCCAGAATGCCGACGATAGCCATCAGCGAGCCGCCCGCGATATCCGCGAATTGGGCGCCAGGCAGTGTCGGCGGCTGACCAGGAGGTGTCAGATGCGCCAGCAGGCCGGCGTATCCGATGTAATTTAGATCGTGCCCGACGCGCTGGCTGTACGGACCTTCCTGTCCATATCCGGAGATGGCGCAGACGATGAGGCGTGGATTGCGCTCGCGCAGCGTCTCGTGCGCCAGCCCCAGCCGCGCCATGACACCCGGCCGAAAACTCTCGATGAGCACATCCGCCCCATCCACCAGCCGCAGTAATACGTCGCGTCCGCGCGCGTGCTTCAGGTTGATCGCGGCGCTGCGCTTGTTACGGTTCGTCGCCAGGAATGACTCGCCAACTCCGCGCAATAGCGGTGGCATCGCACGGGCATAGTCTCCGGCGCCTGGCTCTTCGATCTTGAGCACGTCCGCGCCGAGGTCGGCCAGCATCTGGGTAGCGTATCCGCCTGGAAGCAAGCGCGTGAGATCGAGGACGCGGAGACCGTCGAGCGGCAGGGATTCGGGAGGAGCGGAGTCGGGCGGCATCGCCAGGCCTTTCTGTCGGGATCGCGGCGGTTCCAGGATGACGGGACACCACCGCGCCGGCCAGGGATGCCGCCCGCGAGACGAGGAAAAGAAAATACCGGCGACGTGGGATGTGAGAGGTGCGATGAGACCGTTAGCGCAGAACCACGTCGCGCGGCGTGAGAATGTTATATGCGACAGAGGGGAAACTCGTCAAGAAGCGGGCTGTGGTGCCCGCCCTACTCGACGACGGTTGCCGTTACGGAATAAATCGGCGGCAGGTAGTCGGCCAGCATGCGCCAGGAATCGCCGCCGTCCAGACTGGCGAAGAGCTGGCCGGTATTGGTGCCGACGTAGATGCCGCAGGGGTCGTGGCGGTCGCTGCACATGCCGTGGCGCAGCACGCCCAGGCGCACGCCGCTACCGGCGGGCAGCCCCTCCGTGCGCGGCTCCCAGCTTGCGCCGCCGTCGCGTGTGCGATAGACGGTGAACTGCTCGCCGACATTGTTGCGCGCCATCCCATCCTCGACGACCGTGAAGATGGTATCAGGATGGTGTGGATCGAGCGCGATGGGGAAGCCGAATTCGGACGGCAGCTCGTGCTGGATGTCCTCCCACTCTTCGCCAGCGTTGGCCGTCTTGTAGATGCCGCAGTGGTTCTGCTGATAGAGCACATTGGGCTGCGTAGGATGCTGGACCATGCGGTGCAGACACTGGCCGTACTCGGGATATACATCCGGCTGGAAACCGGCGCGCGTGCCTTTGTTCATATGCTGCCAGGTCTGGCCGCCGTCGTCGCTGCGCATGCAGCCGACCGCTGAGATGCCCACCCACATGCGGTTCCGGTCGCTGTAGTCGGGCACGATGGTGTGCAGACACATGCCGCCAGCACCGGGATTCCAGGTCGAGCGGGTGGGATGTGCCATCATCCCGGCGTTCAGCTCCCAAGTGACGCCGTTGTCGCGGCTCTCCCAGAGGCTCGCGGGGTCCACGCCGACAAAAAGGCGGCCCGGCTCATCCGCGCGTCCTGGCTCGACAATCCAGATGTTCTTGAGGCTCTCGCCGCTCTCCTCTGGGAACTGGATGCCACGCTCCGGCTCTTGCCAGGTCTCGCCGAAGTCGTCGCTGTACTTGAGAAAACTGCCGAAGAAGTCGTTGTTCTCTGCCGCGAAGAGCCGCTTGCCCTGGCGCTGGTCGAGCATGCTGTAATAGATGCGGTTCCCTGTGAGGCCCATCGGGGCGCTGGTCCAGGTCTGCCGGTCCGCTGATGTGACGGCGAAGAGTCCGCGTTTGGTGCCGAGCAGCACCATCGTGGTGCCGGATGAAAAAGTGTGTGCCATCGTGGTCATCCTCCCGCTACGGATTGCAAGATACGGATCGTCATACCGGCGGTGACCGGTGTCTCCAGCTCGTTGAGATAGCGGACATTCTCGCCGCCGACGAAGATGTTCACATACTCACGCAGCCCGCCCGTTTCATAACAGAGATTGAAGCGTAGACCTGGATACTCCTGTTCTAGCGCCTCGATGACTTCGCGCACCGTGCGCCCGGCCACCCGCACAGATGCCCGATTGCCGGTGCGAGCGCGCAGCACGGTGGGAATCATGACCACCACCTCTGGCGGACTCGACACTGTTTTCACGACGCCCTCCTGATTCCAGACCGCCGCGAGGCGGCCTCATCACCCCGCCCGGCTCACCGAGCGGCATGCGCACCATATGTCCCCATGCCCGGCTGCCGCAAAACGGCAGGACAGGTAGGCCAACGGCGAATAGCCCGAAAGTTTTGGCGTCAAGATGTGGCTCCTCACTAGTGGATAGACCACGGTGATTGTGCGGTGGCGCAGGCAGGAATGCCCACGGGCTGACACGAATGTCGGCCTTCACCCGATCCCAAAACCAAACTGGACTGAATAGTAATTGCGCACACATGGTGTGTATGGCACGCTTCCGCCTCTTTCTCAGCGAGGGACATGAAGTCGGAAGCACGCGAACAAATTCCCTGTGAGGCGATGGCAAGTCGCAATGCCGGATGCCAAAATGGTGACAAGATACCGCTCGCTATCTGTTCCGCCACGTAGTGGAGGGCAGCACGCGCAGGCGCGGCTCCGCAGGGGCGTCTGGCGGACGCCCATTTGTGACGGAATCCTCGATATCGGGATACTTGACACAGGGAACCGCGCAAAGTAGAGTAGGCGGGTCTTCTCAGCAAGTCCGACGGTAAACTTAACAGAATGTCGCGCCTGTTGGGATAGAGCGGAACAGATCGGTAGATCGTTCGGGGGAATTATGGCCGCGAAACTTCTCATTCTAGCGTTCACGAAGCGCTGGACCTATCTGGTCATTGGCGCCGTCCTGCTCATCATCGGCATCGTCTCATACGCACGTGGGCATGTGTACCACCCGACGGAAGTCAGTGGGACCGTCAGTAAGGTGACGGACGTGGAGGATAACAGCTCCTACACACATTCGGAGATCGTGATAGACGGCGATAACAACACCTACACGTTCAACCGCAACGACTTCACGCCGACCGTGCCCACGACCTATCTGCAAGATGTACATATGTGGGTCGAGGATCCGGGCAGCACAACCATCATCGCGCTGCAATATTACGACGATCAGACTCCCGATACCTCGGCAACGACGTACACGACCGATCTCTACAATCACCCCGAGCACGGCGTGACGAACGCGCATAATACGGGAATAGGCTTCGGCATCTTCAGCCTGCCGTTCTTTGCGTTTGGCTTGCTGTGGCCAATCTTCCCCTGGGGCAAAAAGAAGAAGCCAGCAGCCGTGGTCGCCGGCTATCATGCGCCGGTGGGCATCCAGACCGGGTTCCCACCACAACCCCAGCCGGGATTTCCGCCGCAGCAGCCCGGCTTCCCGCAGGCGCCACAACCCGGCTACCCTCAGCCACAGGGCGGATATCCTCCCCAACAGCTAGGATACCCGCCGCAACAGCCCCAACCAGGATATCCGCAGCAACCAGCTCAGGGTTACCCACCGCAACAGCCGCAGCCCGTATATCCACCGCAGCAACCCGGCCAGAGCGGTTGGCCTCAGCCGCCCCAGCAGTAGCCGCCATATGGTAAGCTGGACTGCCCCTCTCTCGTTCCGGGAGAGGGGCAGTATGCTATAGCATGCCTCACGACACGAATTCCAAGTACGAGCGGATCGGGCGATATGCGAGCGAGACAGTGCATGCCCGCCGAAAGCGGACCTTACCGGTATTGGCTGGAGGTGGCGCTCGGCGGCACGGGTCCCCGGCTGGCCGCCATCATGAAGAATCCCTCCACGGCGGGAGTCGAGCGCAGCGACGCCACCATCGGCAAGGTGGAAGCCTGGGCGGCGCGGCGCGGCTACGGTTCGCTGGTCGTCGTCAACCTCTTCGCCTGGCGCGCCACACATCCACGTGACCTCAACCTCGAAAGTTACGCTGTTATGGTTGGAGTCGAAAACGACCGGTTCATTCTCGACGCGGCGAAAGCGGACATCATCGTCGCCGCATGGGGCAATCCCAACGGCATCACACTCGACCGCTATGACTGCCGTATCCGCGAGGTACACGCGCTGCTCGGCGCGCGCCGCCTCCACACCGTCGGCCCGCTGACCCACGCCGGCTATCCTCGCCACGGCCTGTGCTGGAACGGCGATTGTGAGCTGGCCACCTGCCGCCGATGGTCGCCGCCACCGACGCTAAACCATCCTCAGCACCCGTCTTCAGCTAGGAATGCCTGCACCGATGTGTCACCGCTACTGGGTTCGCTGGACCGCCTCTAGTAGCATTTTTCCGAGGCCTTCTAGTGAGAAAGGCTTGTGAAGGAACACAACCTGTTCGGCGGGTATGCCTGTGCTCGCCGCAATCTTCTCTGGTGTGAAAAGGGTTGCCGACATGAATATCACGGGATACGTATCACCGCGAGCCGCCATACGACGCAGCACTTCTAAGCCATCCATCTGCGGTATCATGTAGTCGAGGACAATGAGCGCGGGGTTGCTGTCGGCGACTTTGGCGAGGGCTGCCACTCCATCTGCCGCCCCCTCGACACCATAGCCCGGCAGCATGTCCTCAATGAACTGACGCAAGAGCGAACGCATAGTAGGGTCATCGTCGACAACCAACACCGTCTTGACCACCGTAGACTGCCGATAGTCAAGCGCAAAAGCCCGTTCGAGCGCATCATTGGCTTCGCTGTAGCGTCTGAGTTTGAGCAGCGCCACCCCGTACAAGAACCATGCTCGCAAGTTTTCAGGCGTAAGGAGGATCGGCCCTGCTAAGATCCTGACCGCCTCTGCATACCTGCTTTTTACAATGAGACTTGACCCCTGAGACAGCGCAACCTCGATAGGCATAGCCGCTGGTCCGGGTGCCGACTGCTGACTAGGCTCCTGTCCATCAACCTGCGTTTCCGCACCCGCCGGTGCTGCGTCCGTAGCCTGCAACCCGCCCAGCGCATCTGCCACCTTGTCCGCGAGTTCCTGCAACACGGCTTCCCGATTATAGCGTGACATCCCGATGAGCGGGCGTGAGGCGTCGTTGATAGCCTGAAACGTACGTAGCTCGGTGCGCTTAAAAGCAGACGGTGTGAGAATAACCGAGAATATCAGCGCACCATCGTCGCGGGCGCGAGCGAGCATGCGAGGAAGTTCCTTCTCTGCAACATACGCTGATGCCAGGAAATCAGCGCTCACGAGCAGAATGCACACGCGAGCATGCTCGATGGCTTCCGCTATTTCTTGCTCCCATTTCTGTCCTACCGAGAGTTTGGTATCGTCCCAATAGTCAATGAGGTTGTTGCGCTCGTAGTAGGCAAGATGAGCATGAAGTCGCCTCAAATAGACGGCATCGTTATGACTGTAGCTGATGAATACCCGGGTTCTCTTGGAAGAGCTTGCCATTTGCCACGCTCCGCTCACACAGCATCCGAGCTACTGACTCTCTGCATTATACCAGGTCTTCCAGAAGTGTGGGTGGAGACAGTTCGCTGTACGCATTGCCCAGGAGAGCGGCGTCACGCTCAAGGGTAGATGGGTGTTAGCTCGACACGCAGCTCAACCAGCTCCTCAGCACGCCGTACAGCCGCCCGCTGACGATCTACCGAAAGTGTCAATTCCATCGTCCACCAGCAGGTGGTGTACCAGGGCACCGTCAACAGCAGCGTGGTGAGGCGACGCAGAGATCCTCCCGTCTGGTACACTGAACTCGTGATCGTTATGCATCCGCTGCACCTGCCGAGTTGGGAGGATAGGCCTGATGTCCGAGTCCACTACACCCCGTGACGACGCCTCCGCGAGCTCGTCGCGCTACGAAACGCTGCTATTCGCCGTGCGCGATGGCGTCGCCACCGTGACGCTCAACCGGCCTGAGGCAGCCAACGCTCTCAACTGGCAGATGGCCCGCGACCTCATGGATGTGATGCTGCGCTGCGACGACGATCCCGCCATCCGCGCCGTGGTGCTGACGGCCACCGGCAAGATGTTCTGCGCGGGCGGCGACCTCAAGAGCTTCGCGGCGGAGCAGGAGACGATGGGTGCGCATGTCAAGGAAGTGACGACATACCTGCATGCCGCCATCTCCGCGATGGCGCGCATGGACGCGCCAGTGATCGCCAGCATCAACGGCATCGCGGCGGGCGCCGGCATGAGCATGGCCTGCGCCTGCGACATCGTCATCGCCGCCGAGTCCGCCCGCTTCACCATGGCTTACACCCGCGCCGGCCTCACCCCCGACGGCTCCTCCACGTACTATCTGCCGCGCCGTGTCGGCCTGGGCCGCGCGATGGAGCTAACACTCACCAACCGCGTCCTTTCCGCGCAGGACGCGCTGGCGTGGGGCATCGTCAACCGTATCGCGCCCGATGTCGAGCTGGCGGCGCAGACGGATGCGCTCGCGAGTGAGCTGGCTGCTGGCCCCACAGGCGCCTTCGGCGCGGCGAAGCGGCTGCTCTGGAGCGGCTGGAACACGACCTTGGAGACGCAGATGGCGGCGGAATCCTGGGCGATTGCCGCGCAGTCTCACACAGCCGATGCGCGCGAAGGCATCACGGCGTTTCTGGAGAAGCGCGCACCGCGCTTCACCGGGAAGTAGCAAGGAGATATCGCTGTGACTGGCGCATCAAGTACCGAAACTACCCGCATAGACGTGCTCATCGTGGCGAACCACGCGGAAGCCATCAATGGGCTGCTCTACCTGAGCGGCGGCGGCTGGACGGATTTGCACCGCCAGATACACGGCGGCAACATCCCGCCCAGCCACTTTGGGATCGGCATCTCCATCCGCGTTCCTTGGCACGAAACCAACGAGCCGCACAAGTTCGTTCTCGACGTGCAGAACGAAGACGCCACGGCAACCGTCGTCCATGCCGAGAGCGAGATCAACATCGGGCGTCCCCCGCAGCTTCCGCCCGGATCCATCCAGCACGCCATCATCGCCATCAATGTAGACACGATTTTTCCGGGTCCAGGCGGCTACCGCATCGTCGCGACCATTGACGGCGACAAGAGCGTAGCCACCTGGCCGTTCCGTGTCCATGATGCGCGTCCATCAGTGTAGCGTCGTCACGGCCCGAGTATCGAGGGCCAGCAGTAGTTACAGTTGTGGTACAGCGCCTGGTCCACATATCCATCGTTGTGCGGCATACCACCCATGGAGCGAAACGAGCTGATACTCGTCCCGGCGCCACAGCCATCGCAGCGTAACGTCGTCGCGTCCCAGGACTCATTCGTATCATTGAGCGAGCCACCGTGACTGTATTGGGGATTCACGTAGAGCACCTTGTGGCCGCCATCCATATAGACCGCCGAGGTGTCGCTGACCACGAAATCCGAATCCGATGGATAGTTGCCCATCGTCGTCCAGTCGGTGCCGAGCGCCGCCTGGGGATCGCGCCCGCTCGCCGAGCCATTCATGGCGTTCAGGAACGAGCTGCCGACCTGCATCTCCTCCGCTTGCCAGTTGGCGCCTAAGAACGAATAGGTCAGGCCGTCATGGGGCGTGCTTATCGTGTAGATGTCTTGCGCGTAGAGCACCCGCGGGAACACGTTTTGTCCCACCGTTGTAGGATTCTGCTCGGCATAGAGCATCCAGCGCACGATCAGACCCCCCAGGCTATGCCCGATGATCTGCACGTTCTGACCGTACTTCGAGTACGAGTCGTAGATGAACCAGGCTAGATGATAGGCCAGATGCCGAATATCCGTATTGCGATTATGTGAGAGGTGGCCTGAGGTGCCGTACTCATGTGTGCTGCATAGCGGGCTGCACGGTGCGGTGGTGTAATAGACTGAATGGCTGCCATAATTGTCAAGCCAGTCGTCGCCGGCTACGTTCGTGTCGCAGCTATAAAAGCCAATCTCACGCTTCGGTCCTGTCCAACCATCCTCGATGAGATCGTTCTTCAGATTGTTCCACATCGTCTCGTCCACGGAAGGGCATCCCGTCCCGTTGTTGTAGCCGTGGACAAAGAGAATGGGCGTCGTCGCCTTGTTTGGTGTGGTCCACGCCAGCGCCGATGGAGCCAGCGATATGGTCAAGGCCAGGGCGCTGGCGATGGAGACGATCAGAACGAGGGGCAAACGGACGCGCAGACGAGCCATGATAGCACCTCCTCATGAATCCATTCACCTGCGGGGCACCATCGCTCCGCGCTTCACGAGGCCGGCGTTACACAATCGGACGGCGAAAGCATACCTGACCGCTGCCCGTTTGTCAATCCCCAGTCACCTGGTGTGAATTCAGACCCAGCGCTTACGCAAGCCAGGCACACGAGCATGTGGCGCGCTGCTGGGTAGGCGACCATCGCGCTGTGCTGTGTGCGCCCGTTGCCGGACGCCCGCCTGCAAGCCGTGTAGCGTCCAAGTGGGCAGATCCCAACGGGAGAGATCTCGTCTAAACGCGGAGCATACTTCGAGTGGGGGATGGAGCGCAGAAGAGAGGTTAGATGCGCACGGCATAGACGCAGAGCATTGGCACCGTCATCGCCAGCTCGCCGCCACGGGCCTCAGCCCGCGCCGTCAGTCGCCGCTCCACTTCGTTGAATACGAGGCGGCGGATCGTCATATCAGGCACGACGGAGCGCCAGCTCGGCATATATGTCGTTTGCACGA
This sequence comes from Ktedonobacterales bacterium, assembly GCA_035310125.1. Taxonomy (GTDB): domain Bacteria; phylum Chloroflexota; class Ktedonobacteria; order Ktedonobacterales; family JADMIN01; genus DATGEP01. The sequence continues at coordinate 22,843 of DATGEP010000054.1, forward strand.
CAGGCGAGCGCAGGAAAGCTGCCGGCGAGGGGAACCGTAAGGTAACACTATCCGTCGCCGCGCGCCGTACCTCGAACCCCGACCGCTCAACAAGCCCACGCGTCGCGTCAATCGTGGGCTGTGACGACACGAACTGGCTGAACTGCCGTAGCGAATTGTCCAGTCGCAGGTCACGCAAGGTCAGATAGTAAGTGTCCAGAAACTCACGCATAGCGGATTGCAGAGGAAGCGTCAGTAACAGATTACCCTGCGGCCGTAGCAGCCGCCACATGGCTCCCAGCGCCGCCGCGCGGTCCGCGAAGTGCGCCAGCGCCAGGTTGCAGGTCAATACATCGAAGCTACGCTCCGGCAGACCACTGTTGAGCACATCGGCAGTCAGAAACGTGACGTTGCGCAGCCATTCCTCGGCGGCTTTGCGCCGGGCTATCTGAATGGCCTCCTCCCACGTATCAATGCCCGCCAAATCACAATCCTGGCCAAGATAGCGGGCCAGCTCCAGCGTGGGATACCCCGTTCCGCAGGCGACATCGAGCACCTGGCAACCCGGATCGCGTGCGAGCGTCAGAAAGACACTCAGCAGCAGACGACCAAATGGCATGCACCACTGCGGCACGATCACCGCGTCGTACAGCTCCGCGAAGCCGGGGTCGCGCTGGTCGTAGGTGACAGAAAGGTAATCGGCGGTCTCCACGCGAGCGCTCGCCGCGAGGCCTGCCGGGCTGAGCGCGCCGGATCCGCTTCCACCCTGCTGTCGCGGGACAGGCGTAGGAAGGTCAATGGGTGCGTTGGGGCGCACATCGAGATCTCGCAGAGCAGGCACATGGCCGGTATATCCACGCCGTGCCCGGTCGGGATCCCAGTCGTCCCATTCGTCGCCACTTCCATCTGTGCCAAACGGCGGGAAGTGGCCGTTGAACGATGCCATGTGCTATCCCTTACCCAATGCCTCGCCAGCGGTCAGGCGCTCACGCCGCGTTCCGGAACATGGGACGCGGGCCGAAAACTTCCGGTACGCTACGCCGTTGTGGGGTCGCCACGCCAGGCGACCGGAGGAGCGGCTATGGATGCATGTGGCGTGCCCGATCCCGGTGTGCCTGATCCCGGTGTGACCGTTCCCGTTGGCTGCACGATCTGGAAAGAAATCGTCTGCGCCAGCGTCGGGTCGGTAGGGCTGTCAGTGGTATCGCTGGCGGGTCGGTCGAAGTAAATCTTCGCCATGCCGACGCCTGGACTGGTGTAGACCAGCGCGAAGTCAACGTTATAGTTGCCATTGATTGTCTGGGATGTGTTCGCCTTCGACATGTTCAGGGATAGGTAGATGTTATCGTAGAACCAACGCACAGAGATGACGTGCGATTGTCCGTTCGGAATATTGCGCACCGTAACCAGGACGTAGACGTAGGTACCGGCGGGAAAGCTCGATGTTGGCTCAAGCGGCTCGCCCTTGTTGCTCACGTACTTCGCCGTGGTGGCGTTGGTGACGAACTTCTGCGCGGGACCAGGTGTCGCTACTGGTGTCACGGGCACACCATAGGTCGAAAACGCCGACGGCGTCACGTGTGTCATGCTGGGACCGATGCCGAAGCTCGCGAGGACGTTGTGGCCCAGTAAACCAGCCAGTCCGCAACTGGCGACGCAGACCAGCATCACACTAAGTACGCCGCTGACGACGCGCCAGGTGCCGAGCTTGCGTGTGCGTCTCTCGCCGGTCGCCGGAATGTAGGCAGGTCGGCGGATGCCTAGCGAGCGCTCCTCTTCGTCGGTGGTGGGCATGCCGGGCAGCGCGGGCGCGCCCGCGCCAGGATCCATCGGCATGAGATCGCCGCGCGTAGGCACAAGCGCCCGTTCCAGGTCCACCTCTTCGTAGTCGGGTGTGGGCCGGCGCTGATTGCGATTGCTAGAGCGGGCGGCGGGCGGCTCATCGTAGCCCTGGTAACCCTGGCCATTGTCCCACTCGTTCTGTCCGCCGGCTCCCCAATTCGCGCCGGAGCCACGGGAACGCCCGCCGCTGGAGCCCGCCGGTCCCCACGATGCGCCAGAACCACGACCCTGGCCCACCGCGGGGCCTTCGCCGGAGCGTGCCGAATCGCGCCACTGGCGCATCGAAGAGCGCGCCCCAGGGGGCGGTGCGCCGCACTCAGGGCATGGCCCGGTTCGAGGCCGGCGAGCACCACACTGGTCGCACTCCATGACGCATCCCTCCTCGCCGGTAGATTCCGCTCCGGCATTCCGTCGCGTCCCAGATGTCGCGGGACACCGTCAACCTGGGCTTTTCAGGTGAACTACACTCCATGACACATTGTAGTCTGCCGCCAGCAGAATACACGCCTGTTCGGGAAGGGTCAAGAAAAGGGCGCCCACGTAGGAGCATTGGGGGAAATCTCACGTTGCCGCTATCCCATCCACGTGCTACCATACAGAAACCGCGCGGCGCCTGGGCGCGGCAGCCCCTCGACACACCGGGCCGGAGGTTGGCGATGACGGAATCGCAGCAGCGCTGGTTGGATCAGCAGGCGATAGAGCGATTATCGCAGCACATCCCCTTTGAGACGGACCCGCAAACGAAGGCAGAGTGTATCGAGATGCTGCGCGGTCTCGTGCTGCGCAATGGGCGCGGCATTGACCGCACCACCTTTGGCTTCGAGGCTGAGCAGGAGCTTAAGCGACTGGGATTATGGGGGAAACTGGGGGGAAGTCCGCCATAAGGCAGTTGCACTAAGCCATTACATACGGCCAGTGGCAGACCGCTGCTACCATCTTTAGTGGAATAGCCCGAGGCTTTCCGCTGGCGCCGTCGGGCGAGCGAGGCCGCCTTTGTCGCGGAACTCGCGTTGTGTAGCCTGGTCAGGAGGAAATGACAATGGCGTTTGAAGTTCCCGCGTTGCCGTACGACTATAACGCGCTGGAGCCGTACATTGACGAGCAGACGATGCACCTGCACCACGACAAGCATCATCAGGCGTACGTCACCAATCTCAACAATGCGCTCCAGGGACAGGGCCAATTTGAGAGCATGTCCGTCGAAGATCTCATGCGCAATCTCAGCTCCGTGCCCGAGAACATCCGCACGGCGGTGCGCAACAACGGCGGCGGCCATGCCAACCACAGTATGTTCTGGGCGATCATGAAGCCAAACGGTGGCGGCGAGCCGTCGGGGGATCTCGCCAGCGCCATCAGCGCTGCCTTCGGCTCCTTCGATGCGTTCAAGACCCAGTTCAACGATGCTGGCACGAAGCGCTTTGGCTCGGGGTGGGCGTGGCTGGTGCTGGATACCAGCGGCAAGCTTTCCGTCACATCGAGCGCCAACCAGGATAGCCCCCTCATTGACGGGCTGTTCCCCATCATGGGCAATGACGTGTGGGAACATGCCTACTACCTGAAGTATCAGAATCGCCGCGCGGACTATCTCGCCGCATGGTGGAACGTCGTCAATTGGGACGAAGTCGCGAAGCGTTATCAGCAGGCTAAGGGCGGGCGCTAACACCTGTCCCTAGCTCTATTCCGCTCCTCTCACATGACGGACGAGCCACAGCACATATCATCCCGGCGATCATCCGCCGGGATGATATTCGCGTGCGTTCGAAGCGTGTTCAGGGAAGCGTGTCTCCACTTTCCGTGAGTTTCTCATCCTCCCAGCGTCCAGCCCGCCGCGCCGCCGGAGAGCGAGATGGTGCCATCGCGGTCGGTACGATATATTGTCGCGTTGAGCTGTGTCGCGGCTTCGGCGTCCAGATCCCAGAGACCCGTCCCCGCCGCATCGCGCGCCGCGACCTTGGCCGAGACGGGCGCCGGGCAGATGATAACCAGCTTCGGATGCGCCTGCGCCAGCACGGCGCCTAGCGGACCATAGAGGTCGAGCGGCGAGTCCGCGGGCAGCGCTACCTCTACCACATCGGCGGCAAGGGACTGATTCGATGAGGCAAGCGCATCGAGGGCATAGGTATCGGCAGCGCCGAGAACCAGCACGCGCAAGCCGGGCGTCTCCAGTCGCAAGATCAGGTCGTCACTCACTGTAGTATCGCCCTCACCAATGGGGAACAATGTTTGAGGCGGTGAGAGCACGCGCAACAAGGTGCCAGGCGCGAGGGTCAGCGTATCATCCTGGCGCACGATGGTGTGTGCGGCCCCAGCGCGGCGAGCGGCGTCAAGCCAGGCCAGATACTCCGTGCTGGGATGCGCCATGCCCGCATCCGCGGCGCGCATGATCCCGAAATGGATGGCAGCGTCCTCCAGGCCGCGTGCGTCGCCAGGGCGTACGTCGGTCAGTACCGCCAGGTCGAGCGTACGCTGCCAGAAGGGGAGTTTGCCGGAAAGCACGCTCTCCAGCACCGGCCCGCCCGCCCCGCCATCTATGAGCATGGTCGCACCGCCGGGCAGCCGCAACAGCATCGCCTCGCCCCCTGTTCCCACATCGAGGAAATCCAGGTGCGCGGCGGAATCCGCCAGTGCGGGCGCAGTCGCACCCGCCGCGCCAAGCAATCCCACCAGCAGCACGGCGGCCAGCGCCTTCCGCGCAATGCGCACACGCCCGCCGCCGGAGGGATGCGTTCCCGAAAGCCGCGGAACGGGAAGCCGCCCTCCGCGACGTAGCCAGGGAATGAGCCATGCGAGCGCCGCCACCAGCATGCCGTAGTATATGAACGCCAGAATACCTGGCGCGTTGGGCACCGCCAGCGCCGCGACGGGAAGCGCGGCGCTGGCAGCGATGACACCGTTTGTGTACCAGAGCAGCGGCCACACCAGCCACGCCAGGCCCAGCGCCAGCCACATCAACCCAAAGGTGGCGGTGAGGACGAGCGCACCGCCCAGGACGAGTAGCGGCGCCAGCAGCGGCACCGTCAGCAGATTCGCCAGTGGCGCGACAAGCGAGATTTCATTGAACGTCAGAGCGAGTACGGGCAGCGTGGCGATCTGGGCAGCGATTGTGACGGCCAGCAGCTCGGCAATCGTTTCAGACACGGGTAGACGCCGGAGCCAGGCGGCAAGCCGGCGCTGGATCGGCGGCACGAGCAGTGGCAGCCCGAAGGTTGCCAGCACGGTAAGCTGGAAACCGGCGTCATAGATGACCAATGGATCGAGCGCAGTCATGAGCAGCGCGGCTACGGCGAGCGCGGTGAAGACATTGTAGGCGCGTCCCAGCGCGGGCGCCAGGGCCAGGAGCGCCCCCATGATAGCCGCGCGGATCGCGGCAGGCCCACCGCCGCCAAGCGCGGCATACGTCCCCACGGCGATGAGTGCGGCCAGGGTGCGTGGCCATGCGCCCAGCCGTCGCGCGGCGAATGTGGCAAGCTCGGCGAGGGTAGCAACCTTCAGGCCGGCGGGCACTACGAGATGGATCGTGCCGGTTGCGGTGAAGAGCGCCAGCCGCGCTCGCAGCACTGGCGTCTTCAGGCCAAGGAGGATGCCAATAAGCAGGGCGGCCTCCGGCTCTGGAAGGCTGTGCTGGATCGCCTGAGCCAGACGCAGACGCACTGTGAATAAGAAGGCGAGCAGTGGATTGCCGCCGCCACGTTGCCTGACCGTGACACGCGCCCCTACAATGCGAGCGACGACGCCAGGCGACACGTAGCCAGCGCCAGGTGGCTCTAGCTTGCCGGTCAGCTCAACTCGGTCGCCATAGGCGGGCGAAAACCAGTCATCCGGCCCGTAGACCTTCGCTTCAACACGTCCCGTCGCGGGGCGCACCGCATATGTGCCGCCGAGACCAATCGCGCTGACATCCACCGTAAGGTAGCGGTAGCCGTCGCGCAGGTCCGGCTCAGTCACGATGATGCCCTCCAGGACCACTGCCTGTCCGCTGGCGAATAATCTGACCGAGCTGGCGTCGTAGCGAGTGTCCACAGCGGCGGCGCGGGCGGCTCCCAGCGCGGCGCAACAGCCCAGCATTCCGACTACCAGCAGCGCGCGCCAAATGCGCCAGGATGGAGAAGCAGCAGTCAGTATGCGCCCAGCAAGGCCCCCAATGACCCAAACACCAAGGCCGAACGCTCCTATCAGCACCCATGCGAGCGGCGTGAGCGCCACGAGCGCGTCGGCTGGCCGGAGCGCGAGGCCACCAATCCACGCCGCGACCAGCGCGACGAGCGTATAGCCACGGTACAACGGTGGGCGCGCGGTGCCGGCGGCGGTGATCGTCGTGGGAGCCGGTACGGCCATCGCGTCTCGCTTTCATATCTCAGGCGACGCCAGGGTGCGGCCAGTATAGCGACTCGGAGAGCAGGCGGCAAGAGCAAGCAGGATAGTGCTTCCATCACATATTCGGATTCAGCACGCGCGGGCGCGGCTTTGTAGGGGCGTCTTCCGGGCGACCGCCGGCCCGTACCGCGCCCTCGTTCTTGATGGCACCGCTCCTCCCATCGCGTTTGACAGGCCCCACGCGGACCAGATATACTCTAGTGAGCACTTTCGTA
>DATGEP010000055.1:0-7897 GCA_035310125.1 Ktedonobacterales bacterium
ATCCGGTTCTGCGCGCCACGCTGGAGCAGGCGGCTCGCCGGCGCGCGCTCACGGAGTACACTCCGGAGCGGCACTATGAGCGCGTGATGGCCGTCTTCAACGCCGCCCTGCGCTGAAAATCCGGCATATCGGGCGCATCTCATCATTACTGATGTCGGTGGAAAGAGACCAACCAAGCGACCTGGTGGGGCCGACAGGAATGTCGGCCCGCGCGGACAGGAATGTCCGGGCCACCGGTAGGAATCAATGCCAACATCAGTAGGACGTCACACTGGCGGACGGCATGTACTCCATGCGGCCCCATTAAAGTAGAGTGACTATCCCACACTCGCGCCAGGATTGCTATTCCTTGCTTTCGTGTGTTACCTCGGCATTGTCGCTGGCAGCTTCCACCTCGCCGGTCCCGCCGGGGCTGCGCGACGCCACGACCAGCACGTCGCCGTAGAAGCGCTCCGTGCGGTCGAGCCGGTCCCAGAGCCAACCCAGGATGTTCACGAGCATGCTCACGAGCAAGAACACGGGAAGCGTGACGAGTTTGACCACGAAGAGGAAGCGTGACTGTGTACTTGCCACTTCCCACCACGCCAGCAGCATGGTGCCTATTGTGCTGCCAATGCCGCCTTCGCGAATCACGGTCTCCGTCGTGAAACCGGGCAGGAACGTCGCCGCGCCGAAGCCCGTCAACCGGCGGTAATCATCCGGCGCGCCATGCTCGTGTCCCATGAAGGGCAGCGAGTATACGAGGAGCGCACCAGGACGCGCAACTCTCGCCAACTCGCCGCACAAGGCTGGAAGGTCGTCAGGGCGCACATGCTCCATTACCTGCGTGCAGAGCATGCCATCCACGCTCGCGTCCGGCAGGGGCAGCCGCGCGCCATCGAACAAGATGTCTACGTATCGTCCCTTCACGACGTCGGCACCGATGACGCGCTCAGCCTCGCTCATCCATGCACGATAAGGCTGCATGCCGCATCCCACGTCCAAGACGATACCCTTGTAGCGAGGGAGAATGCGCCGAAGGTCGCGTTCCAGTGCGTAGATGCTCAGCCACTGGAAATGCCAGGGGAACATGTGGCCTTTGCGTCCTGCCAGCGCGGCATAGAGCGCGGCGTAGCGTGCTTTCGGACCCATCGAAAGCAACTCCCTTCATCGTCCCAAGTTCAGACACCGCCGCGTATTGGGTGTCCGGCTGCTTCTCGTTCGTCTGGCCTCAACCGTAGCGTGAAGTCTTCGCATAGAGCTTCGAATCGTTCTATACCGATCTATCAAACGATCAAGTAGTCACTATCCGCTCCATCTGAGCTGTCTTCCGGGCCGGGCGGACGAGGCGCCAGACGTGGTCCGCATCGGCAAGATGGCCCGTGGCGTTGCGCGTATCCACCACCAGCGAAGCGAGCCGCACGACGCGCTCGTAATCCACGTTGGTGTGATCGGTGACGATGACGACGCAATCCGCCGCACGCAGTGACTCGTCGGTGAGCGGAGTCGCCTGTAGCGTCTCGTGCTCAAGCTGGAGGCGGGGCACGTAGCTGTCCACATACGAGACCTCGGCATGCCGCGCCAGCAGCATTTCCAGAATCTCCAGCGCCGGCGACTCGCGCACGTCGCTTACGTCGCGTTTGTAAGCGGCGCCCAGCACCAGCACGCGCGCGCCGTTCAGACACTTGCGCTGCTCGTTCAGCGCCTGCGTCACCTGCTCTACGACGAAGCCGGGCATCTCGCCGTTGACTTCGCTCGCCAGCTCGACGAAGCGCGCGCGGTAGTTGAGCGAGCGCAGCTTCCACGCCAGGTAGTGCGGGTCCACGGGGATGCAGTGGCCGCCGAGGCCCGGCCCCGGATAGAACGGTACGAAGCCGAACGGCTTGGTGGCGGCGGCCTGGATGACCTCCCAGACATCCACACCGAGCACATTCGCGATGAGTGCCAGCTCATTCGCCATGCCGATATTGACGGCGCGGAAGGTGTTTTCGAGCAGCTTCACCAGCTCAGCTACACGCGGCGAGCTGACCTTGACGACCTGCTCCACCACGGATCCATAGAGCGCCTCGGCCAGTCGTGTGCATTCCTCTGTGACGCCCCCAATGACTTTGGGGGTATTGCGGAGCGTGTACCGCGTATTGCCGGGATCAATGCGCTCCGGCGAGAACGCCAGAAAAATATCGCTTCCGACTCGCATGCCGCGCCGCTCCAGCAGCGGCTGCACGAGCTCGTCCGTTGTGCCGGGGAACGTGGTGCTTTCGAGCACCACGAGCTGTCCGCGATGGAGGTGGCGCGCCACCGCCTCCGCCGCATCTACGACGAACGAAATATCCGGGTCTTTGGTTTTGCGCAGCGGCGTGGGCACACAGATGCTGACCGTATCCACGCCGGCCAGCCGGTCGAAGTCGTCCGTCGCCTCGAACGCACCTGTTTCGACCAGCGTGCGCAGCAGCCCGCCATCCACATCCGGAATGTGGCAGATCCCCGCGTTCAGCGCGGCGACGCGCGCGGTGTCCACATCGAAGCCGATGACATGAAAGCCCGCGCGCGCGAATTCCGTCGCCAGCGGCAGGCCAACGTATCCCAGTCCGATCACGCCGACCACGGCGCGGCGCTCCCGAATGCGCTCCAGGAGCCTATCCAATTCATACTCAGTTCCATCGCTCATTGCCAGGCCACTCTCCATATCCCAGTTGCTCATGCGGCTCGCAGCGTGTCGAGCGTGCGCGCCAGGCCGTCGCGGAAGTCTACTGTGGGCGTGTAGCCGAGTAAGCGCCGAGCGAGGCCGATATCCGCCAGGCTGTCGCGCACATCGCCGGGCCGTGGCGGCTGATAGTCCGCCTCTACTGGCACGCCGAGCAGCTCACCAGCCAGGCGTAGCGTCTCGTTGAGCGACACGCGCGCGCCGTAGCCGATGTTCATGGCGTGCCCGGGCGCTTCGGGCGCCGTGGCGGCGAGCAGATTTGCCTGGACGACATTTTCTACATAGGTAAAGTCACGCGTCTGCTCGCCATCACCGAAGACGATGGGCCGGGTGCCGGAGAGCAGCGCCATGAGAAAGCGGGGAATCACAGCCGCGTATTCGGATTTGGGATCTTGCCGCGGCCCGAAGACGTTGAAATAGCGGAGCGCCACGGTCTCGAGGCCGAAGAGGCGGTGATAGGCCAGACAGAGCTGCTCGCCCGCGAGCTTCTGGATGGCGTACGGTGACAGGGGATTGGTTGGCATATCCTCGCGCTTTGGCAGAATGGGAGTATCGCCATAGACGGAGGAGGATGAGGCATAGACGACTCGCCGCACGCCCGCCTCACGTGCGGCGAGCAGCACATGCTGGGTGCCGTTCACGTTCGATTCCAGCGATGCGATGGGGTCCGCGATCGAGCGCGGCACCGAGGCCAGCGCGCCTTCGTGGAAGATGACGTCCACACCGGCCACCGCGGCGCGAATCGTATCGAGCGCACGCAGATCGCCACGGACGACCTCGGCACGCCCTGCCAGCGGCGCGAGATTTGCCTCACGGCCAGTCGCGAAATTATCGAAGATGCGTACGCTATCGCCGCGCGCCAGAAGCGCCGCCGCGATATGTGAGCCGATGAAGCCCGCTCCGCCCGTAATGAGATACCGCGCCGTGGTCATCCGTTTCCTCCGTACCGCACGCTGAGCCGCCCTCAGGCCCGCAGCTATTCTAGCATAGTTCACCCACATGAGAGCCATTTGGGACTAATGAAACGCCCGCCCTCGGAGAGGAAGGCGGACGTTTGCGCAACGGCGTGAACCTGCTAACCGGCCATATCAGCTTTGGTCTGCGCTGATTTCTACCCCTTTGAGCGGCACAAATGTCCCGCTGACTTCCTGATGCTCCGCCAGTGTCTCTTCGCGGAAGAGATGTAGCGCATTCAGAACTGGCCGGTCGCTGATCGCGAACAGGTCCGCTCGCTCGGATGCCTCGTGATCAACGCGTGCCCAGGACGGGGCCACGAAGCTATCACCAGGTCCCCAGTCGAAGCGTACCCCATTGATTACGGAACGACCGCTGCCCTGAAAGACGACGTAGACCGAGCTGCCGGTCTTACGTACGGAGGGCGTGCGTGTGCCGGGATAGAGCCGGTGCATCTCGCAGGCAAACGTGCTCACGGCCGGGCCGCCGGTGAGGGGATTCACGAACTCCAGACTGCTTAGCGGATTGCCGCTGGCCTGGTGCAGCACTTCGAGCGTGCGCTCGGTCTCCGCCCACCGGTAGCGCAGGAGTGGCGAATGGGCGGGGGGAGAGCTGGCTCCCAGCTCGCGCAGCCCGACTCCCGCAAATCCCTGTTCGGAGCGGTTGTGCCCCTCCACCTGCTGAAGCTGTTGCGGGTGGTTCTCGAAGAAGATGGACTCCAGTGTCGTCAACAGCGGCAGATCCAGGCCGTCGAACCAGACCATCGGCTGGTCGCCCAGATTATTGTGGTCGTGCCAATTCCAGTTTGGCGTGAGGATCAGATCGCCGGGCTCCATATCGCAAGCGTCGCCGTTGACGGTGGTATAGACGCCTGAGCCGGTGAGGACAAAGCGAATGGCGTTGGGGGTATGCCGGTGAGCTGGCGCTGATTCATGCGGCCCCAGATATTGGAATGCTGCCCAGAGTGTCGTACTGGTAAACGGGAGTCCCCGTAGGCCGGGATTGGCCAGCGCGAGGACGCGCCGGTCGCCACCGCGCTCAAGGGTAATCAGCTCGCCAGCGCGCTTGGCGAGTGGCAGAACGTCGTCCCACTTCCAGAGCCAGGGCTGAGTGGTAGGTATGGGCACGTCAGGCATGAGCTGTTTGGCGATCTTCCAGAGCGGTTGCAGGTCACGTGCCGCGAGCGCTCCACAAAACTCGTCATAGCCCACTTCGACCGTCTGTGCGTGACTGATGTCAATGCCCATAGGTTAGCTCCTCTGCGTCCGGTACGAATAGAACCAGTCCATGTGAGTGTAATCGTCACTCGCGCGTTGGGTGAGCACCCCGTTGCGGCTCAGCGCACTGGCGCCATCGCAGTGAATGACGTCACCAAACAGGCGCGCCATGCGCTGCACGCGAGCCGTACGCGGGATGCGCTCCGTTTGATAGGCGCGAAACGCCTGGTCAATGTTGCTCGCGTGGCGCGCCACCGCCTCGGCCAGATACACGGCATCCTCCAACGCCTGGCACGCTCCCTGCGCGATATACTGGAGCATCGGGTGCGCGGCATCGCCGAGCAGCGTAATATGGTGACGTGTCCAGTTGTCGGTTGGGGGACGATCATACATCGTCCAGTGACGATCCCGTTTGATCCTGGTCAATGACCGTCTGACGCTCTCGTGTGTGCTGGCAAAATGCGCTTCTAGCTCCTCCTCGGTGCCCCAGTCCTCCGACTCCGCGCGGTAGCGCTCGCTCTTGAACACGGCGACCTGATTGTAGAGCTCGCCGCGTCGCAGCGGGTACTGAATGAAATGTAGACGCGGCCCAATCCAGTAGCGGATAGTGTCCAGCCCGCCGTGCTCGATCACCTCTTCCATCGGGATCGCGCCCCGGTACGCGACAAACCCTTCGCAGACGGGTTCGCTGCTGTCAATCACGAGCCCGCGCACCACGGACCGCAGCCCGTCGGCCCCAATCAGGGCATCACAGGTATAGAGGGAGCCATCGGCGCAGGTAACTCGCGCCCCATCGCCCAGATCCTCGACGGTCACGACGTGCCGGTTGGTTTCCATAGTAATCAAATCGTTCTGCTGGCAGGCCTCCAGCAGGATTGTAAGCAGGTCATTGCGATGCATCACCACGTAAGGATAGTGAAAAGCGCGGAGGAAAGGCTCGCCCAGGTCCGCCGCCGTCAGCGTTTCTCCAGAGACAGCATCCACCAGGAGCATCCGCTTCGGATAGACGGCGCAGGCGCTGATCTGGCTGAGCACGCCAAGATGATCGAGGACGCTAGAAGCGTTGGGCGCAAGCTGAATCCCAGCGCCGATCTCGCCGAACACAGAGGCTTGCTCGAGCACATGCACCCGGTACCCCCTGCGCGCGAACGCGAGGGCGGCCGCCAGCCCTCCAATGCCACCCCCTATGATCAGGAAAGGAATGCGACGTATCTGGTCCACTTTCAGCATCCTCTCACGCGCCTGCTGAACAGGACCGCACTTGACCTTTGGGTGCCAGCGCCGCCGCCGCCAAGGGTACTCCTGTTCGCGGGTTCTGCCCTCAAGAATTCAATTCTTGTGGAGGAGGGTAGCACTCAGAACGATTACTGTCAAACCTGGTTGGCATGGGGTGCAAAGGGCGAATGGCGCTTTGACAGGGCACTGCGCGGATGTTACTCTGCGGTGGAAGAGCCAGACATGTATTAGCGGAAGACAAGTGCGCCGGCCATGAGAAAGGACCGGGCATGAAGAGCGTGGATATCACCAGAAAGCCAAACTATCCAATTGAATCAGTGGATAATGCGCTGAAACTGCTCTTGCTGTTTGCGGAACAGAAATCAATCAGTGTATCTGAAGCCAGCAGGTTGATTGGCGTCGCGCCGTCTACGGCGCATCGTTTGCTGTCCATGCTGCAGTATCACGATTTTGTTGGTCAAAACGCGGCCACGAAAGCCTATGAAGCAGGCTCGGCCTTAATCAACGTGGGTTTAGCCACCGTACGGGATATGGATATACGCCGTCTGGCGCGGCCATTTATGGAAGAGCTCAGGGCGGAGGTTGAGGAAACGATCCACCTCGCTATCTTGCAAGGGAAAAATATCCTCTTCATCGAGACCCTCGAAAGCTTGCGTGCGCTCCGTGTCGGCGATCGGACCGGCATTTCATTGCCGGCGCACTGTACGGCATCTGGAAAAGCGCTCCTGGCCGAGCTTCCGGTGGAGCGCTTGAATGCGTTATTTCCGAGCGAGCAGCTCATTGGGCTCACCCCAAACTCGTTGATCAGTCGTGGGGCGCTTGAGCGCGAGCTCAACCAGGTCCGTGAACGCGGTTATGCGACCAACTTTGACGAAAGCGAGCCGGATGTGAGCGCGGTATCAGCAGTAATTCGTGACCGCATGTCGCGTCTCAAGGCTTCGCTCACGGTGTCGGCGCCCAGCACGCGCCTGCATGATGAGGTTCTGGTAGCGCATATCGCGGAAGCGACGCTGCGAACGGCGGCTGAAATCGGCAAGCAATTAGGGTGAGCTTGTATATCGCGCGACACCGCCAGGTTGGCATGCAATTCTTGAGTTTTCCTCGTTTGGGGAGGCGACGACCGGATTCGAACCGGTGATCAGGGTTTTGCAGACCCTTGCCTTGCCACTTGGCCACGTCGCCCTGCGTTGCCGCCGCATGAGCTGCGGATTCGCCGAAAAACCAACACATGCGTGTCAGCCAAGACTCTTGCCCTGAGCGCTTGGGCTTCCCCTCACGGCGCGCTGGACGGCAGAGGTCTCTGCCGGTACGATACCACGCGCGGCCCGTTGCCGTCAAGGCGCACGCCAGGTCCAGGTTCCATCACAAACCGGGGTTTGAGCAGCTGCAAGGCGTTTACTCCAGGTGCGAATTCTTCAACGAACACAGCCAGAGGGTCTCAGGGGCAAGGCAGCGTTACCGTCATGGTCGAGCGCGAGGGCGCCCGCATTTTCCTGACGCCTTAGGCATCATGGACTGGGTGCATGTCGTGCACGCCCTCCACACGGCGCTGCGCGGGCGAAGCGTCCTATTCGCACGCCATCTGCCGGCCCGTACCGAGTCTGGAGGACTCCATGCGCTCCCAGCGTGATGGGATCCGGACGGATGACCTGCTCCCGCTCGTCGCCTGACCCCGAATTTGATGGAACTGAACCAACACGCATCCTTGACAGGAGCAGTTGGGTGGAGTAGTATAGGAGGTGCCGTCGCGAGGGGGCAAATGCATGCCAAAGTGGTGGAATTGGTAGACACGCAACGTTCAGGGCGT
>DATGEP010000056.1:0-5054 GCA_035310125.1 Ktedonobacterales bacterium
TTCTCGCGCTCAGTGTCGTGCCGAAGCTGAAGATCACCGATGCGGGACTTCTCGATGTGGCGACCTGGAGCATTGTACCCGTTCAGGCGTGACGACCTGATCACCTGTCACCGCAACTCATCGCGCACAAGCGCGCGTGCGAGGGCGTTGTGACGCTCAATCAACCGGGGAACATCCGCATGGAGCAGGTGGCCTTCGCGCACACGCACCCGACCGTTGATGACGCTCAGGTCCACGTTCGGTGGTTGGCAGAACACGAGCGCGGCCAGTGCATCATGTACGGCACCGCCGGCGAGCGCGAGTGTATCCAGCCGGAAGCCAATAAAGTCCGCGGCCATACCGGGCGACAGCATGCCGATGTCATCGCGTCCCAGGACAGCCGCGCCGCCGCGCGTCGCTAGCCACAGCACTTCGTCTGCGGTGACCGCCGCTGGATCGCCCTGCACACGATGGAGCAGCAACGCCTGGCGTGCTTCACCAAGCAAGTGTGAGCCATCGTTGGAGGCGGAGCCATCAACCCCCAAACCCACGCGAGCGCCAGCCTGGCGCAATCGTGAAATGGGCGCGATTCCGGAGGCGAGCCGCATGTTCGATGTTGGGCAGTGTGCCACGCCCGTTTGAGTGCCGCCGAGCCGCTCGATCTCGCTGGCGCTGGGATGGACCATGTGCGCATGCCAGACGTCGCGCCCGATCCAGCCGAAATCTTCGGCCAGCTCGACAGGACTACGCCCGAAGGTGGCCGAGCAGTAGGCGGCCTCGTCCAGCGTCTCGGCGAGATGGGTATGCGAGTGGATGCCATAGCACCGCGCCAGCGCGATGCTCTCGCGCATGAGATCCGGCGATACCGAGAATGGCGAGCATGGCGCGAGCACGATACGGAGCATGGAGTAGCGGCTCGCGTCGTGGTATGTCTCAATAACTCGACGCGAGTCGCGCAGGATGGCGTCTTCGTCCTCCACCACACTATCTGGCGGCAGTCCGCCCTGACTTTCGCCAACGGACATCGAGCCGCGGGCAGCGTGAAAGCGACACCCCATCTCCGCCGCCGCCACAATCTGGTCATCCAGGCGGGCGCCGTTCGGCCACATATACATGTGATCACTCGTGGTTGTGCAGCCCGACAGCATCAGCTCAGCGAGAGCAATCTTGGTGCTGACGGAGACTGCTTCAGGGGTGAGGCGCGCCCAAAGCGGATAGTGCAGCCGCAGCCAGGCAAACAGATTGGCGTTCTGCGCCCCTGGCAGGTTGCGTGTAAGTGTCTGATAGAAGTGGTGGTGTGTATTGACCAATCCGGGGAGGACGACGTGGTCAGTGGCATCCAGGACAATGTCAGCCTTTGAGGGGAGTGAATTCGTCGGGCCAACCTGCCGAATGATGTTATCTACCACATAGAGGCCGCCATCGGACCAGCGTGAATGCGCATCGTCCATCGCGACGAGGAGCGTGGCGTGCTGGAGCAAGAGCGTCGGCATCTCAAAGGCTCCTATGCGTGGCAAGAGGGCAATACCTGAACGTAGTATGGTGAGTTTGCCTGGCGGGAATTATACTCTTTGCGACAACACGTGTGGCGCTCAGCGCAGAGGAGCGAGCCATGAGACTGGATGACATCAACAAACTCGACCGTCGAGAGTTCGCGGCGAAGCTCGGCGGTCTCTTCGAGGGGCCACCGTGGATTGTTACCGCGGCCTGGGAGCGCCGGCCATTTACCGATGAGGCTCGATTGTACGAAACGCTCTGTGAGATAGTGGATTCAGCGCCACGAGATTCCCAGCTGGCATTGCTACGGGCGCATCCCGATCTTGCCGGAAAGCTGGCTCTAGCTGGAAAGCTTAGTCTCGCCTCAACACACGAGCAGGCAGCGGCCGGTTTGGATAGCCTGACTCCGGCGGAGCTGGAGGAGTTCACACGCCTGAATGCCGCGTACAAAAGCAAGTTCGCCTTTCCGTTTGTTATGTGCGCTCGACTCAGTACCAAGGAGACCATCCATGCGGCATTTACCGAGCGCCTCACGCATAGCTATGATGACGAGGTACATACAGCACTCATCGAGGTCAACAAAATCTGTGCGCTGCGGCTGCATGACCTGCTTACGGATGGTGACCAGGAGTAATTCAGGCGGCATGAGACGAGTAGAAGGGGTCCACGATGAGGGAATCCGAGAGGTTCGCGATCAGCTACGGCAAGGCGCGCGTACCGGTTTACCGAGTCTTTGCACAGCCGCTGGCGGGCGTGGCGCCTATACCTGAGTCGCTATTCACCGGCCGGCAGAACACACTGCTTGCGCTCGAAGTAGATGTCGAAGTTTTCGGCAACAACTTTCTTCCCGCATATATTGAAGGCGACAATACGAACGTCGTCGCGACGGATAGCATGAAGAATTTTGTGTTGCGACAGGCGCTGGCGTATACGGGTGCGACCATCGAAGGCTTTCTGGATATCCTGGGGCGGCAACTCCTGGAAAGCTACCCCCAAATGGAACGATTGCGACTCACGGCACGCGAGCTGCCGTTTACTCCTGCCACGGTGCCGTCCGCCACGGCTGGACAGTTTACCGCTAGCAATGTGCTCTTTAGCCGCTCGCATGATGACTACAGTGTCGCCGCGCTCGATTTCGACCGTGTCGAGGGACGCACGGCATTGACGACGCATCGCTGTGGCCGTTCCGAGATGCAGCTCTTAAAGGTGACGGGAAGCTCCTTTACCCACTTTGTGCGTGACGCCTTTACCACACTGCCCGAACGCACCGACCGCCCGCTCTACATCTTCATGGATGTCTCGTGGGTATATGGCGACGACGCCGACATGCTCGATGTGTCCAGGCAGCGATACGTTGCCGGCGAGCAGATACGCGATCTGGTGCAGGTGGTGTTCCATGAGTTCGTCAGCGAATCTATTCAGCACTTGGTGCATGAGATCGGCCTACGTATCTTTGCGCGTTTTCCACAACTGGCGGAGATCGCGTTCGCGGCGCAGAATCGGACGCGGGATCCCGCCGCCGTGTCCCACGAAGACCCGCGCATCAAGGTCTACACGGACCCCTTCTCCGCCTACGGCTTGATTAAGCTGACGATGCGACGCGACGGCGAGGAAAGCTGAGGATGCGTGAGAATGGGACGGCTGACGACACATGTGCTTGACACGGCGAATGGGATCCCGGCAGCGAACGTTGCTATCGAGCTGTGGCGCCTCGCCAGCGACGGCGAGCGTTCAAGGCTAAAGGACACCCGCACGACCGCCGACGGTCGCACGCCTTCGCCCCTGCTGGAAGGAGACGAGATGGCTGTGGGCGTCTATGAGCTAGTCTTCGCGGTGGGCGCGTACTTCGCGCGCCGGGGATTACAAGGTAGCGATCCGCCGTTTCTCGACCGTGTGCCGGTGCGCTTCGGTATCGCCAATCCCGCGGCGCATTATCACGTTCCGCTGCTTGTCTCACCCTGGGCGTATAGTACCTATCGAGGGAGTTAAGCAATGAGCGCTAGAGACTCCGCCGCGCGTGTCATGGCGCGCTGCGCCACGCTCGCCATGCACAGCGAGGAGCCGGATCGCCTGACGCGGCGTTTTGCGACGCCGCCAATGCGTGCGGTAAACGACCAGGTGGCGGCCTGGATGCGCGAGGCGGGCATGCATGTGTGGTATGACCCCATCGGCAACATTGTTGGCCGGTACGAATCCCCTGCTTCCCACGGCACTACATTACTCCTTGGCTCCCATCTCGATACGGTGCGCGACGCCGGAAAGTACGATGGGCCGCTCGGTGTGCTCGTCGCGCTGGAATGCGTCGCGCGATTAAGCGAGCGCCATGAGCAGCTACCATACGCGATTGAGCTTTACGGATTCGCTGACGAGGAGGGATTGCGCTACCACACGGCCTACCTTGGCAGTAGCGCGGTGGCGGATAGCTTCGATAGTGCGGTGCTGGCGCTGACCGATAGTAATGGTGTCCCGCTCGACGACGCCATTCGACAATTTGGTGGCGATCCGGCGGCGATCTCTACCTGCGCGCGGCGCACCGAGAATCTGCTTGGCTATTGTGAGGTCCATATCGAGCAAGGGCCGGTACTGGAGCGTGAGAACCTGCCGCTGGGCGTCGTCTCGGCAATTCAAGGGCAAACTCGTGCGGACGTTGTGTTTACGGGCGAGGCCGGCCATGCCGGCACGGTGCCACCTGAGCTGCGGCACGACGCGCTCTGCGCCGCCAGTGAATTCGTGCTCGCGGTGGAGACGCTCGCCAGGAGTCAGGATGCGCTGGTAGCGACGGTCGGCCAGATTGTCGCCTATCCGGGCGCGAGCAATGTCATCCCCGGCCGCGTGGCACTCAGCCTGGATGTGCGCCATCCTGACGACAGTACACGCGAGGCGGCTCACGCCGCGCTGGAGCGCCAGGCGGCGGCAATTGCCTCGCGTCGCGGTCTCCGCGTAGACTGGCAGGAGGTGCAGTCCACAGCGTCTGTGCCCTGCGATCCACATTTGACTACACTGTTTTCGCGTGCTATCGAGACGCAAGGATTAGCCGTGGTGCGCGTAGCAAGTGGTGCTGGCCATGACGCTGCGATCATGGCACGGCTCGGCGGTATCGCGATGCTGTTTGTCCGCTGCGCGGGAGGCATCAGCCATAACCCAGCCGAAAGCGTCGCCGAGGGCGATGTCGCGGTCGCCATCAAGGTATTGGAACGGGTTCTCTCCCTGCTCGCCGAGGAGCAGCAGCCATGAGCCACTATGATGTGCTTGTGCGCGGCGGTACTGTTGTGACCTCCGAGGCGGTATCGCTTGCCGATATCGCCATCGCGGATGGGCGTATCGCTGTGTGCGCCCCGGAGATCGAAGGCGACGTCGCCGAGGAGATTGATGCCCGTGGATTGCACATCTTTCCCGGTGTAATTGACACCCACGTGCATTTCAACGAGCCGGGGCGGAGCGAATGGGAGGGGTTCGCGACGGGAACGCGCGCGCTGGCCGCAGGTGGTGCGACCGCCTACGTCGAGATGCCGCTCAACGCACACCCGCCAACCGTAGACGCGGCCAGCTTCGATCTCAAACTGGACGCCGCGAAGACC
>DATGEP010000057.1:0-5841 GCA_035310125.1 Ktedonobacterales bacterium
CTCACGGAGCTGCTGCGGACGGGCGGGTTGGAACGGCTGGATGGCAGCCGCTGGACGCAGACGCCCGCGTGCGGGCTACTGCGCGTTCCTGTTGGCCTGCTGGACAAGCCCGTCGAACAGGCACAGCAGCCGCTGCTGCTGGATTTTTCCGGTGCGGGCGGCCATCTGGCGCTGGTTGGCGCGCCGCAGTCCGGCAAGAGTACGTGGCTGCAAACGCTCGTCACATCTTTCGCCGTCACGCATTCGCCGCGTGATGTGCAGTTCTACTGTGTAGACCTTGGCGGTGGACTCCTGCGCCAACTTGAGGGGTTGCCTCACGTCGGCGCGGTCTGCGGCAAGACTGAGCGCGACAAGGTCCGCCGCATGATCCGCCAGATGCGCACGATCATCGAGGAGCGCGAGTATCTGTTCCGTGATCGCCACATAGACAACATCATGACGTATCGCCAGCGCCGCCAATCGGGTGAGCTGGCTGATGTGCCATTCGGTGATGTATTTCTCATCATTGACGATCTTGCCCAGCTTCAGGCGGAGTTCGAGGGGATTGACGCTGAGCTGGTGGAGATTGTCATGTCGGGCCTCACATATGGCGTGCATGTCGTCGTCGCAAGTAATCGCTGGCCGGACATTCGCCCGAGGCTGCGCGATAACATCGGCACGCGACTGGAGTTGCGCCTGAACGATCCCGTTGAGTCAGAGATCGGCAAAGTCGCCGCGCTCTCGCTGCCCGTCAACGCGCCAGGTCGCGGCCTCATCAAGGGTGGGCTTCAGTTCCAGACGGCACTCGCATGGGTGGATGCGTACGGCGCACCGGCGGCGCAGACGCTGCCGGAGGCGATCCAGGCGCTGACCGTTCGCATGCGTGCGGCATGGAGCGCGCCCGCCGCGCCGCCAATTCGCATGCTACCGTCGCTGGTGCCAGCGAGCGAGCTGCCAGCGCCAACGCACGATCAGCCGGCAGGCGTGCCGATTGGTCTCGAAGAATTCCAGCTTGATCCCATTTTCGTTGACCTGATCGCCGCTGGGCCGCATTTCCTCGCCTTCGGCGATGGCGAGTCTGGCAAGACGAGCCTGCTGCGCGGCTGGATCAACGAGCTGGAGCGGCGCTATACCCCTGAGCAGGCACAATTCGCGCTGGTAGACTTCCGCCGAAACCTGTTGGACTACCTCGGTGATCCGCACCTCTTCGCCTATGCTTGCACGCCACCAATGCTCAAGGAGTGCGTGGAGAAGCTGAAAGGCGAGCTGGATTCGCGGATGCTCGGCAGCACAAATCTCACCATCGAGGAGCTGCGCAATCCGAAGAAGTGGTCCGGCCCGCACTATTTCCTCTTTGTGGACGACTACGAATCGCTGGTGACGCCCGCTGGCAACCCGCTGGCTCCCCTGGCCGATCTGATCGCTCAGGCGAAGGATGTCGGCTTCCATGTGGTGCTTGCCCGTAAGGTTGCCGGCACGTCACGCACGGCGTTCGAGGCGGTGTTCCAGCGCCTGCGGGAAACGGGCAGCCCCGGCCTGGTGATGAATGGCGATCCGCAGGAAGGCGCGCTGCTGGGGACGCAGCGGGCGACGGCGCTACCGCCGGGGCGCGGATATCTCGTACGCCGCAATCAGCGGACGACGCTGGTGCAGGTGGCCTACGCGGAGCCGCGGGCGGTGGCAAGCTCGTAGGGGTAACGGGCCTGCGCATCTAATCGGATAGACATCCACGGTCACGCGGAGCAGGGATGCGCAACGGCGAGATGGACACTACACCAAGCAAGTAATCGTAGGCCACATGATCAGAGTTGGTGCTTGGGACAATTGCCCATGCCGTACCATTCCACCGCTCAATGAGTGTCGCCGCGGAGGCACCATCTGGAGCCGCGGTCGTTTACACCCACTGCCTGACAGGATAGAGCGCGATGGTGATGGATAGGCGGCACCGTGCGTAGCGGTCAACAAGGAGCGTGGGCAGCGCTTAGTGCTGCGAGGTGAAGACGAAGGTGGCCTGAATGGGACTGCCGCCGCCAACCGGTCGCACCTTAACAATCGCCTGCCATTGACCAACCATCGAGAGCACGCCCTGCGCTTCATACGCGCCGGGCACGGAAGGCTTAGTTGGGCCAAGCGCCACATCGAGCGGAGCCATCGGCATGGCAAGCATCGTGAGATTGATGGAAACCGCAGCGTTCTGCACCGGCGTGCCGTTGGCATCCAGCACTTCGACGATGAAGTCGTAGCTGCCGTACTGAGCGGGTCTGGCGGTGAGGGATATCGTGTTGCCGCTCACGCTTTGTGTCTGGACGATGGTTCCCGTCGCCTGGGTCGGCGCGGGCGTGCCCGACGGCAGCGTGCCCGGCTGGCTGAGCATCACTTGCAAGTAGCCACTCAGCGCCTGAGGAGTAAAACCCTCGTCGAGATAGAGCCGTTCCCGTCCCTGCGCGTCCAGCACATAGAGGCCGGACGTGTGGATCACTACGCCGTCCGATTGCAAGATAGCCTGCATGTGATAGGTGCTCCACACTGGTGTAAGCTGGGAAACGGTGCCCAGCAGGAAGTGGAAGGGCATCGTCACCTGGCGGGACTGGAGAAAGGCGGCAGCGGAAGCGGGCGTATCGTGCCACGGATCTACGCTGATGGCGACCCAGCTGACGTCCGCGCTTCGCACTCCCATGTCCTTTGCCGTCCAGTTGAGATACTGTGCCATGAGGGAGCAGTCGGCGTGAGGGCAGACGGAGTCCAGAAATGTGAGGACGACAGGGTGACCGCGCAGGCTCGCGAGGGAGACCGTCTCGCCGTTCTGATCGCGTAGGCTGAAGTCGGGCGCCGTAGCGCCACCCAGGTCGGTTCCTTCTTTGAGCGCCTGTTGCGCCAGCAGGTTGACGCTCGACGTGGAAGCCGTGGGATGGCTGGCGGTGCTCGATATGGCGTGAAACACGAGCGCTGATACGCCCACCACCAGAACGACGGCTCCGGTCAGGATCCATCGCATGACACGGCTCTTCATGGGGCTCGTTTTCTCCTGCGTCGTCGCTACGGCGGTCTATGCGGTGTTCAACGCGCTGCGGGTGCCGCGTGAGCACCTATCACATCTGATAACATATTCGGTGCCGGGTGGCAAGGTGCGAATGTATCACATCAGACAACCGGATCAGTCGCTGTCGCCATATCGCATCACTCTCGTTCATTCGCGTTCTTGATCGAGCGCATGTTGCCAGACGGGCATCTCACCTGGCTGTCGCGGAAACCTGGGTCCCTGTCGTTGTCGTACTGGGGCCCTGGCCCTCAGCCGGCGCTATCCCATCATGATACTCGCGCAGATGCCGCTCCACCCCCTTGAGCAGCACAGCATTCGTCGCCACAGTGATTGAGGATGCGCTCATGGCGAGGGCGCCGATAGCCGGGCTCAGCAAGATCCCGAACGGATAGAGCACCCCTGCGGCAATCGGAATCGCGATGATATTGTAGATCGCTGCCCAGAATAGGTTCTGCTTCATCTTGCGCACGGTCGCCTTGGAGAGGCGGATCGCCGCCAGCACATCGAGCGGATCGCTGCGCATCAGCACGACTTCGGCCGTCTCGATGGCGACGCCCGTTCCCGCGCCAATGGCAATACCGAGATTGGCCTGCGCCAGGGCTGGCGCGTCGTTTACTCCGTCACCCACCATCGCGGTAAATAGTCCCTCATCCTGCAATTGCTTGACGTAGCTCGCCTTATCAGCAGGCAATACCTCAGCGAACACGCGATCGGCGGCGATGCCCAGGTTTCTCCCAACGGCTTCAGCCGTATGACGGTTATCACCCGTCAGCATGGCCACCTGGATGCCCAGCGCTTGCAGCTCCACGATGGTCTGGCGCGCGGTGGAGCGGACCCGATCGGCGACAGCGATGAGTCCCGATGCCTTCTCATCCACGGCCACCACCATTACCGTCTTGCCTTCTTGTTGCAGCGTCGTCATGCGCCTCCGGTCATCATCCTCCAACGCGACATTCTGGTTCGCCAGCAGTCGCGGTGTGCCGATGAGGACGCTTCGTTCTTCGACGACAGCCTGAATGCCACCACCAGTGATGGCCGCGAAATCACGATAGGGTACCGTGTCCAGTCCGCGTTGTGCCGCCGCCTCGACGATGGTGCGCGCCAGCGGATGCTCCGAGTCTGCCTCCGCCGCTGCCGCCAGTTGCAGGAGGTGCGCCTCATCGAGTCCCGCCGCTTCGCCATCTGAGAGTACCACAAGGTCGGTGACAGACGGTTTCCCCTCAGTGAGCGTTCCGGTCTTATCGAAAATGATCGCCTGGATGCGCGAGGTCTGCTCCAGCGCGGTTGCGTTCTTGATCAGAATCCCGTTATGCGCGCCGACTCCCGTACCGACAGCCACCGCGGTCGGCGTGGCCAGCCCCAACGCGTCGGGGCAGGCAATTACTATCGCAGTCACCGCCAACGTCAGCGCGAAAAGCGCCGTCTCGCCAATCACGAAGAACCAGATCAGGAAGGTGAGCAAGCCTGCGCTCACTGCCGCGATGACCAGATATTCAGCTGCTTTGTCCGCGAGACGCTGGGCAGGCGCTTTCGAGTTCTGCGCCGTCCGCACCAATTGGACGATCTGCGCGAGCGCGGTATCGCTACCGACTTTGGTCGCGCGCAGCCGAAGCGAGCCGCTGCCGTTGACTGTGCCGCCGATGACCTCGTCATCTGTTTTTTTGGCGACTGGCAGGCTCTCGCCCGTGACCATGCTTTCGTCTACGGCGCTCGTGCCCTCGGTGACGACACCGTCGGTTGGGACCTTCTCGCCTGGCCGCAACAGCAGCAGGTCGCCGACATGCACCTGTTCGACGGGCACAGAGGTGATTTGCCCATCGGGTCCGATGCGATTCGCCTGGCTTGGCGCGAGGCGGAGCAGCGCGTTCAGGGCATCGGATGAGCCGCGCCGGCTGCGCATCTCCATCCAGTGGCCAAACAGAACGAAGGTGACCAGCATGGCGGCGGCGTCGAAGCTGGTCTCGACGCCTGGCGCAAAGAGGGTCGCAAAGACGCTGAAAAGATATGCGACGAGTACGCCCAGGCTGACCAGCACATTCATATCGAGCGCGCGGTTGCGTAGCGCGCGGTACGCCCCCGAATGGAAGACCCAACCGCAGTACCAGACTACTGGCGTGGTCAGGATGAGCATGATCCAGCTCGGGTTGATGCCAAACGATGGCATATGGATGCGCAACACATGCACGCCCAGCGGCGAGTACAGGATGATGGGAATGGTGAGGATCAGTGCAATGAAGAAGCGACGGCGCATGTCGGCTTCCATCGCTTTCGCCATCGCCGGGTCGCTCATGTCATGCATGCCATGTGCGCCATGTGCGCCATGTGCGCCATGTGCGCTTTGGTCCATCTGGGCAGCGCCTGTGGCCCCCATCTCATGTGTCATTGCACCGTGATTTACTGGGGATTCCGCGTCCGCTTTGTGCTCGCCTGGCATAGCTAGAGCGGTGTCGTCCGCAGTCCAAACCGCAGCTTTAACCCACAGCGCGCACGTTGACCGAATGTCTCGTGCGAGTACGCTCAAACGGCGCATTGCGACACCCTCATGCGAATGGCTCACGCAGCCTAAGACAAGCTTCCTGGACGATGCACATCATGTATCCCTCTCAGGCATAATCGCCACCCTGTTCGCTTGCATCGTTGGCCGGCATTCCTGGCTGATACAAACAAATTCCTAACTGCTGAATGCCATTGCAGTTTGTAGAGCGGCGAGTGATCCTCCCAGTCTCGGAAAGAGGCCGGGAGGGCGCCTATCGTTACTTCGCGACGGTGTAGCCCGCGTCGTCGAGAGTGGCTTCGATCTGCTCCATCGAGACCTGGGCTGG
>DATGEP010000058.1:0-11335 GCA_035310125.1 Ktedonobacterales bacterium
TAGCGCGCGCGTTCTTCCGGCGATTGCAGGCGCTCGGTGCGCGGCTCCGGCTCGTCGTTGATGAGATAGGGCTTGACCTTCTCGTACTTGGCGAAGAAGGGGTCCATATCTACGACCAGGTCGCGAATCACCGGGAAACCCAACATCGGCTCGATGGTAACGTGCGTGCCAATATCTTCCATGAGCAGCTTGCAGGCGAGCCGGTTGCGTCCGTTGACGCGCATCGCATCCGAGCCGCAGACGCCGTGCGCGCAGGAGCGTCGAAATGTCAGGGTGCCGTCCTGTTCCCATTTGATCTTGTTCAGAATGTCCAGGAGCCGGTCTTTGCCGTCAGTCTCGACGGTGAAGTCCTGCCAGTAGGCCTTCGCGCTCGTATCCGGCTGGTAGCGCTTGACCTGCACATGGACGGCGTGGATGCCATTCGCGGCAGCCATACTCTTTCATCCTCTCGTATGTACGTAGACCAGCGGGAGCGCGAGCAGCATGTGCCGCCCGCGCCGCCACGCGAATCGTCAATTTAGTATTTACGCTCTTTCGGCTCGAAGGTGCCCAGAACGACCGGCTTGTAGCGCAGATCTGGTTGCCCTGGCGTCTCAGTGCGGAATGCTAGCGTGTGATTCAGGAAGTTGGCATCATCGCGCTTGGGGAAGTCGCGGCGGTACTGCGCGCCGCGACTTTCTTTACGAGCGCGGGCGCCAGCGACGGTCGCTTCGGCGCATTCGAGGAGATTACCCAGCTCGATGACTTCCATCAGCTCGGTATTGAATGCGCGGCTGTTGTCCATGAGGCGAACCGTCGCGTACCGTTCTTTTAGCTCCGCGATTTTGTGCTGCATCGAGGCGAGGGTTTCTTCGTCGCGGACGACGCCGACCTTCTCCATCATCTCGTCGCGCAGCTCCTGGCGAATGGCCTCCTGCGTCTCGCCACCGCTGCCCTTCGTACTGGAAAGCAGGCGTTCCACTAGCTCGACGGCGAAGGCGTCTGGATTGGGCGGAAGTGGGGCAAATTCCGCCTCGGGCAGCCACTTCGCGGCGATATGCTTGCCGGCGCGGCGGCCAAAGACGATCAGATCCACGAGTGAGTTGGTGCCCAGACGATTGGCTCCATGCACAGAGACGCAGGCGACCTCACCGGCGGCGTACAGGCCCGGCATCGGCGTGTTATTCTCGTCTATGACAACCTGGCCCTCCACATTCGTCGGGATGCCACCCATCGCGTAGTGGGCGGTGGGCTGGATCGGCACCGGCTCGTAGTACGGCTCGACGTTCAGGTACGTGCGGGCGAAGTCGGTGATGTCGGGGAGCTTTTCGTCAATTTTCTCTTTACCCAGGTGCGCCACTGACAGGTAGACGTAGTCCTTGCCGTCAATGCCGCGTCCTTCGGCAATCTCCTGGTAGATGAAGCGTGAGACCATGTCGCGCGGCGCCAGCTCTTGCAGCGTAGGCGCGTAGCGGATGCAGAAACGCTCGCCTTCGCTATTGAGGAGATATGCCCCCTCGCCGCGAGCCGCCTCGCTCAGCAAGATACCCACCTTATAGAGGCCCGTCGGATGGAATTGGTACATCTCCATGTCTTCGAGCGGGATACCTCGACGATACGCGACGGCCATGCCGTCGCCGGTGCAGGCCAGAGCGTTGCTGGTGATGCGCCAGGCGCGCCCATAGCCGCCCGTCGCCAGGACGATGGCTTTCGCCTGGAATGTGTGGATTGTGCCGTCGCGCAGGCAGAGCGCAACGATGCCACATGCCTGCCCATCAGAGATCAGCAGATCGAGCATCATATACTCATTGAAGAACGTGACCTGATTCTTGACCGACTGCTGATACATGGTCTGAAGAATCATATGACCCGTGCGGTCGGCGGCATAGCATGACCGGCGCACAGGACCTTCACCGTAGTTCCTGGTGTGACCGCCGAAACGACGCTGGTCAATCTTGCCTTGCGGCGTGCGGTTGAAGGGTAATCCCCAGTGCTCCAGCTCATACACCGCGTCTATGGCTTCTCGCGTCAGGATTTCCGCCGCGTCCTGGTCAACGAGATAGTCACCCCCTTTGACGGTGTCGAACATGTGCCACTTCCAGTGGTCTTCTTCATCGTTGCCGAGCGCCGCAGCCACACCGCCTTGCGCCGCGCCGGTGTGCGAGCGAGTGGGGTAGAGCTTGCTTACGACGGCGATGCTGGAGTTGTGCGCCAGCTGCATCGCGGCCATCAGACCGGCGCCGCCGGAGCCGACGACCACCACGTCGAATCTGTGGTAATTTGCGATCATGACATCTTCTCCTCGCTCGCGACAGCCGCCGCTCCCGCGCCGTGCCCGCTGCGATTGTTTGTTTGCGCTTAATGACCGATCATGTGAAGCATCGCCTGCGTGACCGTTTGGCCTGGCTGGAACGTGACGATGGTCATCGAGCCCATCAGCCAGAAACCGATGGCGATGATGAACAGGGCTGACAGAACCGCCAGGCGTGTACCACGGGTGCGGATGTAGTCATCGCAGACGATACGAAGCCCGTTCAGGCCGTGCAAGAGCGCCAGCGTCAGCAACAAGAGGTCGTAGACGCGCCAGAACGGATTCTTGTAACGTGCGGCGACGAAGGCGTAGCCAGTGGCGGACACGTCGTTGGTGACGTGCATGATAATGACGTGAATGATTGCGAGGAAAATCAGACCCACGCCGGAGACACGGAAGAACCACCAGGAGAAAGTCTCCCAGCTGCTGCCCCCTCTGGCTGGTCGCGAAGTCGCACCGTACTCGGTGACTTTTGTCGGTGTGCGCGTTTGCGTTGCCATCTTAGTTGCTCCCTTCCCCTAAAACATTGCCGACGACGTGCAATCGCCTTGCGGGCAAATGCCGAAGATAGGGGTAATAATGAAATATGCCATCGGAAGGAAGCAGAGGATGGTGACGATCATGACGACATAGAACATCTGGCGCTGGTATTTGTGTGCCGCTGGCCAGAAATCAATAAGGATGATGCGTACCCCATTGAAAGCGTGATATAGCAGCGAGCCGATCAGCGCGAGCGAAAGGATACGCACCGGCCAGGCGCTGAACACCACGATGGAGTCATTGTAGACTTTGCTGCCAAAGCCAATCAGCGTGATGTCCACGATGTGGATCAGCAGGAAGAGCAGGACGCCCAACCCAGTCACGCGATGGAGCAGCCAGGACCATTGACCCGACTGGCCTCGATACATGTCCGATTCTCCTGACTAACGGAGCAGCGTTGCTCCAAGAGGAAAGGTACCGCGGACTGTGGCGTAGCAAGCCGATCGCGCACGCTCGCCAGGGGAGGGTCAGGCGCGCTCATGCTCACCAACGAACGACAGAAAGAGGGAAGAGGTTGTCGCCCGTGGGCGCCTTTCCATGTGGCGCCGGACCCGCCGCTACAGTCGCGCAAGCAGATGCCGCGTATTCGATTATACGAGTCTAGGTCTCAGCTTACAAGGAATATGTCGCAGTGTCATGGCGCTGCAATGGCGGGAATGACCGTCACCCGCCGAGCGACGATGGTGCCGTCGTCTCGGTTCTTTTTGCCCTTGACGCGCACGAGATCGCCTTCGGCGAGTGTAGATAAGCCGTCGCGGAGCTGGGATGTTGCTCCACTGCCATCGCGAAGCGTCGTGTCGGGCTGGACGGTGATTGAGAGCGTGCGACCATTCTTCAGGCGCACCGCACTGAAGCCGTCAACCCCGATGGCAGTGATTTTCAGTGCCCGCCGTGTCCCCTTGTCTGGTGCGCCCTTTATCGAGTCTTTCGACTTCGCGACTCCATTCGATGAGGCAGGCCGGAGCACGGGACGCTCCGCTCCGCTCCAGACGGATGCCGGCTTGAAGAGCTGTCCATCGTAGCTGCGTGGTACGAGCATGCTAACTCCTTGCGCCACGATGGAAAAAGCGTAGACGACGCCGTCCGCGGTGATGTCGTCGTCACTAAGGTCTATTGTGCCGCCATCAGCCTGAAGAGGAAGGAGTGATTGAGAGTAGATTGTGACAGCGTTCGCGCGATAGGTCTCCGCCGTGGCGGTCCCTGGGCGCTGGCGCATCAGAAGCGAGGCCAGCTGTTGCGTGGTGCGCATGACACCCGAAGCCGTAATGAGACAGATGTCGAGCTGGCCATCATCTATAAAGGCATCCGGCGTCATCTCGGTGAATGTGGCGTAGCGCCGAGAGTTGCCGACGACGACTTGTGTGACGCTGCCCTGCCAGCGCAGCTTTCCAATCTCAGCGCGGATAGGCACAGCATTCATGTCTGGAAGCGCCTCAATCGCAGCCAGCCCGATAGCGGCGGGACCGATGCGATTCTTCAGCGGCTTTGAGACGCGCGACATGACAGCGGCGTCCGCTCCTAGCCCGGCCATAAGCAGAAAGTGTTGCCCATGCTTGCCATTGACGGTCACGTAGCCAACATCTACACGCCTTCGCTGCGAGGTGACCAGCTGCATACTCGCTACACGCAGCCGCTGCGAGATGCCCAGCTCATGCGCCCAGACATTCGCCGTGCCGCCTGGAAGAGTCCCGATCGCGATGTCGGTGCCGACCACTCCATCTACAATCTCGCTCAGTGTGCCGTCACCACCGCAATCTATGACGACATCGAACCCTTCTTGCGCGGCTTCCCGGGCCAGCGTGGTCGCATGGCCGCCATGCAGCTTCTGGCGGACCACGATATCCCACCCATTGGTCCAAAACACTGGAAGCACATCGGAAAGATCAATACCACCGCGCCCAGATCGTGGGTTTATGATGAGGCAGGCGCGCACATTCCGCTCAGCTGTCTTACCTATCTTGGCCAACTTTGTTTTTCCCCTCAGCCGCCGGTGGGCTAGCACCACTCACAATTCGTCCCCTGCATGGCGTGCGCTGGCGCAGTGACCATGCGGGCAAAGACACTGGCGTATGAGATGCACGTGGTATGCCAATTGCCACGAGCCGGGCACCCTTCTTGCTGGCATATACTACGTTATGAGTTGGACTTGCAAGGGCTAGCGGGGGTGGGCCACGCGCTGTATCGCAACACAACGGTGCGCCTACGAAGAACAGGGAGCACACTGGATGTCATCTTCAAACCAAATGCCAACCGCCGCGGATGCGGGAACTATCACCATCGGCGGCGACCTACACGTCAATCGCCTGGGATACGGTGCGATGCGCATCACCGGCGCGGGAGTCTGGGGTCCACCAGCCAATCGCGAGGAAGCGAAAGCGGTGCTGCGGCGTGCGCTTGAGCTTGGCATCAATTTCATTGATACGGCGGATTCGTATGGCCCTGAGGTGAGCGAGACGCTCATCAGCGAGGCGCTGTATCCATATCCGCAGGGGCTGGTGATCGCGACGAAAGGCGGGCTGGAACGGACGGGGCCGGGAGAGTGGCCGCCGAACGGCCGGCCCGAGCACCTGCGCGAGGCACTGGAGGGCAGTCTGCGCCGGCTCCGGCTCGAGCGGATTGATCTGTATCAACTGCACCGACCCGATCCGCACGTGCCATACGAGGATTCAGTGGGGACGCTGGCGCAGATGCAGCGGGAAGGAAAGATCCGCCACATCGGCCTCTCGAATGTGACGCCGGACCAGCTCACGCAGGCGCAGAAGATCGTGCGGGTTGTTTCCGTGCAGAATCGCTATAACTTGACGGACCGTGAGTCCGAGCCAGTGCTGGAAGCCTGCGAGCGACTAGATATCGCGTTCCTGCCGTGGTTCCCCCTTGCGACGGGCGAACTCGCTCGCGTGGGCGGCGCACTGGACCGGATCGCGCAGAAGCACAAGCGGGCGCCGGCGCAGATCGCGCTGGCATGGCTGCTCCAACGGTCACGCGTGATGCTGCCGATTCCCGGCACCGGGTCGGTGAAGCATCTGGAGGAGAATGTGGCGGGCGCTGGGATTAGGCTGAGTCGCGAGGATTTCGATGAGCTGAGCCGATTGGGATAGAGTTGTCTCCACGCGCTGGGTCGGATATGAAGATCCCGCACTGACCAAGGGTTCTCGTGGTCAGTGCGGGGTTTGCGCGCTCAGGCGAGCGGAGCGGCTAACATTCGCTGTAGCCGCAGCTCACGCACTTCTTGCATCCCTCTTCCATATGTAGCGTGTTGTTGCCGCACTGGGAGCAGAGATTGCCCGTCACGGTGTAGAGCGCGGTGGTCGCGGCATTGAAGCCGTGACCATTGAGGTAGCCGCTGCCGGTATGGCCGGTACCCCCAGACGTTGTTGGGTGTGTGTCGGCGCCGGCTGTTGGCGTTTCCGCTTCGGTGGGAAGCGCCTCGGTCGGTTTGCCGGCCAGATGCAGCTCCAACGTCCGCGCGACAGCATCGGGTAGTGAGCGCACACGATCAGAGCCGAAGCCAATGGAGGTGCTGCCACCGATGGAACGGAGCTGGCGTGCCACCTCGGCGGCGCGGTCGTTCTGCGAGATGGGGCTATCAATGCGCAGGTGCAGCGAGATAAGGCGGCCGAGCGCCTCCGCCAGCGCCGCCACATCCGAGCCAGCCTTGCCGATGTTGACAAAGACTTCGAGCAAGCCGCCGTCGTCGCTATTGAGGGTGACGTTCACCTTGCCTTCCGGCGCGCGCACCTGGCGTGTGTAGCCCTGCACGACCTCAGGCCGGATTTTTACGCCGCCGGGGTACTGCATCTGACGCGCTTTCGCGGCTTCGGCACGCGCAAGGTCTTGTGTCGAGGGTGTGGCGGCAGCAACGGGGACTGAAGCGGGCTGGCTTGTGGTCTCGTTGTGTGATGCGACCCCGCTCTCCTGATTGGCATCATTCCCGAGAGGCGTGGCTGCGCTCGCGCCAGCGGTGGGTGTCTCGACGACGGCGGTGAGCACGGCGTCGCGACTGCCGTCACGGTAGTAGGTGACGCCTTTGCAGCCAAGATCATACGCAAGAGTATAGAGGCGCTCCACGTCATCAATCGTATTACTGGATGGTCCGTTCACGGTCTTGCTGATGCTGGAATCTGTGAATTCCTGCACTTTTGCCTGCACGCGAACGTGGTCCTCCGGCGTGAGCATGCCTGCGCTCACAAAATAGGTGGGCGGCTCCTCGCCGGGATGCGCCTCCAGCCATGCCTGGAACAATGGGTGATACATGACATGCTCGCCAATGCGATCCACGCGCTTCGTGACGAACGAAAAGACGGGCTCGACCCCGCTGGAAACGCCAGCGAGAAGACTGGTCGTACCCGTCGGCGCCTGCGTGAGGATTACACCGTTACGGATGCCGTGCTCGGCGATGCCTTCCTGAATGTCTTGGGGCAAGCGTTTGATGAACGGTCCCTGTAAGTACTTCTCTCGATCAAAGAAGCCGCAGGCCCCCTTTTCTTCCGCTAATGCCACACTCTGCTGGTACGCCGCGTTGCGGATAATGGCGTAGATGTGGCCGATGACGTCAAGTGATTGCGGGCTGCCGTACGCGACGCGCATTTTGATGAGCGCATCGGCCAATCCCATCGTGCCGAGGCCGACACGGCGCGTGCCCTCACGCTGCATCTTGACATGCAGCTCCGAGAAGTATGGCGTGGCGTCAATCACGTCGTCGAGGAAGCG
This sequence comes from Ktedonobacterales bacterium, assembly GCA_035310125.1. Taxonomy (GTDB): domain Bacteria; phylum Chloroflexota; class Ktedonobacteria; order Ktedonobacterales; family JADMIN01; genus DATGEP01. The sequence goes on from DATGEP010000058.1 coordinate 7,541, forward strand.
CGTCGCATAGGCCGCGTCGCGCGCGAGGTCGTCTTCGAGCAGCGCGCCCTCGTCGCTGACATAGCACGCGAGATTGATCGCACCGAGATTACAAACCGCTCCGGCGGGGATCGGCTGCTCGCCACAAGGGTTGGTGCAGCGAATGTTTTCCTTGTACCACATAGGACTCTGCTCGCGGGCGCGCTGCATGAAAACAACGCCAGGCTCAGCAGTCTTCCATGCCGCCGCGCAAATTTGCCCCCAGATATCGCGAGCGCGTACGGTCCGCACGACTCTGCCCTGCCACTTCAGGTCCCAGGGCAGATCCGCTTTCACGGCAGCCATGAAAGCATCGCTGACGCAGAGGCTCATGTTCGCATGCTCGATCATGACCGGCCGATTCGTCTCAGGGCTGATGCGCTTAGCGGCGATAAACTCCTCAATGTCGGGGTGGTCATCGTCAATCATGAGCATGAGAGCGCCCCGGCGGCTCCCCCCCTGCTGGATGGTCTTGCCGGTAATGACGGAGGCAATCTCCCCGAACCAGATCACGCCGCGCTCTGTGGGTGACGCACCATCATCGCAGCGCGCGACGGCATCGTACAGGTACATCCAGGCGACGGGGCCGGAGCTGGTCCCGTTAACCGTTTTGATGTAGGCGCCTTTCGGCCGCAGGCGCGAGAAATCCACCACAGGTGTCTCGCCATGGAAGAGCATCATCGCCGACTGGGCCGCGCCGTCTACGATGGAATCGCGGCTGTCTTCCACGCTCAAGGTCGCTGCCCCATCCCGTAGAATGCCGATGCGACGACCGTCGTCCGCATGCAGGCGTGCCCACAGCTCACGCGCCGGCACTGTGTCACCATGCCAATCGTTCCACTGTGGTGTCCAATCAGCGTCTTCGGCGAGCGCCTGATCGAATTCAGGCGGCACGATAACAGCCATATCCACATGCTGAAGATGCGGACCGTCCCTCTCGTTGAGGAAAAGGGCGATGTCGGGATGCGCCAGGCTCAACGCAACGGTAGGCCTCACTGCGCCGTTGCGTGCGCGCCCCGTGGTGTGGATCGGTGTTCCCCTGGGAGGCAGCGCCGACAAGTTGATGCCAACACCACCAGACCGCGACATGATATCGGTCATCTGCATGAGAGCGGCAAAAAAGGCATCACGAGCTGGCTCCGGATCAAGCATTGGCTTCTTGGGAGCGTCTGGGATGAGAGGATCTTCGCCCAGCCCTACGACGTAACAGTTATAGTACGTGACCTGATTATCCGTACCGGCGCCGGAGAGGATGCGGCCGCCGGGGACGAACTTGAAATCCCGCAACAGCTCGTTGAACTTGTCAGACCATTCAGCTTGCTTCTCAGGCGTTGGCTCGACGCGAGCAATTCCTCGGGCCACGCGTTGCCACATCAGCTCAGGATATGCTTCCAGCGGCATCCCATGTTCATCTTTGAGCGCGTAGCGATCCTGGAAGACCTTGTGCTGAAGCCCTTCGAGTCTGGTCTCATGCGTGGGTTGCCCGTTCACCCGCGGATTGCCGCTCGATGTCCGCGGGGATATTCGAGATGCCATACCAACTCCTCATACCATGGAAAGATGTGACTCTGTGCTACGTCGTGCATACGTCATGCGAGAAATGCACTCCACGAATGCCGGTCCTTGCCTGTTGAGAGGCCGGAGACGCTCAGAAAGTGGCTGCCTAGATATAGTACCTACTATATCTAGTTTTTGCAAGTGGTTTTTCACCACATGTTGTGATCTGGTCCAAATTGCCCACGCTCCTACCACATCTTGTGTCAAGTCACCATAACGGTCATGACAATTGGCCGGCGCGGTAGCCGAAAGCGGCCTGTCCCCACGATGCTACAATCTCTTGCGAGCATTGGAACGCCGTCATATTGAGGAAAGAGCATCACCATGCGCGCTGAGATACTCTCTATTGGCACCGAGCTGCTGCTGGGCCAGATTACCGATACCAATGCCGCTTACCTCGCCCAGCAGCTTCCGCTGCTGGGCATTGATCTCTACTTTGTGTCGCAAGTGGGCGACAATCTGGAGCGGCTGAGCGAGACGCTGCGCCGCGCCCGTGACCGCTCCGATCTCGTCGTGATGACAGGAGGGCTCGGCCCTACCGAGGACGATCTCAGCCGGGAGGCGATAGCGGCGGTATTGGGCGAGACTCCTCATGTAGATGTGAAGCTGGAAGCTACTTTACGGGCATTCTTCGCCGGCCGGAATATTCCGATGCCGGAGCGCAACGTCAAACAGGCATGGGTGATTCCATCGGCGACGCCGCTGGCCAATCCGGTTGGGACGGCGCCGGGATGGTGGGCGGAGCGGGATGGCAAGATTGTTGTCGCCATGCCTGGTGTGCCACATGAGATGAAGCGGATGTGGGAGCATGAAGTCATTCCGCGGCTACGTTCCAAAACCGGTACTGTGCTGTTCACCCGAATACTGCGGGTGGCTGGCATGGGAGAGTCTACTGTGGAGGAGCGGCTGGGCGACCTGATTCACACGAGCAATCCGACGGTCGCAACCTACGCCAAGCAGGACGGGGTGGATGTGCGGATCAGCGCGAAGGCGGAGACGGAGGACGCCGCGAAGGCGCTGGTGGTTGGCGTAGAGACGCGGGCCAGAGATGCGCTCGGCTCGCACGTCTTCGGCATTGACCGGGAGACACCGCAGAGTGTCGTGCTGCGGCTGCTGGTCGAGCGGGGGCTGACGCTGGCGACGATGGAGTCGTGCACGGGCGGGCTGCTGGCAAGCCTGGTGACGGATGTTCCGGGTAGCTCAGAGGCATTCCTGGGCGGGCTGGTGTCGTATGCCACTGACCTGAAGGTGCGGTGGGGGGTGCCAGCGGAAACCGTGGAGAAGTTCGGTGTCATCAGCGTGGAGACGGCGCGGGCGATGGCGGCGAGCGCGCGGGAGCGGCTGGGGGCCAGCCTGGGAGTGGGTATCACGGGGGTCGCCGGGCCGGACGAAGTGGAAGGTAAGCAGGCGGGGACGGTGCATATCGCTGTCGCGACGAGCGGGTCCATCAGCGACACGAGTCAACTCTTCCGGGGTGGGCGGGCCGAGGTGAAGTGGCGGGCGGCGATCACCGCGCTCAATCTGCTGCGGCTGCACTTGCTGCGGGAGGGATCATCCGCCGCCACCACTTGATTGACTGACCGTAAATGCATACTGTGCGCCGTTCGTATCAGTCAGCGTCACGTGATAGGGGAATCCGGTGTAGTTGTAGCAGTGGTAAATGGTGATGGTAATGACATCCTGACTGCCAGGGCTGATGCCAGGTGAGGTGTCCTTGGGCGTGCCTGAAACGGTAGAGTTGAAACCAATCCGGTATCGGGTATCCCCTCCCCAGGGGTTGCTGTTCCAGTGCCAGCCCGAGGTGGTATTACCGGAATTGGAAATGGTTTGGAAACCCGTGCACGTACCATGATCCGGCTGAGTCATCGTTACATTACTCACTTGGAGAATCAGCGGAGGAATGGGAGTCGCGGTGGGATTGGGGCGGGGCGTGCTGGTAGGGACGGGGGTAGCCGTGGGGACGGGGGTAGCCGTGGGGATAGGGATGGTAGTGGTGGCGCTGGCGCTGGGCGACTGAATGCCGGCGCCGATGAATGGAAGGGTAAAGCCGTGCAGGAGAGCGAGACCACTGCCGCCAAGCACGCCCACGAGGACGAGCACGACGGCGGCGCCGACGAGCAGCGACTTGCGTCCATTGGGGGGAGTAAGCTGCATGTTCTTGCGCCAGGTTTGCCAGGCGCCGCCAGAGGGTGTGGGGGAGGGGGGCGCTGCCGGCGCGTC
>DATGEP010000059.1:0-10659 GCA_035310125.1 Ktedonobacterales bacterium
AGGTTTGGCGTTGAGTCCAGACGATCAGCGTGCTGGATCGGCGTTGAAGAATGCTCCGATTGCGTCAAGCGAGCGACCGTCAACGGGTGTGCCGTCATCGGTCAGGCCGAGGTTACGGTCAATCTCTTCGGGACCGTTGCGCGTCCAGGCGTACACTGCGCCACCTAACACCCAGTCCGGATGCTTGCGCACGTATCCCCACAATTCGGTAAAGCCCACCGGCCGATCCGGAATGGCCAGCCCGCCTGGCGCGAACTCCGACACCCAGAGCGCGACGCCGGTACCCTGATCGGGCCAGTTGTCGACAATACGACTGAGGTAGTCCTGGTAACAATTCGTCCCCCACACGAACCACGTGTCCCGCTGCGCGGGATGCCGCTGCAGCGCGCGCGCCACCCAGCCAACGAACGCGTCCTCCGCCTCTCGATACGTGACCGGGTGGTCCGGGTCGGCAGTGTGGATCGCATCAGCCGTTTCGACCAGCCAGTCCGAGAATGCGCGTGCTTCGGCTGCCTGTTGCGGGTCCTGCGGCCCCACCCAGGAGGGGTGCACGATCTTGTGGAGCACTTCGTTGCCAAGTCCCCACATGCGTACGGCCGGGTAGCGCCGGTAGGTATCCACCCAGGCAAGCACCTGCTGGGTCAGGGTGGCCCGAACGGTGGGATCCGTGTAATCGGCGTCTGGATGCAGGTCGAAGGGCATCACCACCCCGATGCCTTGCCGTTGCGCGGCTTCGAGTAACACGGCGTCGAACTCCGCCGGGTCCCAGCCAACGAGCGTATTGACGCCAAGGGCGTGCATCTCTTCCAGGTCGGCATCCAATCGGGCGCGTCGATCGGTGGCGCTGAGCAGCGACGTGTACTGCGTGTTGATACCCATCCCGTGGATGACCTGGGCCTTCCCGTTTACCACGTACGTGAAGCTGCCATCAGTCGCGACGATTTCTACTCGGCTCGATGGCGAGGGTTCTGCGAACCATCGGTCGCCGGCAGTCAGGCCGCCATTGGACAGGGACAATGTCGGTAGTGGTTCAGCGGCTTCGGCGCTGATCGGCGGAGCCGATGCGCCCGCCGCTGTGACAGCGTCAAGTATTTGAGATTGCGGCGCCAGATCAATGGCCGGAGCCGCGACCGTGGCAACCTTGCAGGCGGCGGCGATCGCACTCAGGGCAACCAGTGAACCGGTCGTCGCCAGCGAGGCAATCAAAGCTGGACGCCGCGACACACCCAGGGCTGGCCGATTGGCGCCGCCTTCGACGGGCTGCGTCCATCGTTTAATCGCGAGCACCCCCGCCGCGACCGAGGCCGCCAGCACATAGGCCGAGCCAAGTGCAATCGCCACAAGTGCCGCGGTCAACACTGACGGGGGCAGGCCGGCCACCACATCCGAGAGTACGAGTCGACGGCCGCCCAGCCACGGCACAACCGCGTTGACCGCGAACGATACACCGACCGTCTCGAGGTCTTCCATCCGAGGAGGCGAGGCGAGCAGCCCCAGGACGACCTGAAACTGAACCGCCACGCTCGCGCCGATGAGCGTAGCGCTTCGACGCAGCACCCCGATTCGAAGCAGGAGAAGGCCCACGCACAGCACGCCGCTGGCGGCCAGACCCGCACTAACCAGTCGACCCAGCACGGAGCCGCCGGGCTCCAGTGAAATGGTGACCGGACCGCCCGGTCCTGGACCACCGAAGCTCATTCCGGCGAGCTGCACATCGGCCAGCGAATGCAATGCTGCGCGCGTGTACACGGGATCCGCCCACGGTAGGAGCGACGATATCGGCTCCGCGATACCGCCTATCCCCCTGAGTACCAGGACGCCGACGACGAACAATCCCGCGCCGAGGCCCACGCCACCGACGCTGCCGAGGCATAGCCCGAGCGTTACTCGCCCAAACAGAAGCCAGTGGTCCGGCTCAGCGTGCGGACGTCCGGCTGGCATTCCCTCGCTACTCTTTCCCCGCAGGCTGTGCGGGCATAGCCTCGAGCGGTGGATCACCGACTGCGCGGTCGTTGAGGTACGCAGCCGCGAGCGCAGACAGCGCGGCGTCGGTTGGTTTCCCATCGGCATCGACCAGCCCAAAGACGCGGTCCAGATCCTCCGGCCCGTTGGTGGCCCACGTGTAGGCCAGACCACCCAGGACGACCCCGGGCCGAGCGCGAATACGCTGCCAATCGTGCAGGTATCCGACGGCACGCGCGTCGGGTCCGCGGCCAGCCGGTCCGAATTCTGAAATCAGCAGCGGACCGCCGATCCACTGGTCAGGCCAGCGCGCAATGATCTCATCAAGGCGGGTCTCCGAGTAGACGTTCGCGCCGTACACCAGCCAGGGGCGGGTTACCTCGGATGTTTCAAAGCCGGGTCGCAGCCAGCCCAGGTAGACGTCCTCCGCGTCTCGATACAGCACAGGGTGGTTGGGGTCAAGTTCGTGGATGCGATCTACCAACCGGGGCAAGAATGCGGCAAATGCCCGTGCGCGAGCACGTGCTGCCGGAACCTGCTCCTGGCTGACCCATTGGGGATAGAGGACCCGGTGTATATTCTCGTTGCCGGGTGCCCACATACGCAGCGCTGGGGCGCCCCGATATCTGACCACCCAGTCGCTGACCCGCGCGAGGATGTCAGTCTGTAGCACCGGATCCGAATAGTCCCAGTCCTGATTCAATTCAAAAGGCAGGATGACTCCGAGTCCGTTTTGCGCGGCCGACGCAAGCGTGACCTCGTCGAACTGATTTTCAAACCAGCCCTCGATTGTATTGGCGCCAACGCTGCGAATCGCGCTGAAGTCGCGTTGGTAGACGCGGGCGCGTTGGGTCGTCGGCAGCGCAGCGTACTGAGGGTTGTAGCCGACACCGCGGATGACCTTCGGGTGGCCGTCGACCAGGTATTGCCACCTGCCCTCGGCGGTCTGGGCGATGCGCACCGAATGTGTCTGGCCTGGCGCGGCGCCCACGGGGTTGGGCGGGTTGTTCGCTCCCAGGTGCAGTATGTCCCAGTTCGCTGACTGGTCGAGGCGCTGCCAGTTAGATGCGCCGCGGGCAACACTCCCCAGCGGCGAACCGATCGTCGCGACTGCCACGACCGCGCTGAGCGCGAGCACACCGCGAGGAAGAGACTCCCGTCGGGCCGTAACAAAGCGCTGACGAGGGACCAATCGCGCCGTTACGCGCGCGGCGAACAACACCAGAAAAACAATCGCGTACGCCGCGATTGTCATTGACAGTCCGACGATGATGGCCTGCCATACCGGGGGCAAACCGGCCAGTTGCTCGGTCGACCACCAGCCGGCCGTCGGAAACACGAGGGCGATAGCAAATGGCAGTCCAGCAGCGTCGAGCTGGCGCGCGCCGACCTGGCCGTTTATCAAGTGGCCAAGCACGGTCTCGGCCTGCAGAAGCATGCCAAACACGCCTAACCAGGCTCGCCGACCAGCCCGTGAGGTCAAGACCACTCCCAGCAATAGCACCAGGATGTCGGCGCCGAAGGACGCGGTCGCTCGCCCGAGCACGTTTGCGCCAGGAGCCGCCACCATGCTGGCAAATGCGCCAGACTGAACCAGTTCCGGCGACACAAACAGGCCAGGCAGGGCGGAGTACAGCCACAGTCCGACAGGCCCGGCAATCGAGAGGCCGTGGACGCGTACCCCGCCGATGCTCCTGATTGCTACGCCGGTGTAAATCGGGTCGAGCTGTGTGGCGGAGATCAGTGGCTGCCACACACCACTGCCAACAAATGTTCGCAGGCCCGATGCCAGTCCGGCGACGGCGAGCTCACGCGCGAAGCTCAGTGCAGGCCGTGCCAGCAGATACAAGAGCACGCCCAGTCCTAGCCCTGGCCAGTAAGGTGCGCTGTCTACCCTGGAGCTGGACGGCCGGACTGGAGGAATATTTACGCCAAATCGCTTGGCGGTTCCTTCAGCAACGGCCGCCGTTGCACTCTCCCAGTCGAGACCCGCGTCCCGCTCGCGGAGGAAAAGCGCCGCCGCGGCCGGCGTGGGACCACCGCTGAACGCAAGCCGCAGTCTCGCCGCGGCCTGATCTTCGGTCTCCGATCGAATCAGCGGCACACGCCGTTGGCGCTTGCGGCTGATCGCCACAACTCCACCTCGTTGCCTCCCAGAGTGACTGACTGTTGGATTACGCCGACAACCTGTCAACGCTCAGTTTGCGGATGCGCGCAATTATCGGCCCGAGAGATGAATGGAGGATGAAGTGTGGCCGGGGTTAGCCGCCGGCAGTCGTCCCGGCCAGGTCGCGGGCGTTCCCGGTCCGGCGAGGTTCACTCTGCGCGAGCGGCAACCGCACGGCCACACAGGTGCCTTTGCCCACCTCGCTGTCGATACGGATGTCGCCTCCATGAGCCCGAGCTATTGATTGGCACAGCGACAGTCCAAGGCCCGCGCCGCCGCCCTCTCGGCGACGGTCCCGATCGCCGCGAAAGAAGCGTTCGAAGACGTGGGGCAGGTACTCCGTCGGAATGCCGGTTCCGGTATCAGCCACGCGCAATACGGCTGACTTCCCATCTCGGGCGGCGCTTACGCAGACCTCGCCGCCTGGCGGTGTGTGCGTTAGCGCGTTGTCTACAAGGTTCACCAGCAGCTGCATAAGGCGCGTCTGATCGCCGAGGACGGCGATCGACTCAGCCCCATTCGCGCTCAACTCAATGCCACGATCGGCCGCCAGCGGGCCCATCGCGTCCGCCACAGAGCTGACGAGTTCGGCGGCGTCCAGTCGCTCGCTCATGGCCAGGGACTCGCCGGCGTCGGCTCGGGCAAGCATGAGCAAGTCGTTGACGATGCGGCCCATGTGCAAACCTTCATCGCGGATTTCCTGCAGGATTCCCTCGTATTCGGCCAGCGTTCTTCGCCGCTCCAGCGCAAGTCCCGCTCGACTTACCAGCATTGCCAACGGCGTACGCAACTCGTGGGAGGCATCCGCGGTGAATCGACGCTGCTGTTCGAAGGCGCGATCCAGCCGGTCGAGCATGTGATCGAACGTGGCCGCCAGACGGCCCACCTCGTCGTGCGCTTGCGGCAGACTCAGTCGCCGCGACAGGTCCTCCGCGCTGATGGCGCCCGCTGTGCGGGTGATCTCGTCAATAGGGTTAAGGGCGCGGCCAGCCACGAAGATGCCGCCAGCGATTGCCAGGAGCAGCGCAACTGGCGCGGTCAGCCCAATCAGCATGCCCAGCTCATTTACAGCGACCTGAACGAATCCGGCCGTGCGCGCAACCACGAGGAGGCGATCGGGCTGGCCCGGCTGCGGGACTTCCTGCACCAGGACCCGCCAGCGTGTGCCGTCAGCGTTCGAGATTGTCTCGAGCCGCGGTTGGGATCCGCTGAGCGGCAGCGGATGGTCAAGTGGCGGCGGGAGCGCTCGTCCGACAATCAACTGCTGGCCGCTGGCGTCGAACAGACCAATGATCGTCCCGACGTTGATGCGCCGGAACTCCTGCGCCAACTCCTGTTGATCCTGCACGGAGCCCAGCACCCCGACCGCCTGACGAGCGCCGTCGCTGAGCACCCGGTCGAGCCCTCCGTCCAGGTCACGTGCCAGGCTCACCACCAGGATCGCGCTGTAACCGGCCAGGGTGAGCGCCAGCAGAACCACGTACCAGATAGTGAGGCGACCCCGGATCGAACCGAGCCGACGGGACGCATCTCGCCACCAGCGAGGGAGGACGCGCATCATTTCAGGGCCTGGTCCCGCAGGAGGTACCCTGATCCACGCACAGTTCTCAGCAAACGCGGCTCGGCGTCATCGCCCAACTTGCGACGAAGGTTGCCGACGTACACGTCGATCACGTTTGACATAGCGCTGAAGTCAAACGCCCAGATGTGCTGGGCAATCTCGTCGCGACTGAGAACGCGATTCGCGTTGCGTATAAACAGCTCGAGAATCGCGAATTCGCGAGTCGTCAACTCGATCGGCAGCGCGCCGCGGCGCACCTCGTGGCTGGCAGTGTCCAACTCGATATCAGCAACCCGGAGCACCGGATAGCGCTGAACCTGATCGCGACGCAGCAGTGCTCGAACACGGGCAAGCAATTCGCGCGGATCGAAGGGTTTAGCGAGATAGTCGTCCGCACCACTGTCGAGGCCGGCAACCCTGTCTTCAACTGAATCAAGCGCGGTGAGCATCAGCACTGGCATGTTCCGCGCGTCGTTTCGCAGTTGGCGGCACACCGTGAATCCGTCGACATCGGGCAGCATGACGTCCAGAACCACAAGATCATAGGGCTCGGTGCTGGCAAAGGCGAGCGCTGAGTCACCATCTCCCGCCAGGTCCACGGCGTAGCCGTGCTCCTCGAGGCCACGCTTCAGCACGGTGGCGAGGCCTTGCTCATCTTCAACCAGCAGAATCCGCATGCATCAACGCGCCGGCGCTCCTGCCAGCGAGCTGGCTACGGGGCGTCGAGCGCGGCGAGTATCGCAGAGACAGATGAAAATGTCATGAAGGCCGACGCGACACACTACCTCCCTTGGGACTGTCCGCCGGCGCTGTCCGCGCATCAGTGTCACGCGACACAACGCGGACATGGACACACCCCATGTCTGTGCTTCACGTTGGCTTCATCTCCCGCTGCCATACTCGACTCAGGGCCATGGCGCCAGTCCAGGGTAATCCGGATCGACAGTTGGCCGATGATCTGGTTGGCACCCGGCTCCGGCGTGTTCGCAGTCAGGCGCTCCTGTTTCTACCAGGCTCCGTGGCGCTCTTCGCGTTTCAGATTGTGGTCCTGTTGCGTCCTGCGCAACCCAGCCTGACGGCCTTGCCGCACTTCGCCCTGCTCTCGAGCGCGATGTGGACCGCCGGAAGCGTGCTCCTGCTGGGCGTCCTGCTCTCCCATCGACCCGTGCTGCGCATCTCTGAAAGAGCTCAACAACTCATCCGAGCTTTCGCTTGGACGCTCGCATTTGCTGTTGCAGCGCTACTGGTTGGAGTAGCCGGTGACATCTTTGTCGCGGTCGACCTGCTCAGCGGGTCGTGGACATTGGCGATCGCCGCGGCCGGGGTACTCATCGCGTTTGCTGCGAGCATCTATTGGTGAGTCCGAAGCCGAACGCGTGACAGCGAGGAGCTTGCGTTCGACTTTACGTTCAGGTTCAGGAGGCGGCTTCGGACGGGTCGGCCACGGCACCAAACGGGAACAGCGTAGTTAGCGATCGGGCGGGAAGAAACAGGCTACCGCTGCCATTCTGAAGCTGCAGCCGGCCAATGCCCTCGGCGTTATGGTCGCGATCAGTCCGCCACACCGTGAGAATCGGAAATTCCGATACCTCGTTGCCCCCGAGGTCCAGGGTCAGATCGATGTCGTCGACACCCTGGTTGACGAGGAAAACAGCGGGCGCGCCTGAGGGTGTCAGGACGGCCAGAGAACCGAGGTCAGACGCGTCACCGTCCTGTTGGGCAGTGAGAACACGAGCACCCGGGCGCAGGTAGGGCAGGATCTGCAGGAAGCCGTAGTAGCGTCTGCGGGGCGCAAAGTCGCGCTGAGGTCCGCGCAATAATCCCCAGCGTGTGATGGCGTCGTGGCCCGGCTGCAGGTAATCGATCGCGTCCCAGTACAGTGCCGCGTCGACACCGGACTTGTAGTGGGACAGCAACGTGTTGGCGACGTCAAGCATGAACCCGACGCCATCGTTGGCTTCCTGACCAGCGTCAAGATCGCCAAAGCCGAAGGACGTGTACTCGGTGACGACAACTGGAAGATCCGGCTGGCGCTCTTTCACGTAATCGACAACTCGGGCAACGTCCTGGCTTGCGTAGTATTCGTGGAAGCCGACGAAGGCGAGGTCACTGACCACGCTCGGATCATCCAGCAGGAGTGGCAAGTATTGCATTGTCGCAGCGCCATTGGACGTGTCGGGGCCGTAAAGCCTGACCCCGAGTGGGGCCAGGCGTTGGGCGAGTTGATGAGCGATATACGCCAGGCCAGCGGGTGGAATCTGGTTCCCGTCGCCGCCATCTGGTTCATTAGCTATCGTTGTCGCCCACACCCGGACGCCTCGGTCCTGCACCAGGAACTTGATGACACTGCTAACGTATTGGACGTAGTCGTCATAGTGGCTCGGCTCCAGGACTCCAAGTCGGGTGCCGTCGGACGTGAACTGCTCCGGTCCGCCCCACACGCCGAGTACGATCCGCACCCCGGCCTCGTTGAGTCGCTTGAGGAATGCCCAGCTGTCGGCATAAGGCGAAGATGCGAGCATCGCGTTGTACACGTCTGGTCCCAACTGTACCGCTGGGAGATCCGGCGGGGCGGCCGGGAGCAGACCCGTATCGACTCGTGCCAGCGTCGGACTGAATGGATCCAGGATGTCTTGCTGAAACAGCCCGCGGAGCTCCGGGCAGCTCCACAAGGCGTGCTCAAAGTTGAAGCCCGTACCGATGATCGGTCGATGCCCGCTCCACGAATTGAGGTCCACGCTGATCCGAGCAGCGCGGGGTAACGTCGGCGCTGGCAACTCCGTCTGTACGTGCTCGGGCGGCGGAGGAGGCTGGAACGGGCCAGGGTCGCAGCCGGTCCAGAATCGCGTCTCCTGGAGCGCCCGTGCGCTCACTCTGGAAGCCCCGGTTTGTGAACCACCCAGCAGCAGCCCGACGACAAGCAACACCAGGAGCCCGCGCCGGCCAAGCCGACTCACCCCATGGTTCGAAAAAGCATCACGCACGCGGCGCCGGGGATCCACCTGTTGCGTCGAGTGTAGCGCCGTAAACGCACCTTCTTTGTTTACCGCCATCGCCCAGACGTGCGATCGGACGGAGCCTGCCGTCCAGATGCAGCACGACGACCTGACTCGGTCCACCCATCGCTCGTCGCGATCCTTCGACTTACCCGCACCCTTGCGCGCAGTGCACGTCGGCTGTGCTAGTCGCTGCATCAAGAAATGCCATACCTTGCGTGATCATCCCGGCGGATAGATCGTGGCCTACGCCTGCAAAGACCCGTAGCTCGGCGGGAACTCCATCTGCTTGTAGCGCTCCGACGAAAGCACGCGCCCGCTGCACCCGTGTCGAGCCCTCGTATGGATCCCAGGCTCGCGGAAGGTCCGCCGGGTTCGCATCCAGCAGACCCACACCCACCAGGAAGTGAACGTGTCGGAGCGCGTCCAGGTCGAGCGGATGACCGAGGAATGTCTGAAGATCGGCGGTGCCGAAGGGCAGGCTTGCCCGCTGCGAACGATCGGGCAGCGTGTAGGTCCCGGCTGAAAATACGGCCACTTCGTTCGTGCGGTCCGGATGGACCAGGGCAAAGCGATGTGCTAACTGGGCGCCGCGCGAGAACCCGATCAACTGGACGCGGTCTGTTGCAACGGGCACTCCGTCGGTTTCCGTGGGCAGGACATCGAGCAGCGCCAGGATTTGCTGGGTGAGTTGCAGGTCCTCCTGGGCAACACTGAGCGCGGTCCAGTCGCCGTAGGCAAAGGTCGGAGCGACCACAACTGTCCCATCCAGTTCGGCCTGCGCCAGCAATCGGGCGGCAAAGACCGGACCGCTGTCGCCCATCCCGTGCAGCGCAACGAGAACGGGTGCGGAGGCACTCGCATCACCGCGTTCCGATGCCTCCCGCAGTTGGCGTGGTACGAACACGGCGTGCTCGGGTACACCGTCGGCCGGGGGAACCAGCAGCGTCCATTCCGGAGTAGACTGAGCCAGGGTCACGACTCGATGTGTGGGTGCGAGTGCAAGCAAGACGCCCGCGAAGAGTAGCGCTACCAGCCTGATCGACCGCGCGTGACAGCGGGTCATCGAGTTGCTGGACGGACTGTGCGCGTCCGACGCCGAGCAGACGGAAAGCCGGCAAGCGAGGCACCCTCTCCGCGTGCTCCCAGCTGTTCCGCCGCACCGAGGCAACTGCTCATGTCGTCCAACACCTCAATCATCCTTGCCCGCGACGAGCGGCCGAGCTCCGCGTCTCAAGTTTGGCTGGCGCAGATGAATGGACGATGAAGCGTTGCGGGCAGAAGGGCACATCATCGGTGCGGAAGGTTCTTTGGTTTTTAGGTCCTGATTCACCACGGCACGACGGTCAGTCCTGCGCCGGTATGCGACCAACCCTGCGCTTCCCGAGTCTCTCGATGGCGAGAACTCCGCCTCGACTGTTCCCGCGCCAGTCTGCGTGGTGGAGACTCGCTCCCGTCGAGATAGGCTGAAAGATCGTGCTGCACGAGTGGCAAGTTCCGCGTGGGTGGGGCCTCTGGCAGCCCGTCGCCCAGACACTCACACGGTGTGGCCCAGTTGCAGCCCCCGATCTCGCAGGTCCACACAAACTGGCGGCGCGGGCGTACTGACCCGGAGCGATCTCTCGCAGACGCAGAACGGTGGCCAGGCAAAGCAGAGCACCGCCACACTGATGACCAGCAAATCGGCCGGTCCGAACCGCTCCATCAGAAATCCCCCAACAGGTGCGTGGTGACAGACGCCAGTGCGCAGAGCGACAGGTTGAGTCCCATCGCCCGGCACCGCATCTCGGGCGCCGTAGTGTCGGCAATGGTGGCGGCGTCGCCACGTGTCTACGGCACCAGCCGCCGGTGAGCGCGAAGGCGCTGGCTGGCCGCGACCGCCGCCAGCACCGCGGCACCACTAGCCAGCAGGAGCGATTGGCTCAGGGCCGCGCGGAACGTCCCGCCAGTTCACGAACATGCCGTGGCGAAGG
>DATGEP010000060.1:0-1999 GCA_035310125.1 Ktedonobacterales bacterium
TGCACATCGAGCTGGCGGAAGCGGCCCTGTAGCTGTGGCTCGCCTTCACTATGCGCGTCCCCGAACCGCACGGCCAGCGGCATGCGGAAGAGCGGGCCGTTCGTAACGAGCGTGTGGTATTCGCCATACTCGCCGCAAGGATCAATGCCGCGCCGCTCAAACGCGGCGATGAGGTCCTCCGAGAGCGGCTGGCCGAGCCAGTCCGCTTCCGTTTTCGCCTCTTCGATACACGTCAGCACGGCGGTGTATCCCCGCGCCACCACTTCACGCACGAGTCGTTCGGGAGGTTCACCCCAGAGCGGCTCGACATGCTCCAGCCCCGCCGAGCGCACGCGGTCCTCATACCAGGCGCGCACGTCCGCCAGGTGAATGTTTCCGAAGATCACCCCCGTGATCCCTTCGGAGCGTGCCTGTGTCAGCGCCGAAAGAAAGACCTCCTCGAAGGTTGTCGGCGTCGTCGGGTAGACGTTCAGCGGCAGCGCCAACGCCTCCGCCTGCGCTCGCATCACGCTGACGGGCACAGCATGGAAACGCACGCGCTCGCTCGCCTCATCAAAGAGCGTGACGAGCCGCGCGATTGGCAATCCGGAGCGCTGGGCGCGGTCAAGTGCGAGCATCGAATCCTTGCCGCCGCTGAAACAAACGACATAGCTTTGGCTTTGTGCCATCTTGCTTGCCTCCCGCTCCCTGTGAAGTCGTCAGGTGTACACGACCGAGCATAGTATGAAACGCGTAGGCGATAATTGGCGCTTCCTCTGGCGCCATCTCTGCTGTTCGCAACGCACACTCCTCCTGGCACCAGGCCGAGAAAGTACGCCGCGCCAGATCCAGATGAGATCCTCGGCGAGCCGCGCACGAGGCGCCGGTCGCCGCGCCAGTGCTCCTCCCGAATGAAAACGCATATGGTTCTCCCTACATAGAGGCCCGCCTCACGACGAGATCCACCCTCGTGGAGCGGGTCATTCCAGCAGAGGTCCCCGTAGTGGATTCGTACACCAACCACGGTCACACCGGACGACACGAGTAACGCCTCGACCGTGCCGCTCGTCCACATGGGGCTTATAGGGCCTATTGTGCGTGAGCGGGCGGGGCGGCATACCCCCCCGCTAGCGCGAACGTCTCTGGCGCTCCTCCGGGGCACGTCTGGGCTGCACGGGTTTACGTGCATGCAGAATAAACGTGTTGCCCCCAAGAATGCGCTGCCGCGAATCTTGCAGAATCGTGACCGAGCCGCCCTCTAGCCGGCTTCCCGCGAAAAAGACGAGGACAGCGGGTGTTCCCCGTTTCACTGCCGGCATACCGCTCAACATACCACCCTCTCTGCCCGGCTCCAGACGCAGCAGATACGGCGCCTCGTCCGCGTGGAAGAATGACGCATGGTCCTCGTGGACGGGAAGGCCTGCGTGCTTACGCAACGCGTCATGCCGCCGTAACTTGTCCTCGATCTGCTCGCGCAGCTGCTTATCAATGGGCATTTTCACGAAGTTGTCGGCCTTCACGTGCCGCAGGGCAGTGTGCGGACGCTGGCCAATAGCAGCGGCACCATCACAGACATCTCTCGCTACGACGCCTACGGCAACGTGATCAGTCACAGCGGCACGACCACCGAGCCGTTTGGCTACGACTCCCAGCGCCTCGACGCCACCAGCGGCCTCTACCAGCTGCGTGCCTGCTCCTACGACCCGACGACAGGGCGCTTCACCACGCCATCGAGCACTGCCAGCTACACCTATGAAGTTACCCCGCTGTAGTAGACAAGGAATGGTTAGGCGACGACCGGAGTTTGAGTAGCCCACCTCCTCTCATAGGCCTCTGGTGACAGATAGTCGAACACCTCGATATACTCGAAGAGGGCGCTGCGAGCTTCGAGGCGCATCTGAAAGGGTTGCCGGGCGAGGAGTTCACCCTCCAGAATGGCGAAGAAGCTCTCAGCCAGCGCATTGTCGTCGCAGTCGCCAACAGACCCCATCGAGCAGCGGATGCCTGCCACCCGACAGAG
>DATGEP010000061.1:0-30768 GCA_035310125.1 Ktedonobacterales bacterium
TCAGCCCAGCCCGCGTCGCCAGCTTCGATCCCGCCGCTGTCACCGCCTTCATCTCCGCGCCAACTCCCGCCGATGCGCTGGAAGAGTAGGTTACTCGGATCATGCACCCTCTCGTCCGTTCCTGTCCGTATCTGACCGTCGCGCCCGCCTCTATTCTGGTCTAAACTGTTCGGTATCGGCGCCCCGCCCGCGCATCTCGCACCTGAACAACTCATTCACGCCACAAATCGCGATTTCCGGCAGAATCGGCAACCGCCGTTGTGTATCGCTGGCGTCTCGTCGGCCTGCTGCCTCTTCCGCCGCAGACCCACCGCTAACCCAGTTGCCGATTTCCGGCAGAATCGGCAACCGCACTCCCCACTCGCCGCGCAGGGAGAGGGCTACCCGCCGCAGCGTCGCGTGCTCTCACGCGGAGGCGGGACGGGGTAGGGAGTGAGATTCCGTTTTCCGGCAGAATCGGCAACCGGCGCCTCCTGACCATCCTTGACGCTGCTGGCGCCCGCTGCTAAAATCTGCCGGGCGCGCCTGCCCGCGTGCCCTCCCACCTAACCACCCATCGGTACCTATGAGGAGACTACCCATGAACGTCACCGGCGGCGACACGACCATCATCGAAGACGTCTTCGCCCGCGAAGTCCTGGACTCACGTGGCAACCCCACCGTCGAAGTCACCGTCGCCCTCATGGGTGGTGCTCATGGCACCGCCATCGTTCCTTCCGGCGCCTCCACCGGCGCTCACGAAGCCGTTGAGCTGCGCGACGGCGACCCCAAACGGTACGGCGGCAAGGGCGTCCTCACCGCCGTCCATAATGTCAACGAAGCGCTGCAAGACTCGCTCACCGGCCTCGATGCGCTCGATCAGGCCGCCCTCGACGAGCAGATGATCGCGATTGACGGCACCCCCAACAAAGGCAAGCTCGGCGCCAACGCCATCCTTGGCGCGTCTCTCGCCATTGCCCGCGCCGCCTCCATTGCCCTCGATATGCCCCTCTACCGCTATCTCGGCGGTGTCTCCGCCCGCACCCTGCCCGTCCCCATGATGAACATCCTCAACGGCGGCAAGCACGCTGAGAACTCCACCGACATCCAGGAGTTTATGATTCTCCCCGTCGGCGCCTCCACCTTCACTGAAGCCGTCCGCTGGAGCGCCGAAGTCTACCATAGCCTCAAGAGCGTGCTGCACGCGAAGAATTTAAATACCAACGTCGGCGACGAGGGCGGTTTCGCCCCCTCACTCGACTCCAATCGTGCCGCTCTGGACGTCATCGTCGCCGCCATCGAGAAGGCTGGCTACAAGCCTGGCACCGATATCTGCCTGGGCCTCGATCCCGCCGCCAGCGAATTCTACGAAAACGGCACATACAACCTCGCCCGCGAGGGCCGCACCCTCACCGCCGCCGAGATGGTCGCCCTCTATGAGCAGTGGATTGGTGAGTATCCCATCATCACCATCGAAGATGGCCTTGCCGAAGACGACTGGGAGGGCTGGGCCGAGCTAACCCGCCGCCTCGGCGATAAAGTGCAGCTCGTCGGCGATGACCTCTTCGTCACCAACACCGCGCGCCTGGAACGGGGCATCCGTGAGCGGGTCGCCAACTCCATCCTCATCAAGCTCAACCAGATTGGCACGCTCACCGAAACCCTCGCCGCCATCTCCCTGGCTACCCGCAACCGCTATACCAACGTCATCTCACATCGCTCCGGCGAAACCGAAGATACCACCATCGCCGATCTCGTCGTCGCCACCAACTCCGGCCAGATCAAAACGGGCGCCCCCGCTCGCTCTGAGCGCGTCGCGAAGTATAATCGTCTTATGGCGATAGAAGACGAGCTGGGTGATAGCGCGACCTACGCCGGCTTCAAAGCCTTCTACAATGTTCCCGCCCTCGCCAAACGGGCATGATATTGGTGTCATGCGATGGGTACGGACATGGTAGGTGTCGGGGCGCTGCCTGCCGCGCCCGCTTGTGGGTGTGCTTCCACTCACCCCTCTCCCCGCGGGGAGAGGGCCGGGGGTGTGGTTCCTTCTCCGCGCGAGCGCCAACACATCTATATATCAGGGAGATATCCGTCCGATGAGTGAAAGCAACGAGCAGTCCGAGCCGATTCTTGATGAGCTGATCGCCGGTCCCGGCAGTCCGCCATTCACTCCGCCCGTACCGCGACCCGTCCCCACGACGAACGTCACCGCCGCCGAACAGCGTGGCTTCGTTCGTACGATCCACTACAACCTCAGCTACATCGTCCGCAACGCGGAGCGTGGCGGCGCGGGTGCCATCGTTCTCCTGCACGATCTTCCCGGCGGCGCTTTCATCTGGACCGGCGTGCTTCCCGCCCTGGATGCCTCCGGTCGCGCCGTCTACGCCTTCGACATGCTCGGCTACGGCGATTCCGACCACCCCTGGCCCTCCGATACCTCCGTGTGGGGCCATGCCGATAACCTCACCTATGCCTTCCAGGCGCTCGGCCTCAGCGATATCGTTCTCATCGGTATTGGAGTCGGCGCCGCCACCGCGCAAGTGCTTGCCACGCGCACCTACTACGGCAAAGTGGCGAAGCTCGCTCTCATCAACACCTACGCGTATGAGTACGCCTTCGCGCCCAGCTGGCCTCTGCCCGACATGGAGAAGCGCCACGATCCCGAAGCGCCCAAGCATACGCCCCTCGATGCCATGCTCGCCGACCTGCGCACCGCCCTGCCACAAGGCGCGGCGAATTCAGCGTCCATCGCCGGCAGCAAGCTCGACGCGTATCTCAGCCCGTGGAACGGCGAGCTTGGCAAAGAGATGCTCTTCCAGCATATCCGCCTCATGCTGCCGCTCTATCTCAACTCCGTTGGCTCCGATCTCAAGAAGCTCACGATTCCAGTCCAGATCCTTTGGGGCGAGCAAGACAACATCACTCCGCTGGAGCTTGGCCGGCGTCTCGCCCGCGAGATTCCCGGCGCCACGCTCAGCACCATCACCGGCGCGGGCCATTTGGCCCTCGACGACGCTCCCGACGCCGTTGCGAAGCTCCTCACCGACTTCGCCCGCCGTTAGCCTGCCTCTCCTGCCGCCGGTGTAACCTTTCTGGCTCCCATCCGCGTACATGCTATGCGGACAAAGACTCCGGTGGCGAGCGGCGATCCCGGCGGCGCGTACGGCTTCGTAGGGGCGCCCGCCGCCCGGTGTCATCGTAGGGGCGTCCTGTGGACGCCCGCCAGCTTGGAGAGGAGATAGCCCATGCCGAGTGCGGCGCCAGCGCAGCGCACCGATTCGCGCTATTGTCACCTCTGCGGTCAGCTCCTCTCCGGCCGGTACTACACCTATGATACTGGCCTTGTCTGCTGCTCCACGTGCCATGCCGCGCGCCCCCGCTGTGCCCGCTGCAATCTGCCCCTGGACGACCGCGCCCTCGCTCGCTCCAAAGCGCATTTGGCTGGCGAGCCTGCTCTCTGCGCCTCGTGCCAGCGCTCCACACCGCGATGCGCCTCCTGTCACCGCCATATCGTCGCCACCTGGTACACCTTCGATGAGCTGCTTCCCCCGCCCGCTGTTCGCCGCTTCTGCGATCATTGCGTCAAGAGCCGCCCGCGCTGCGACCTCTGTCGCGCGCCCATCTCGGCGGGCACGGAGCCGCTGGACGACGGTCAGTATCGCTGCACCCTCTGTGCGAGCGAGATGGTGCTAGGCGACGGCCCCGTCCAGACCACATATGATGAGGCGCTGGTCGCCTTCAATCACGTCATCGCCCCTGCCCACCCACTGCGGCAGCGTCCGCGCATCGAAGTGGTCGGCCGGCTCCAAATGGGCGAGCTTCGCCGCAAATATGAGCAGGCGCCAGACGACACCGGCGCCGTCGTCTCTGGGGGATACCACATCCTCGGCTACTTCGTGCGCTCTCGCGGCGTCAGCACCATCTACGTCGAGCGTGGCCTACCACGTCCGCTCCTGTTGGGCACTCTTGCTCATGAGCTGGGCCATGCCTGGCAGGCCGAGCACGCCCCCGGCGTTCGCGATCCCCTGCTCTGCGAAGGGTTCGCCGAGTGGATTGCCCACCACGCCCTCATCGCCAGTGGCTTGCGTGCCGTCGCCGCTCGCGCCACCCGTCGCGACGATCTCTATGGTAAGGGCCTGCGCCACATGCTCGATCTGGAGCGCACCGGCGGCCCACCCGCTGTTCTGTCCGCCGCGAGTGGCGGGAAGTAGCTTTGCACGTTTTCAGCGTTTTTCTTTGCAAGCTCCAAACGCGTTGCAAGACAAGGTGCAAAGCTCACATCGCATTTCAAGAAATCGTGCGATGCTTCCGTTCCAGGTGCTACTGAATACTCATCTGTTCACGATGACCCCATCGTACAGCTCCAGCACGCGGTCGGCGGCGCTCGCCACGGTCGCGTCATGCGTGGCGACCAGCAGCCCGATGCCCTGGTTATGCGCCACATCGCGCAGCATCGCCGCGATATCGCGTCCTGTCCGTGTATCCAGGCTGCCCGTCGGCTCGTCGGCCACCACGAAGCGCGGCGCATGAACCAGCGCACGTGCCAGCGCCACCCGCTGCTGCTCTCCGCCCGAAAGCTCCAGCGCCCGGTGGTGCGCGCGCGGCCCCAGACCCACCATATCCAGCGCCTGCCGCGACCGTATGCGCTGCTCCTCGGTAGGCGTGTGGCTCAGCCGCAGCATCACCTCCACGTTCTCCTGCGCCGTCAACAGCGGGAAAAGATGCGCCTGCTGGAAGAGTATCCCCGTGCCTTCACGCCGCAGCCGCGCCCGTGCCGCTTCGTCCAGTCGCGCCAGCGCGGAGCCAAGCAGCATCACACTGCCGCCGGTCGGATCATCCAGTCCGGTCAGCACATTGAGCAGCGTCGTTTTGCCCGCGCCGGACCTCCCGCGCAGCGCCACCATCTCTCCCGGCGCCACCGCCAGGTCCACGCCGCGCAATGCCCACACTGTGCCGCGCCCCACGTGAAATTCGCGGGTCACTCCCTGTGCCTCGGAAACCGACCCAGCATGTGCCGTCTGCATCATCACCTCACCGCTCCCATCATTTCCCGTCGCCCAGCGGCCAGATTTCCACATGGTCGTCGTAACTGCGCACCTCCGCCCGTCCATTGAATGCCACCCGGTGGAGAGCCTCTTCGGGCAATTGCAGCCGCCCTACGCGGTCAATCAGCACAGACTCGCGGTGCGTCTCGCCCGGCAGCCCGATGATCGCGCTGGCCATCCGCGCGAGTTCCCCCTCCACCCGCAGCGGCGCGTCGCGGCGCACAGTCTCGGTGCTGGTTTTCCCGTCGCGGATGGCGATAGTGCGGTCCAGATCGGCGGCTATCGTGACATCATGCGTCACGAGGATGATTGTCAGGCCGAGCTGATCGTTGACCTTACGCAGTAGCGCGAGAATCTCGTGCGCCGTGGTCGAGTCCAGCTCACCTGTTGGCTCGTCGGCCAGGAGCAGATCCGGCTCGTTCGCCAGCGCGACGGCAATGGCCGCCCGTTGCTGTTCCCCGCCGGAAAGCGCGTTGGGATAGCGCCTGGTCATGTCGCCTAGACCTACCAGATTCAGGAGCTCGCGCGAGCGGCGCTCCCGCTGGCCCGCCCCTACCCCGCCGAGCAGCTGAGGGAGGCTCACGTTGTCGAGCGCCGTCAGATCAGGGATCAGGTTGCGCCCGCTTTGCTGCCACACATGTCCCGTCACGAAGCGCCGATACTCGTTGCGCCGCTTCTCATCGAGTCGCGTGAGATCGTTGCCGGCCACGGTGCAGCGTCCCGCGCTGGGCACATCGAGCGCGCCCAACACATTGAGCAGCGTGGTCTTGCCCGATCCCGACTGTCCCACCAGCGCCAGCATCTCGCCGCGTTCCACCTCCAGGTCCAGCCCTTGCAGCGCCACCACCTCCACGTTCGCTTCTTGCACTTTGTAGATCTTTACCAGGTTCTCACACATCACCAGCGGTGTGGACATGGGTCACTCCTCGTTCAGTCGTAATGTCTGGCTCAGCGATGGCCGGCTAGCTACCCGCGCTGAGAGCAGCACCGCGCTCCCGCAAATCACGATCAGCCCGGCCAGCGCTAGCGCCAGCGCCAGCCACGGCAAGACGACCCGCACGGGTGGCCCGCTGGCATCTACTGGACCGCCGAACGCGCTGGACAGCGCCAGATCGGGCAGCGCGGGCAGCATCACGATTGAGAGCACCATGCCGAGCGCCACACCCAAGCCGAGCGCCACCACGTAGACAATGCCCTGTTCCCAGAACAGCAGCGAGGCTAGCCGGCGCGGTTCCGTCCCCAGCGCCCGTAGCAGCGCATAGGTAGAGAGCTGGTTACGCACACGCAGCCACGCTGCGATGAGCGTGCCGAAGAGCGCCAGCAGGAGCGCGGCGGCGCCTCCAATGCCCAGGATGCCCGTCATGTCAATTTTCAGCGGGTCCGTCTCTAGCTCCGCGATGATGATGCGGCGGTCGGCCATTCGTACCAATGGACCATCCGCCTGGATCCAGGTGCTCACCTGAAGCGGCCCGTTCGCGATGGCGGCGCGCACACTGGCGAGCGAGGTGGCGTCATCTTTGGTGCGCAGCCAGATGAAGTTCGGCGCGAGCGCCTCTCCGGTCGCGTCTCCGGTATCGGCAGCGTAGACGGTGGCATAACTCTGATAATCTACCAGAATGCCGCCGCCCTGGTCGCCGAACATGGTAGGTATGTGCGCGGCTTCCATCGCCGCGACAAAGCGCATGCCGCCTTGCGTATAGCCTGGAACGGGCAGCGTGAACGTCGCGCCCTGGTGAAGGCGTAGCTCGCTCCACACCACCGCGTCCACGACCGCATAGACCACATCGTGCGCGGTGGCGTCGGTGCGGTGCGCCCGCAGCATCGCCATCAGGTCCGCCAGCGATTGCGCGGCGTCTTGCGTATCCCAGTAGCCACTATTGGCGAAAGTATCGGCGTCTACCGCTTCGATCTGAAGCGAACCCTGGTTCGGTCCCGCGGGGCCGAAGGCGGTGGCTGGAAAACCAACCGCTGATCCGCTGCCGCGGGTGAGGGGTGTAGAGACGCGGTAGCCAAGCGTCGCTGCGCGCATGCCGGGAATGGCGTCGTATGCTGCCGTTTGTTGCGCGAGGTTCGCTGCGCTCGCGTCGCCGGTTGGCGTCACGCCGCCGCTAATGTCCGCGCCAGCCTGGAATGCCGCTACATCACGGATGCGCTGCGCCAGCGTCGCGTTGGCCGTCAGCGTGACAAGCGCGAAGCATGTCGTCAGCGCCAGCAGCAGCGTCGTGCGGCTGGCCTGGCGCGAAGCGCGGGCCACCTGTGTCAGTGCGAGCATCGTCGTCGCGCCGCGTCCGCGTGCCGTCAGCCGCTCGCCCAGTCGTAGCAGCACCGGGAAGAAGCGCAGAAAAAGCAGCGCCGCCGCTACCATCAAGAAGATCGGCGCCACCAGCACCAGCGGCGAAAGCGCACCACTGATGTTTCCTTGTGTTTGGGCCGGCTCACTCGCTGTAAGCGCGTTCACCAGTGCGAAAGCGCCGTACCCAGCGAGTGCCAAAATCGCCGCGAGCACATCCAGATAGAGCCGCTGCCAGAGTGGCTTGCGGACTTCGCGTGTGTGTTCTTGCCGGAGCGCCAGTACGTTCAGCCCGGCGGCCTTGCGCAGCGACCAGATCATCGCCAGCCACGCCACCAGCGCCATGCTGCCCGCGTACCAGCCCACACCAGCCGCGATGGCGAGCGGATTACCGCCGACAACGCTCAGCGCCGCCTGGTCCGATGACGGTAGCAGCGTGCCCGCCACCAGCCGCACCAGCGGAATCGCCAGCAGCGGCCCTACGATAGTTGCTATGATGCCTATGCCCAGGCTCTGTAGAGCGAATGTGGCGAAGATCTGTCGCTGGCTGGCGCCCCGGCTGCGCAGCGTCGCGATGATCGCGGCCTGACGGTCCACAAGCACATTCGTCATGACACCCAGGAAGAGCAGCACCAGCCCCAGCACATCCAGTAGCAGGATGGAGACGAAAACCGCTCCACCGACTACCCGCGACTTATATTGGATGAGTAATTGGAAGAGGTACGTCTCGACAAAGCCATTTTGCGTGTTGGGGATGCCGTCCAACGCGGAGAAGAGGTGTTGTTGAACGGCCTGTGGATCATCAATCAGCGCATTCAGGTCACCCGGACCGAGGTGCGACAAATCCGGGGCGTAGGTCCAGTCGAGTGACCACATGTCGGGACCATATCCGCCGTGGCCAGGTGTCTGCGCCAGCGAAAGCGCGGACCAATCGTATGGTGCGTTGAAGATCGCGTTTGCCGAAACGGCCGCGGTGTAACCCGTGTTGGCCGAAGCGCCCGGACCGTAGGGTTGCCCCGGCACGTTCATCGCATGTGGCTGGAAGTCATTGCCCGGCGTGGCATTTGTGGACACGATGATTCCCACCAGCCGCAGCACAATCGGGTTCGGCGCATCGGCGGAGCCAAGCAAAAGCGTCGAGCCAATGGTGAGGCCAAGCGCATCAGCCGTCTTGCGCGTCATGACCATTTCGAGCGCATCCGGGGTGGTCTGTGGCAGACGGCCCTGGATGACCGAGATCTGTGTGCCAAGGTAGCTGTCCAGAAACCCTTCCACCGCAAGCCCGTCGTACTGACCGCCATTCGCGTGCGGAAACGCCAGCGGCTGTGAGGTAATTTGGAACGTGGGTGTACCCACATGGAGCACACGCAGGTTCGTGCGAATAATAGTGTTGAGTCGCTGTTCGACCTGCTGATAGAGCACCCGCGATGGCGCGTTTGTTTCGACGACGCCATCAATATTGAGCGGGATAGGCGAGTTAGCGAGCGTATGCTCCAGCCCCGCCGTCATCGTTACTTGGGAGAAGAGCGGCACGGCGCAGACGAGCAGCACCGCCGCTACCACCCCGAGCTCCGCGACCAGCAAGAGCCGCCACATGCGTCTGCCGCGCCAGAGCGCCAGCGTCACCCCAGCGGGCAGGCGCGCCGTGCGCCGTCGCTTGCGTGCCGCCCCTTTCCGCTCTGTCGCCTCCGTTACAGTAGGTCGCGCCATCGCCGGACCTCCTCTTTCTCATCTCCGCCTTATTATCAGACTCGGTGCTCGTGTGTTCGTCTTGCTCCTGGCTGCCAGTGTAACGCCTCAGGCTCAACATTGTTGACGCGAAATTATCAACAAACGGTCAACAGTGCCTCAAGGAGTGCTTGCCATTCATAAGAAGGCTCTGGCGCGGGTGGGCGAAACGCGGGATAATGCGGAAGCGGCACAAAAAGGGGGATGCGGTATGCAACAGGTGGCGTTCACTGTGCTGGTGGTGGACGACGAGCCAGCCATCGTCGAGCTGCTGCGCGACTTCCTGGAGGCTGAGGACTTTCGGGTTGAGACGGCGCGCGATGGCGGTGAGGCGCTGGCCGCGCTCGCACACGGTTCAGTGGATTGCGTGCTGCTGGACGTGATGATGCCCGACCTCTCCGGTTTCGATGTCTGCCGCCGGATTCGTGAGGCGAGCGATGTGCCGCTACTGTTCTTGAGCGCGCGCGATGGCGACAGCGACAAGATTCGCGGGCTGGGCCTGGGCGGCGACGACTACATCGTGAAGTCCGCGACACCCGGCGAGGTGGTGGCGCGTGTCAAAGCGGTGTTGCGGCGCTCGCGCCGCGTCGCCGTCTCGTCGCCGCTGACACTGCTGGACTTTGGGCAGCTCGTACTGGATGTGCGGGCGCACGAGGTGCGCGTGGAGGGTAAACCGGTATCCTTCACCGCGCGCGAGTTCGAGCTCCTAACCTTCCTGGCGGAGCATCCGCGCCAGGTCTTCACACGCGAGCAGCTTTTCGCCCGTTTCTGGGGCGAGATCGGCGACCGTCACACCGTCACCGTCCATATTGGCCGTATCCGCGACAAGATCGAGGCGAATGCGGAGGAGCCGCGCTACATTGTCACGGTCTGGGGCGTTGGCTATCGTTTCGAGGGGGTGCGCCGATGACACCTATGACGCTTGTCCTGCTGGATGCTACGCTCGCGACCTATCTGGCCTTTGCGTCCATTGCCTCGCTCGTGCTGTGTCTGCTGGTCGGCCTGCTCTGCCTCATCTTCCAGTTCACTGATCGCCGGCGACTTACCGTGCGCCGCTGGCTGGCGTTGGCATGGCTCGCGACGCTATTCATCCCGGCAGTGGTGGACGGTGCCTTCATCATCCTCTATCAGATTGTGAAGTCGGTCAATGCGCAGAATCCCTACCCGCTGGACCCATTCACGTTTGCTATCGCGGTTGTGGCGGTCCCGCTCGTCACGCTCGTGCTGACCATGCTGGGTATCGCGTGGCTGCTTCGCCCCGCTCTCTTGCATCCGCTCGCCACCATGAGCCAGGCTGCACGGCAGGTCGCGAGTGGCGACTTGGACGTAACGGTGCCGGCCTCGGGCGTTCGCGAGGTCGCGGAGGTCGCGGCGGCGTTTACGGCGATGGGTGGCGGGCTGCGCGCATCGTTGGAGCGTCAGGCCGAGATCGAGCAGGAGCGGCGGCTCTTCGTCAGCGCCATTGCGCATGATCTGCGGACGCCGCTCTTTTCGCTGCGCGGCTACCTGGAAGGGCTGGAGACGGGTGTAGCCGATACGCCGGAGCGCCGCGCGCGCTACGTCGCCGTCTGCCGTGAGCAGGCCGACCGGCTTGAGCAGCTTGTCGCCGGTCTCTTCGCCTATGCCCGCCTGGAATATCTGAATGATACGCCGCGCCGCGAGCCGGTGGATCTGGTGACGCTGCTCCACTCGGCGGTCGAGAGCATGCAGCCACAGGCTGCCGAGAAACACATCACGCTTACCCTGGAAGGCATGAGTGGTGCAGGATATCTGGAAGGCGACGCGCATCTGCTCACCCGCGCCGTAGAGAACCTGCTCGATAACGCGCTGCGCCATACGCCCGCTCATGGCCAAATCCTGGTTCGGACATGGCGCGAGGGCGCACGCAGTCTATTCAGCGTCGCGGATAGCGGGGTGGGCATCTCGCCACATGATCTGGCACATATCTTCGATCCGGTCTACCGGGGCGACGCCTCGCGCAATCAGCGGACCGGCGGCGCTGGCCTCGGTCTGACGATTGCCCGGCGCATTCTGCATGCACACGGTGGCGCCCTGGTCGCCGCGAACGGTGAGCGCGGCGGGGCCGTTTTTACCGCCTGGGTGCCATCCCATTCCGCGACGCACATCTCACATTTCGCGCCGCCAGAGGCCATACTCGCAGGTTCGTAGGGCATGCCACACCGCGAGACCCGGTACGCGGGTGTCGTCGCTGTCTACGGGAGCTACACGCCTCGTGCCAGCAGGCCCACCATCCCGCCCGCCGCAATCAGCCATGCCGAGTTCAGCTTGACGCGTAGCAGCACGGCGAGGGCGATAAGCGCCAGCGCCCACGTGACTGGGTCGCGCAGCGCGGACTGACCAAGCTGGAAGGTAACGCCGGCCATCAGGGCCAGCGCGGCGAGGTTCACGCCGTCCAGAATCGCCGCCGTTACCGGCGAACGGCGCAACGCGGTCGCCGCGCGATGAATGATCGGAATGAAGACGAATGCCGGCAGGAAAATCGCCAGTGTCGCGAGCAGCGCTCCTGGCAGACCGCCGACGAGATAGCCGACGAACGTGGCGGTCGTGAAGACGGGACCCGGCGTGAACTGGCCGATGGATACCGCGTCGAGGAGCTGGCGATCCGTCAGCCAGCCGAGATGTCGCACGAAGTCGGCCCGCAGGAATGCCAGCAACACGTAGCCGCTGCCGTAGAGTACCGCGCCAATCTTGAGGAACGTGAAGAAGAGCGTCGCCTGGCTGAAAGGCACCACCGTTGCGGTCGCAATCGTCCCCGCCGCTGGCAACAGCGTACCGCCGAGCGCGGGAGGCCCTGCCGTTTCTGTCGCGTCTGCCGGCGTGTCACGCGGGTGGCGCCGCCGCACCGCCAGCCTCTCAAGCGCGATGAGGGCGCCGCCGCCAAGGAGCAACACGAGCGTATTGGCGCCAAACAGATAGAGCGCAACGACGACTGCCGCGATGACGATGGACGCGGGTCCACGTAGGACGGTGCGCCGGAGTCCCCACAGCGCCTGGAAGATGATGGCGATGACGATGGGCTTGATGCCGTAGAGAATCCAGCCGGCCTGCGGCGCTGATCCGAAGGTGACGTATATCCAGGCCAGCGCCAGCACAATAGCCATTGCTGGACCGATGAAGCACGCGCCCGCCGCGATCAGTCCCGGCCAGCCGGCGCGCAAGTAGCCCAGGTAGATTGCCAGTTCGGTCGAATTTGGGCCGGGAATGAGATTCACGACGCCGATCAGATCCATGAAACGCTCGTCGCTCATCCAGTTGCGGCGCCGCACCACCTCCTCGCGCATCATCGCTATATGCGCCGCCGGCCCGCCAAACGCCGTAAATCCCAGGCGCAGAAAGAGCGCTGCCACCTCGCCGGCGCCGCCCGTACGGCGAGTATCCGCCGTGGTGCCGGGACGCACCCGCTCGCGTTCATTCATCCTCCGCGCCTCCCGTAATTCGTCGCGCAACGAGACTGCCTGTATACAGTATCTCACGGTCGGGCCGCGGAACGGTTGGCGGGAGTTGGCACGCGGCGTGCTAACTTGCTATAACTATCTCGGTGGGATTCGGCGCCGCGGACGATAGGAGGAAAGTCGTGAATGGAATGCCACACCTGACGGTCTTGATCGTGGAAGATGATCGCTCCATTCGAAATGTCCACCGATTTTTGCTGGAGATTGCTGGCTACAACACCGTCGAAGCTCCGGATCCGCCCTCAGCGATTGATGCGCTGCGGACGCATCCAACAGGCATGGTCGCGCTCTTAGACTGGGAGATGCCGAAGGCCGGGTGCATGCGCATCCTGCGGGCACTAGCCCACATACCCACGCATGAAGTCGCGGCACGGCATCGGTACATCGTGGTCGCCCTTACGCCCGAGAGGTTGCATAGCCAGCTCCTGACACTGCCCGCGAGTCTTTCCATCACGGTGATTCGCAAGCCCGTCGGTATGGACAAGCTACTCGCCGCTGTAGGTGAAGCAGCGCGGGGTCTTTCAGCGCGTCCGCCTGATGTGGGTTCAGGTGATTCTCCGTCACCAGAAGCGCTTCTGGTGACGGAGAATTATTAGGTCAGGCTTTTCTTTCCTATTCGCTCCAGGATTGCTCATCGGGCGGCGGAACGTAGGCGCGTTCACGCTCTTCAGACGCCAGGATGTGCGTCGTCATTTCCTCAAAAGTGTCCACGTCGAGCTGCCCCATGACATAGCGCCGGCGCAGCAGCTCCATTGCCGATGGCTCTTCGGCGAGTGTGGGTATCTGCGCGGCTTGCGCTCGCCTCAGATAGCGCATGACAGCCCACGCGATACCTCCAAGGAGGAGCAGCCAAAACAGGGCGGAAAAGCCCGCGACTACAAAGTGTTCGAATGGCGACCAGGGTGGACCGCCATACGGTCCATGCCAGTCGTGATCCATCGGCATGTGCCACGCTCCTTATCCTCATCCGAGGATTGCTTAGCAGTCGCGCTGCCTTCCGGCATGCGCGCGGCTTCGGTCTCATCATGCGTAGAGCGTGAAACAACCGTCTGAAGTGACACTGTGCGTGGCTGAAAATCGGCTGAAGGAACAACCGAATTCGTGCGCGCCGACGCCTTGAGTCCACGACACGTGCCGGTTCCGCACGATCTATGGCGCGGGACGCAGCGCCGCCGGTATGGCTGGCGGTGGGCAGCGACGGCACTATCCTGCGCTACACGGACGGCGCATAGCGGCTCGACACGGATATACAATGGTCCGACGCGGTACGCGCCGCGTGGAGTTGACGCCGGGCTATTATAATAGAGGCTCACGTCCTTCATTGTCCTCGTGCTTCATTCCGCGCCTTCGCGCCGCTCATCTAGAGGCGAGAACACCTTGATGCCTGATACAACCTCCGCCGCCGACACCCAGCCCACTACACCGTTCATGCTCGATGCCGCCGCCATCCGCGCACACTTCCCGTCGCTCGCGCAAGAGCAGGATGGCCGGCCCGTCGTCTATTTCGACAACCCCGG
This sequence comes from Ktedonobacterales bacterium, assembly GCA_035310125.1. Classification (GTDB taxonomy): domain Bacteria; phylum Chloroflexota; class Ktedonobacteria; order Ktedonobacterales; family JADMIN01; genus DATGEP01. The sequence goes on from DATGEP010000061.1 coordinate 14,033, forward strand.
CGGCACACAGGTGACGCGCGGCTGCATTGACGCCATCACGGACTACCTGACGCGCTCCAACGCCAATACCGGCGGCGCGTTCCTCACCAGCCGGCGCAGCGACGCCATGCTCGACGACGCTCACGCCGCGATGGCCGATATGCTCAATGCTGCCGATCCGCGCGAAATCGTCTTCGGCGCCAACATGACGACGCTCACCTTCGCCATCAGCCGCGCGCTGGGACGCACGCTCGCGCCCGGCGATGAGATTGTCGTTACGGCGCTGGACCACGACGCCAATGTCGCGCCGTGGCAGGCACTGGCCGAGGAGCGCGGCGCCGTCGTGCGTATGGCGGATGTGGACCTCGCCACATGCACGCTGGATATGGACGACCTCAAATCCAAGATCACGGATCGCACCAAGATTGTCGCTGCCGGCTATGCCGCGAATGCCGTGGGCACGATCAATGACGTGGCGACCATCGTTCGCTGGGCGCGCGAAGCTGGCGCCCTCTCGTTCATAGACGCCGTGCAGTACGCGCCGCACGGCCCCATTGATGTGCAGGCGCTCGGCTGCGACTTTCTGGTTTGCTCGTCATATAAGTTCTTCGGTCCCCATCTGGGCATTCTCTATGGCCGCCTGCCGCTGCTGGAGAACCTGCGCGCGTATAAGGTGCGGCCCGCGACGGACGAGCCGCCGGGGAAATGGGAGACGGGCACACAGAATCATGAATGCTTGGCGGGGTTGCTTGGCACCCTCGGCTACCTTGCCGGCCTGGGACGCGCACATGTGGCCGAATATGGGCATCTCTTCTCCGGCATGTCGGGGCGGCGGCTGGAGCTGCACGTCGCCTTCGCGGCGCTTCAGGCGCACGAGCGCGACCTGACGCGGCGTCTGCTCGCGGGATTGCGGGCGCTTCCCAGCATCCATATCCATGGTCTCACGAGTGACGTTGATCTGCCGCGCCGCGTGCCAACCGTTGCCGTGACGATTGATGGCCACACTCCACGTGAGCTGGCCGAGAGCCTGGGCGAGCGCGGCATCTTCACGTGGGACGGCAACTACTACGCGCTGAATCTCATGGAGCAGTTGGGATTGGAGGAGCGCGGTGGGGCGTTGCGCATCGGTCTGGCACACTACAACACAGGAGACGAGGTAGATCGGCTGATCGCGGCGCTTCATGAGCTCGTGCGGTAATGTGCTTCTCTCCACACGCTGGGAAAGCGTGTGGCGTTTCGCTGCGCCAGGGGTGTGCATTCCACTCACCAAAAGCGTGGGAAGGTGAACCAATCTGGTAGTGTAAATACAGATGCAGCACTTGTCCACGAGTGGTGGTGAATCCCCCCAAACGGAATATGGCTGTTGCGCAGTTATCCTCTCAGGAGTATACTGGCAGGGCTGTGTATCCATCCGAGGAGGACCCTACATTCATGCCGTCGAATAGCAACTCGAAGCCGCGTACCGCGACAGCATCTACCAGCCCAAAGAACCAGCTAGCGGAGGGAGAAACGCGCGCGAAAGGCCAGGATTCTCCCGCGGACTCCGTGCGCGGGCGTTCCGCTGCCGGTGCGCCGGTGGCCGCCGCTCGCCGGAGTAGTCCCCCTCCCAATCGGCGCCAGTCGCGCGCATGGCTGCGTGCCGAAGCGCGCCGCCGCCGCAATCGCTGGATCGCCACCGGTTTCAGCGTTGTGGTGGTGGGTGCGCTGGTTGGTTTGCTGGTCACGCACTGGCCCAGCGCGAGCGGCGCCACCGCGAACACGGCTCATGGGCAGTGCGCCTCAACACCTACGGCGCCTGTCGGACCTGTTCCCGCGGAAACGCCGGCTCCAACGCCGCCGCCCGTCTCCGCGAAGCCTGTCAGCGGCCAGCAGGGCCTGCAATATATTGATGTTACCGTTGGCTGCGGTACTGTCGCTCAATCCGGTGACACCGTCACGGTAAAGTACACCGGCTGGATCGCGTCCACTGGCAAGATGTTCGATAGCTCGCTGCTGCACTCCGGCACCTTCCAGATACCCACTCCGCTCGACGCGAGCTCTCCGCAGGTTATTCAAGGATGGAACATCGGGCTGGACGGCATGAAAGTAGGCGGTACGCGGCGTCTCATCATTCCGCCGTCGCTCGGGTACGGGCCCTCTGGGTATCCCCCAACCATTCCTGCCAACGCCACGCTCATCTTCGACATCACGCTCGTCAGCATTGATGCGACCGGCGGCTGATAGGGCACATGCAGCCAGAAATGACGAGGGCATCGGTGCATTGCATCTGGTGCCCTCGTTTCGTTGTCTTCGCGCCCTTATGCTACATCGTGTTGTTGCGTGGTGCATGGTGTACGCGCCGCAATGGGCGACCGGTGACGCGAGTCGCTATGGGGCGGGTGGGTGGGGCGATCTATGGGAATGGGTGAGGATGCGCTTGTCCGGACCGATCACGAGCGTGACAATGTGCCACGGGCGGTGCCGCAGTGCGACGATCCAGGCGGCGCCAGCCAGAGCCAGCGCGGCAAAAGCCAGTGCCACGTATGGCGCAGAGCGTAAGCCTGGCCCTCGCCGCCGCAGCAGCTGGATAAGGAAGGCATCGCGATAGCGCACCTGGTAGCCACGGCGTATCCACATCGCCGCCGCCGTTTGCAGGGCAGCATTGCCGTCTGGGGGCATGTCATCTGGACCATCTGATTCAAGCGCATTTGGAGGTGAGTTCTGAGGCATGGCGTCGTCATGTACCATTCTGCTCGCCTCTTTGTTTGGGACGTCGCGCTCGTGTGGCGCCGACAAAACGCCTCCAAAATAGGTGGTCGTCTACCGAAGGTGATTTTACTGTGCCAAGTTGGGATGCATAGCAAACTATAGCGTATGGCAGAGTACGACTGGGTAGCGTGCAAGTATAGATCAGGTAAAGGTCTACCAGGATATCCTCATACCCGCTTCGCGTGCGCACGCGAAAGAGGGTTGCGGTTCGCGGATTTCCCCGGTACTGGGTGCTTGACGCGCAAGCCACAAGTTCTTATCATGGCCGGGTGGGCAGCTTAATTTGGGATATTGGCTACGCGCGCCACGTGGCTTTGCACGGAGTCGCTCTGTGTGTGGATGGATAGGGATGTGGAGGAATGTGGTGAATCGCTCGACGAGACACTCGCCGGACGGCGCGCATGTCGTGATGCCACGCGAGCAGGATAGCCCGCATGTGGCGAGCGGACCGCGACAGCGCCGCGCTCGTGGCCAGGCCATGGTCGAGTTCGCGCTTGTCGCTCCACTCTTCTTCCTGGTCTTCTTCGGCTTTATCGAGTTCGCTCTGATCAGCTCCTCCATCGCGAGCTTTAATTTTGCCGCCAAAGATGCCGCACGCATCGGCTCCCTGCTCGGGCGCACCGACCCTACGGTGGATACACAGATCGTCACCGATGTTCGCACTCATGTCGCCGGCGTCGTGATGGCCACCCCGACCCAGATTGAAGTTTTCAAAGCCGACGAAGGCGGTAACCCGGTCAGCGGCACCAGCGGCATCATCGAGAATGTCTACGATATGAACGGAAATATCATCGGCACGCCGATCTGGCCCGTGGATTACCGTAACGATTCGCTGCTTGACGCCGATTATCTCGGCGTTAAGATCACCTTCAAATACACGTACCTGACGTCCTTTGTGTCAGGTGGCAACAGCTCGCTGACGCTCAGCGCGACCTCGGTGCAGCGTATTGAGCCGCAGGACTATCAGGGAGAGCGGGAGCATACTGGCGGGATCGCCCGCCTGGCGAGATCGCTCATTCACCTGCGAAGCGCGCGCTCCCAGCCAACCAGATCTCCGCCCGCGGATGCTTTGTTCGCATCCATGCCGCCCCTGTGGATACGATCCCGGAACAGCGAGGCTCATCTATGACGATTTCCTCATCCCGCTCCTGGCGGCGGCTGTTCCTTCACCACGAGCGGGGCCAGGCGCTCATCGAGTTCTCTATGTTCTTCCTGTTTCTGGTCACGCTCACCGCTGGCATCGTTGATATCGGTGGACTGCTCAATGACCATATCAGCGTGGAGTACGCCGCGCGCCAGGGCGCACGTACCGCGTCCGTGCTCGGCAACCAGGGCAGCGCCGATTGCGCCGTCATCGGTGCCGTGAATGCCGCGGTGAGCAACATGCCCAACCTCAAGCTTACCGGTATCAAAATCTATCAATCTGGCAACAACGGCAAGTCCACTGGCAAAGAAGACGATTACCCTGCTGGTGCATACTGCCAGGTCACAAACAGCGTACCCTGCATCATTATCTCTGGTGGCCCATGCAACGGCAACAACGGAAATTGCCAGGCGCCGCCCGCCACGGTGTGCGGCTATCTCCCGGCGGCTCGTAACAACTCGCCCTTCACCGAAGATTCCGTTGGCGTCGAAGTGGATTATACGTACACATTCCGCTTCGATTTCGCGCTGCTCGTGAGCGGCAGTTTCAGCGCCAACGATTATGCTGTCATGCCGATCAATCCCGTTGCGATTCCGTCACCCGTGCCGACACCCACGCAGCTGCCCACGCCCATGCCCACCATCGTGTGAGGCAGTACCGTTTTCTGGAGGACTCGTCATGGCTCGTCCCGCACATGATCATCTAGATGCCCGTACCCGTCGCCGCCAGCTTCTGCGGCTGGATCGGCGGCGGGAGCGTGCGCGTTTGCGCCTGCGGAAGGGTCAGACGCTCATCATCTTCGCGCTAACTATCACTGTGCTATTGGGCCTTGCCGGACTGGTGATAGATGTTGCCCGCGCCTACGATCTCTACGCCAAGATGCAGCGCGCCGCCGATGCCGGCGCGCTGGCGGGCGTCCTGTACATGCCCACCTATTACAACTCCCCGCGCACTCCGGGTGACGGCCTTTCCGCCGTCGCGCGCGCGACATCGGAGATTTACAAAGACGGCTTTGGCTCCGGCGTCTCGACGATCCCGGCTTCCAATCCCTGCCCCACGCCGTACTCCTCGGTCGAAATCGCGATCTGTCAGGTCCCCAACGCCCAAACCGACGTGGAGGTCATCATTACCGAGCATCTGAACGTCGTGCTTCTCGGCGGTCTCGGTCTTGGCCCAATTACCCTTACAGCGCACTCTCAGGCCGAATACCTGCCGCAGGTCCAGATCGTATCGCGCGAAAACTACTTTGGTGATCAGGTGGAGTGCTCGCCTGGAGGCTCTTCCAACACCAACACCACTGCGTGCTTGCCGAACGCTACCGGCGTCAACCACCTGCAATCGTTCATGGCGGCACTGAATGGTCCCGCTGAGCTGAAGGAGTCCGGCGATCCGTTTGTCTACTGCGCCGAAGGTAACGCTGAGGCCGCGACACTGACGCCTAATAACCTGCCTACTGGTCCTGACCCGACCACCAGTGGATATACCTACAATGGGTATCAGAGCAACCATCCGCAGTGGCCTGGGATACCCACCGGCACCACCTACACCGGTGGAATCGCCCAGCACTGTGGTGTGCCAGTGCCAGGTGGCAATCCTGGCAATCCCGACTATCAGCCCCAGGGCTACGATGGTCCGGCCACAGCTGGAACACTACATGACGGTGGCTATAACTATTTCATCGGCCTCGCGCCGGGTGCCGCGGACTCCTCATTGTGGATATACAATCCGTATTACATCCCACAAGACGCTTCTGGGAGCCCTCTGCCGCTGGATCACTTCATAGACGGCGGGACATCGTCGCCCAACTTCTATCAGGGGCCAGATGGCAACGGCATCGGCTCACGCTTTGACGGCGTTCACCACGACGCGCCGATGTTCTATTACGCGATTTCGTACACGCTGTACCAGATCAACAACCTGTACGATCGTTCTTCCGATAACCTCATAGCTACCGAGACATTCAGTCCGTACGACAATACAAGTGCGGACCTCACCGAGCATGGCTGCGCATCCGGCCAGGTGTACAATCCCTATTGGAGCGGTGGCGATACGCCGAATACCTACCACAAGCCCGCCTTCATTACGTCGTTTAGCGGATGCGTCTCCGCTAGCACGCTAACGAGCGTTTGTGCCTCAGATCTGGCATGGTGTCCGCTCGTGAACTGCGGAACATGGACGCCATCCACAACGAGCACATCGAGCCCGTCTTCCGCCTGTACCTTGAGCGGCGCCGCGGTCCTTCATGGGAGCACTGCATACCGGCTGGTCGTGGAGCCGTGGGGCATCGCGGACACGGCGAAGAACCCCAATGGGGGTAATGACTACGTGTCCACTACGACATATGGGTGGGGGCAGCACAACTATGCCCTCAAGGTATGCGCTGCCACTGTTCCTGGCCTGACGACCCCGATCAACTGCCCCAATGGCGATGGCTCGAACGGGGCCGGCGGCTTCAACAACACTGTCATCAACATCTACGGCTGGAACAACAGCGACGTGAACATCCAGGAACCGCTCAGCACGGCCACCGCCAACGCCAACTATCCGCAGACCTCCTGCGTCGCGAACAACGCCAATCCGTACGCCTGCATTGATCTGGGCTGCATCCCGACGGTATATGCGGGGCGCACTATCACTGCCAAGCTCTTTGATCCCGGTGATGGAAGCGGGACGCTCTACGCGGGAGTGGCGCCACCGCCTGGCAAAACGACGGGCTCCAATCCCAACGTCACGATCATCTACGATAACACCACGTCTACCTCCGTCAAAGACGGCATTACCGTGGTACAAGCACACACCAGTACCGGCTACCGGCCTTTCAATGGGGTATGGCTCAATATTACTATTAAGCTGTCGTCCTCCTATCAGGGCGACTGCTTCTCGACGGGTACCAAGACCGGCAATTCCGGCTGGTTCCAGATTGTCTATATCGGCGGTACAACCAGCGACATGCCGAACAATAAGCTTGGCATCGAATTCAATACCGTCGGCAGCCCGGTCCATCTCGTGCCGCCGCAGCTCTTCTAGCGGCAGCCCGTGGCGCCCCCACTTCACCTGTTTGGGTAAGTCGGGGGCGTCTTCGTGTTCACCTGCGGCGACTCCCCGCGATACAATACCGTGTATGAATATTGCTGACTTCGATTACCACCTGCCGCCGGAGCGCATCGCGCAAACACCGCTTGAGCCGCGCGATAGCTCGCGTCTACTCGTTCTCCATCGCGATAACGGCGCCATCGAGCATCGTGTCTTTCGCGACATCGGCGACTATCTGCGTCCCGGCGATCTGCTCGTCGCCAATCAAAGCCGCGTGCTGCCCGCCCGTCTGCGCGGTGAGAAGGTAGCCAGCGGAGGCGCCGTCGAGGTACTCTTGCTGGCCGTGCGCAGCGACCGCGGCCCCAATACCTGGGAAGCGCTCGTACGCCCAGGCCGCCGCATTCATGATGGTCAGAGTATCGTCTTTGGCGGCGGTGCGCTTACAGCCGAGGTGCTGGAGCGCGCACCTTCTGGTGGGCGGCTCGTCCGCTTCACCGCGCCGGATGGCGACGTGCCCGCCGCGCTGATGCGCCTGGGAAGTATGCCGCTGCCGCCGTATATCCATGAGCCGCTGGCCGATGCCGAGCGCTACCAGACCGTCTACGCGCGCCTGCCGGGATCTGCCGCCGCTCCCACCGCTGGCCTGCACTTCACGCCCGCGCTGCTCGCCGCGCTGGAGGCACACGGCGTTGGTGTTGCCTTCGTCACGCTCCATATCGGGCTTGATACCTTTCGCCCTATCGCGGAAGAGAACCTCGACCAGCACGCGATGCACAGCGAAGAGATCGAGATGGACGCCGAGACCGCCGCACGCATCAACGCGACTCGGCGCGCGGGCGGGCGCATCGTCGCCGTCGGCACAACTGCCGTGCGCACGCTCGAAGCCGTCGCCGGCCTCGTGGCTGAGCAGCGCGCGCGTGGCGAGCTGGTCGAGGACGTGCTCGTCATGCCCTATCGTGGGCGCACATCACTCTTCATTCGCCCCGGTTTTACCTTTCGCGCTGTAGATGTGATGCTCACCAACTTCCACCTGCCCCGCTCCACGCTCGTCGTCCTGGTGAGCGCCTTTGCCGGCCGCGAGCGCATCCTCGCCGCCTACCAGGAGGCCGTCGCCCACGCCTATCGCTTCTACAGCTTTGGCGACGCCATGCTCATCCTGTGAGGGACGGATTCTGTCATGTCGCATGTGGACGCTACAGAGCTGCCCAGAGAAGTGCTGGCGTCACTGTTGATATTCCCTGCTATACAATGTGTACTAATGGAGAGATGCCTATCGGAGGTGCCGCGCTATGTATCCGGAGATTTCCGCAGCGCTCGCCCAAGGCGAGCCAGTTGTCCTGTTGACGGTCGTAAAGGTGTATGGTGCCGCACCTTGTGCTCCCGGCGCAAAGATGCTCGTTCGCAGCGATGGCAGCGCCACCGGCACATTTGGCGGCGCGAACACCGACGCCCGTGCTCGTGAAGATGGCTTGAAAGCCCTCGCTTCGGGTGAAGCTGGCCTGCTCACGTACCATCTTGATCCAGAAGAAGGTGAAAGCGTCGGCAGCTGCGGCGCTTCTCTGGAAATCTTTGCCGAGCCACTTCGCCCGGAGCCGCGCTTGCTCGTCGCTGGCTCTGGATACGTCGCGCAAGCGCTCGCCCGTCTCACTGCTCCTACTGGCTGGCGCGTCACGCTGCTGGATGATCGCACCGAATTCGTTCGCGCTGCGTCGCTTCCCATCGGTGTTGAAACCGCCATAGGTGATCTGGCCGAGCTGTTGACCTCCCATCAGCCGGACCCTATGACGGCGGTGGTCATCGTCACACGCGGCCACCACTCCGATAAAGACGCGCTGCAAGCGGCCCTGAATACCACAGCCGGCTACGTCGGCATGATCGGCAGTGCCGGCAAGATCCGCCAGGCGTTCCGCACGCTCCTCAAAGAGGGCGTGCCCGCCGAGACGCTGCGCCGTGTCTACACACCCATCGGCCTCGATCTGCACGCGGAAACTCCCGACGAAATCGCCCTTAGTATCGCCGCCGAGCTGTTGATGTGGCGGCGCGGCGGCTCCGGCGGCTCGCTGCGCGACCAGCAGAGCATCCTCGCCAAAGTGCTGGCGGCAGGGGAGACCGCCGAAGAGCCAGAGCCGGCTGTTCCGTAGCCAGGAAATTTGGAAAACCGAACGAATGTAGTACGTGGGCTTCATGTCGGTTTGTTGCGCACGTAGTAGATCACGTGGGCCACCAGCGCCAGCACACAAACAGCAGCTTCCAGCACGAGACTGGAAGCGTCACCCAAAGGATGGAGTACGGCGGAGAGCAACGAAGGCGCATTCAACAGTCCCAGCTCGTGCCCCATTGCTCCCGCGAAGCAGAGGCTCCCGAGCAGTGCCATCGTCCCGCTGATAATCACATCCGCGCCGCCGTGTGCCGGCATTCCGTGCTTCCAGCGCGAGCGCAGCGCCGTCTCGATCTCAGGCATGCGCGCGCGGAGACGTCGTACATAGATGTCACGAATCGCCTCCATGCCCCGTATCCCTTCGACGTAATCCTGCCGCTGCTCCAGAAACTTCGCGAAGAGCGCGAAGCTGAGAATGCCCGCGATACAGAGAATCACCGTCTGCAGCAAATCGAGCGATATTCGCGCGGACGGCGAGTAGGCATTCACGATGACGCCCAGTCCCGTCGCCAACGCCCCGGCGCTCAAGAGATACAGATTGAAGAGCGTCTGGCTAGCTTCCTTCGCCTGATACGTCGCCACACTTGCCGCGTTGAACTCCTCCAGCAGAATGCTTTCTGCCTTCAAGGTCGTCCCCACCACCTCCGCCTCCGCGCCTATCCCTGGTGCGAATGATGCGCGCGGATCCGTTTCCACCTCGCGATACGGGGCGTGACGCGGAAACGGCGCATCACGCGGGTCGAATGGCATGGCTGGTGGCTCCTGCTATTCTAATTTCCCTCTATATTGTCCCGAGTAGTTCTACCGCCAGTCATTGGCGGACCACCTTATGGCTTGCGATGTCCCGTTGTGTGCCGCTCGCGCAGCTTGATGTTCTGCTTCTCTGCGGCCTCGTCGAGGATCTTGCGGTCGCGCTTCCTGCTGAAAACGCGCCGGTAGTAGACAACATGCGCCAGGAACGCGATGAGGAATACGAGGGCGCCAATGGCGTATGGCAGCGTATTCGGAGGCAGCTTCAGCAAGTCGGGGCTTGCCAGCCCCAGCCAAATCTCTGCAGCCACGACGGCGGCGGCGGCAAAACAGAGGCTGCCGAGCATGGCAACCGTTGAGGCGATCATGAACGCGGCGTTGCGCAGCTTCTCGCCTGCGGGAATCGTCCCATATCGCCAGAAGAACGCGTTGTGGACGTCCGGAATCGTCGTCTCGAAATGCTTGATGTAGTATTCCTTGATGACATTCATCGTGATGGTGCTGTTGCGGGCCGCCTGCCGAAAACGAACCAGGGTAACGAAGAACGTGGTGCCCATGACGCCCGCCGCAATCAAGAGCGCGATAGCGTAGAGATTGGTATTGGGGCCGAGTTTATTGCCGAGTTGATACAGGGCGCCAAGTCCCGAGGCCAGCACGCCGAAGATGAACAGGTATAGATTGAAGGTGCGGGCGCGATCCTCCATCGCCTGATAGGCCGTGGTGCTGGCATAGTTGAACTCGGCCAGCAGGATATTTTCGAGATTCAGCGTGGGTGCCGGCTCGATGCCGCCCGGCTGCGTGGATTCCGGCGCGCCAGCCCTGGCCGCGACTGTCGGCGGTGTCGCCTGCAAGTTCGGGGGATTCGTCGGATCAAAGTACATGGCGCCTCCTCTGGACGTTGCCGTCGGGCTGCTTAGTGCGGCCTGCGCCAAGCACAACCCAAGCATGGTTTTGCCGTCGTCAATCTCGCCGCCGTCAATCTCGCCGCTGTCGCACATTGACAGCGCCTCGTCCAGCGATTTCCACACGATATCGGAGATTTCCGCATACGCCGGGTCAGCGGCGGCGACGGGTGTCTCGTCTGCATGGCGCAGATCAGTCGCGAGGAAGATGGTAATAGCCTCCGTCGAGAAGCCCGGCGAAGGATACTCGCGCGTAAGCTTCCGCCAGAAGCCGGCGGTATACCCTGTCTCTTCACGCAGCTCGCGTTCGGCTGTCACTTGCTGCTGTTCGCGCTCCTGTGGCTTAACCAGTCCCGCTGGTATTTCCCACGTGTACTTATTGATAGCTGGGCGCGGCTGCTTCACCAATGCGATGTATGGCTGGCCTCTCAGGGTGTCTTCCGGCTCGTAGCGCACTGCCACAATCGCCACCGCGTCTGGATGCTCGACGATCTCAAACCGTGTCGTGCCGCCGATTGGCTGGGGCACCGTCTGGATACGTAGCGTCACGACCTTGCCCGAATAGATCTCCTGGCTGTCTTGCATCTGCCGCCCCCCTCCCGCTCCACTCGCCACACATAAAAGCTTACGGGCGCGCCGAGCATACCATGTTCGCCCCTGCTCCGTAAAGAGGCACGAGTGCGTTCCTACTGCCCCTCGATCTCGTCGCGCGCCAGCCACAGGCCAATCACTGTCTTACCATCTTCGATCTCACCCCGCTTGCACATTGCCATCGCTTCCACCAGCGGCTTCCACTCCAGCGACTCAATCTCATTGGCGTCAGGAGCAGGCTCGCCCGGTGCCGTTCTAAGCTCCGTTGCGAGGTACACGGATATTGCCTCGTTCATAAAGCCCGGCGAAGGATAGTGCTTGTGCAGAAAGACAAACGTTCCCCCGTCGAAGCCGGTTTCTTCACGCAGCTCGCGCTCCGCTGTCTTCAGCGTGTCGTCCTCTTCGCCGGGATCTACCAACCCGGCGGGAATCTCCCAGGTATCCTGGTTGATCGCGGGACGCGGCTGGCGCACGAGCGCGACATGCGGCTCGCCGTCCCCCAGATCTGTGCGTACCGCGACGATGCCTACCGCGTCGGGATGATCTACGATGTCATAGAGCACGGTCGAGCCGTTCGGTTGAGGCACTGGCTGCTTGCGCACCGTGATCAGCTTGCCCTGATAGACCACATCGCCCTGTGCTTCATCACTCATCGTGCGCCCCTCCCATCGTCACCTGGGCGAGTCATATCCTCGCCGACCTGCGGCCAGCATAACATGCGGTGGCAAGCGGGGCCATTGCTTCACGCTGCCCAGCTTGCCGTATCGTGCGCGCTCCGATAGAATGGGGAATGGCGGTGCCAGTCACTGGCTCGCCGAAGGTTTGGCACACAACATGCCTGTTCATTCGCTATCCATCGCAACATCTCCGCGGTGTATTGCGTAGTAGAGTGAGATGGCGGCATCGTGCCACGACTCGCGAACCACCCGCGAGCGCGTGCGTGGTATTGTGGTTCGTGAGGAGAGTGTGGATGGCACGAGAGACTGTCGCACGCAAGCATGAGGACTACGCCTACGAAGACGAGCAGGGCGAAAACCCCGGCGTGCGTCTGCTGCGGGAAGTCCTCGAAGTAGCAGTCATTACACTGCTGCTCTTCATTTGTGTCCGCGGCGTCATCCAGAACTATCAGGTGCAGGGGCCGAGCATGATGCCCACTCTGTATAATCACGAATACATTCTTGTGGACAAAGCTACCTACATCCTCGGCTCGCCCCAGCGCGGCGATGTCATCGTTTTCAAGTGGCCCAAAGACACCAACGAGGATTTCGTCAAGCGTATCATCGGCGTGCCCGGAGACACCATTCACGTGGACTCCAACGGCCAGGTGACGGTAGACGGCACTCCAATCAATGAGCCATACGTCAACGACCTCACCAATCCGTATCAACCCAACACCTGGATACTCGCGCCCAATGAATACTTCGTGCTCGGCGATAATCGCGGTGATAGCTCAGACTCGCGCGACTGGGGTCCCGTCCCGCGCGGCGACATCATTGGCCGCGCCGAGCTTGTCTACTGGCCGCTGGACGAGGTGCATATCCTCTCCGACTGGTCCAGCGTCTTCTCCACTATTCATCACTAGGGGGCCGCTCCATGCATCCCCTCGATCAGCGCAAAGAATACATGCGTCAGGGTCTTAGTGAAGCTGACCTCGATGCCGATCCGCTCCGCCAGTTCGCCCGGTGGATGGATGAAGCGATCCAGGCCAACCTCATCGAGCCGAATGCCATGACGCTCGCCACCAGCACACCCGATGGCAGACCTTCCGCGCGCATGGTGCTGCTCAAGGGCTTCGACGAGCACGGTTTTGTCTTCTACACCAACTATGAGAGCCGCAAGGGACGTGAGCTTACCGGAAATCCTTTTGCGGCCCTCGTCATCTTCTGGGTGGAGATGGAACGCCAGGTCCGCATCGAGGGCCGCATCGAGCGGGTTACCGCTGAGCAGTCCGATCGCTACTTCGCGAGCCGCCCGCAGGGTAGCCAGCTTGGCGCGGTCGTCTCCGCGCAAAGCCAGGTAATCCCGAATCGCGGCGTGTTGGAGCAGCGTCTGCGCGAGCTGGAGACTGAGTATGCCGGCAAAGATATTCCTCGCCCCGCGCACTGGGGTGGCTTCCGTGTCGTCCCCGCCTCCATTGAGTTTTGGCAGGGCCGCCAAAATCGCCTGCACGACCGCCTTCGCTTCCGTCGCGACGGCGTGGGTGATCCCTGGATCGTCGAGCGCCTCTCGCCCTAGCCGGCAATCTCCCGCACCGCCACGCTGAATCCGGGCGCAACCTTTTCGCCGTCCAGGGTATCCTCCGCGCGCAGTGCCCGCTCCGCTCGCCCCGGCTGCCATACCGCGACGACGCGCTGCGCCAGAGGAGACGATTTCACCCACGCGATCTGGAACGACCGGCATCCATCGAGCGGCCGGACCTCCGGCTGGCAGCCGGATTGTCTGGACCATCGAGTCACCGGCTCGCATTAACCTAGTCGGCTGGCTCCTACACGCGTAGCACCGCTCGCAGCGCCGCCATGTCCTCGCGGGCGCGCTCGTCGGCTGTCAGTGCTTTGCCCACCCGCGCGCATCCGTGCATGATCGTCGTGTGGTCTCGCCCGCCGAGCTGCTGGCCGATCTGCAATAGCGACGCAGGGGTTTCCTCGCGCAGCAGGTACATCGCCACTTGTCGCGCCCACGCCACGCCGTGCTCCCGGCTCTTGCCCAGCAGCTCCTCCATGCGCACACTAAAGTGTTGTGTTACCGCCGCCAGCACAGCGCTCGCATCCACCGTTCGCCGCGCGGCGACCTCTCCCGCAAGCGGCGCGAGCGCACTTGCCACCAGCCGTACGTCAAGCGGCTGTTTCAACATGCGCGCGTACGCGATTACCCGGTTCAGCGAGCCTTCAAGAGCGCGAATGCTCTCACATTCGGGCCGGGCGACACAGGCCAATACTTCTTCTGATACTGGCATGCGTAGCCCGTCCGCCTTCGCCCGCAGAATCTCCAGGCGGTGCTCGAAATCGGGTGGCTGGATGTCCGCCATCAGCCCCCAAGCGAAGCGCGAGCGTAGCCGGTTATGCAGGTGCGCCATTGCCTGTGGCACGCGGTCGCTGCTCAGTACGATCTGTCGCCCAACATCATGCAGGGCGTTGAAGGTGTGAAAGAACTCTTCCTCGGTGGATTCCTTGCCAGCGATAAACTGTACATCGTCTACCAACAGGACGTCCACTGCTCGATAGCGCGCGCGGAAGAAGTCGGTTGTGCGCTGGCGAATCGCCTCGATGATCTCGTTGGTGAAGCGCTCGGCCGTCACATAGGCGACATGCAGCCCCGCGCTCCGCGCCAGATGCCCGATGGCATGGAGCAGGTGTGTCTTGCCCAACCCCACGTCGCCATAGACAAACAGCGGATTGTATCGCTCGCCTGGTGTGGACGCCACTTCCTGTGCCGCCGCATAGGCCAGACGGTTCGATGTTCCAACCGTGAACGTCTCAAACACATAGCGTGGGTTCAGCTCATAGATGCTCGCTGGCGCGTCGTAGGGCACGTTTTCATGTATCGCGTCCACTACCGAGCCTGCGGCCGCTACCTCTTTCGCCGCTGGTTGCGTAGGTATTCGCTCCTCGGACAAACGCACCGGTCGTGCATTGAAGGTGAGTAATGGCGGCTGCGCAACGGATACGTCCGCCACTAATCGTGTGGCGCTCCGCTTGCGCCCGCGCGACGACGGTGCGGACCGTGGCTCATAGGCGGTCGCTACTTGCTGCGCCAATGCTGCTGGTTGCCGCCGTGTCGCCCTGGAAGCAGCCCCCGAAGGTGATCGTGCGGGCAGGGCGGAACCCGTTCGTGGTGGCGGCGCGATCTGTGTCTCGGCGGCGTCTCTCCGGCCAGCAGCGCGTATGTGGGTGCGCTGGGCAAGCGCTTTTCCCTGTGCCGGGCGTACGACAAAAATGATCTCCGCCCGTTCGCCAATCACTTCGCTAACCGCGATTCGCGCCAGCTCTCCAAATCGCTGCCGTAGATGATCTTCAGCGAACGTGCTCGGCACCGCTACGGTTATGCAGTGCTGGCGTAGCTCCACGCCTACCGTCTCGCCAAACCAGGTGGCGAAGGCGCTCGGCGAGACACGGCGGCGCACCCGTTCCAGGGCCGCTTGCCATACTTGTGTCGCCTCCATCCGTCGCCTCCAGGAGCGCAAATAGTACCGTCCCCAAAGATGACTTTGGGGCGCGCCAGCACACCGTAAAAAATAGTGGGCGAGTAATTATGGTAGCATGCGCCACGGCTGCCTGTAAAGCCAGTAAAATGGGCTATTAGTCCCATACCAGAGAAGTTCGTGTCGGCTGAGGCACATTTCCGCCACGTGCATGGCGCTGCTGATGTCCTTCGCCGCAACCTGCATGCCGGAACAGCGCGCTCTTGTGTGCGAGATTCGCCGCCATTCGCGTATGCGATGGCATACGACCAGAAGACTATCTTGCCGTTGTCATAAAAGCGCCCCCACTTGCTCCACCAGCGAGACGACGATCACATTGCCCTGCGTCACCCCATCCAGTCGCATCATCCGATCCCCCAGCGGAGGGGTAGAGCATTATGACCCAGCGCAATGGATGCATGAGTGCGGCGAATCTGGAGGAGACGACGATGCAACTTCAGGGAATACGGCCAGCCGCCGAGACGATCTCGCGAAGATCACCGCTCGGTGACCGGATCATCCAGGGGCTGATCGTCGGGAGTGGCGTGGCGGTCTTGCTGATGTTGGCATGGGTACACCTGGGCCTTGGCGCGCTGCTCTTTCCTCCAGCCGCCACTTCGCCAGAGATGGTGGCCACAGCCGGGCCGTATGTAGTCACGCTGCATGCAAGCTCGGGCCAGTTCGTAACAGGCGACGGGAACGCGGTGTCGTTCGATATACGGGACCGCGCCGGACATCCAATTGTGGATGCGATGGTGCGGGTCCATGCGGACATGACAACCATGGCGATGCCCGTCCCCGACATGGCCGCGACGGCACGAGACGGACGGTACAACGTTCATCTCGTATTCAGCATGGCTGGACCATGGCAGTTGGTCGTCACAGTCACGGCGCCGGGTCAGGTCGCGGTTCGGGTCACGTTCGCCGTCGGCGTGCGCTGGCGCTAGAGCGCGGCTCGGCGCGGCTCGGCAGCTCCACGCCAACTGGTCCCATCGTGCTGGCGGGATCTCTGGAGAGCAGGCGCGTTAGCGGAGAATAACCCTTTGGCGTTCACGCCGCGCTATTTCGACCGGGATGGACTCGGCGCCAGGAGCCAGCCGCCAACCTCGCGGGCGAACTCTTCGGGCAGCTCGTCTTGCGGCAGCCCACCACAATCGAAGACCCGCAGCTCGGCCTGCGCATTGGATTGGCGGAAGGTGCGCGCGTGTTCGAGCGGGCTGAACCGAGCATCTTTGCCCCAGCACAACAAGATCG
>DATGEP010000062.1:0-88768 GCA_035310125.1 Ktedonobacterales bacterium
TACTGGCCTTCATTTGCTTCCAGGCGGCGCGGCAACATCGAGTGGCCGCATCGGCAGGTCGCCGGGATGTCCAATCACACTACCTCGACCTGCCGGTTCAGCCACGTCGCGCCCTTCAGCCCTATCAGTCTTATCAGCCCCTTCGACCATGTAGGGCACATCCGAAGAGGCGCACGCGGGTTGGGTCACCGAGTGCGCGGAAGAATCGCGTGTACAGATCCGCACCACTTATAGCGGTCATCCCGCTGATGTCGAGCGGGATGTCAGGAATCTCGCCGCCTCTGCTCGGTTGGATGATGGCGATGCCCTGACGACCCTCCGCCAAGTCAATCGTTTGAATCGGCGCGTGTCGCGTCTCATTACGTGTGCCATCATCCATATGTACACCTCATGCGCGCCTCCATTCAAGCATATGCTGCCCTGAATAAATGACAACATATTAGGATATGCGGAATTGTAAGATACTAATGCGCTATGCGTCAAGGGAATCCATTGCTGGACGCTGCGACGCATGCAGAACATCGCCTTGCCTGATCAATGACCCAAGCCGCATTCACCAGCCCAATATGGCTGAACGCCTGGGGGGAAGTTGCCGAGCAGCTCGCCCGTAGCCGGGTCAACCTCTTCCGCGAGCAGCCCCACATCGTTGACATAGGCGACCGCATGCTCGAACGTCGCGCGGGCGCCGTCCACCTCGCTGGCTAGGGCGAGCGCGTGGATCAGCCAGAAGGTGCACCAAAATCCGTGGCACATCGGCGTCATGGTTGTGAGGCGAACGTATCCTTACACGCACTCGCCAGGAGTGCCTTTGAGCTTGCCGAAAAACGCTGTCAGCATTCCATATGGGTAGGAATTAGAGAGTCCCGCGACGTGGGCGCAGGGACTCTCTATTCCTCACCTACGTAAAGCATTACGCTACTGTCGCGTCAATCCTGGCGTCACTTTCCGACCTCGCTCGGTGGATTAGGCCCGGCCAGCGTGCGCAAGGCGGCCTGGCGCGCTCGCCGGGCGGCCAAGGGTCGCGCCAGCGATCATGCCGAGCACGCCGCCGTACATCAGGTGGCCAATGAGCCACCAGCCGAAGATGCCGCTGGTAGCCGTCGCCATGGGTGTATCAACCAGTGGCAGGACGATGGCCTGATTGACAGCTAGCAGGAGCAGTCCCCAGACCATGCCCGCCACCGCGGACGCCGGAAGAGAGCGCGCGCGTGGCAGCAGCCAGCGCGCCAGCAACGTGAAGATCAGTCCAAACACGGCGGAATTCATCATGTGGAGCATCAATCCGACCACAAGCGGCGCCAGATCGAAGCCCCTCGTCATCGCCCACGACGGATGGAACGTCGCTGCAATCGCGTAGACGGGCGCCAGGAATCCCATGCCCGCGAGCGCGGTCACAATCATCATGAACATCGCCATGACGATCCCGCCGACTAGACCGGCGATCAATCCCCACCGGATGACATCGCCCCAACTTCCTGTCGCATCGTTCGCATTGTCTCGCATGATCGCTCACCTTTCTGGTAGCTTGCCTACTCGCCTACTGTGCGTGTTCGGAGACGCCTGCGGCTACGATGGCCAGAGCCGAGTCGGTGGCTACTTCCGTTACTATGGAAGTTAGGATAATCCCGCTAGAGAGAGGCGTCTGTAGCGGCGCCTACAGTTCCAATTCGTGGCGCTCGTCACAGCGCCAGGCGTGAGTTCACACGCTGCTGCCGCATGTGTAAACCTCGACGGCCTCACTGGTTGGGTCCCCATCGAATGGCGCCCTGGCGCAGCAGCGATGTCGCAGCGACCTGGAGCGGATCCCAGACGCTGTTGAACGGCGGCGCATAGGCCAGGTCCAGCTGCGGCAGATCCGCGAGCGTGAGTCCGGCATAGAGGGCCGTGGCGAACACGTCGATGCGCTTGGCGACCCCCGCTCGACCGACCGCCTGCGCCCCGATGAGCCGCCCGCTGCCCATCTCGACGACGAGCTTCACGGTTAGCGGGTGCGCATCGGGCAGGTAGCCGGCATGATCGGTGGAGTCCAGCGTCGTGGAGACGCACACGATGCCTGCCGCTTGCGCTTCCCGCTCGCTCAGGCCAGTGCGCCCAATCTCGAGGTCGAACAGGCGGGTGATCGCCGTCCCGACGATGCCGCCGAAGGCCGCGTCACCGCCTGCGGCGTTCCGCCCCGCGATGCGGCCCTGCTTGTTGGCAGTCGTGCCCAGAGGAACCCAGGCTGGCCGTCGCAGGAGGCGGTGCCAATGCTCGGCGCAGTCACCGGCCGCGAAGATCCCCGGCATGTTCGTTCGCTGATGGTCGTCCACGGCGATGGCGCCGGTCGGCCCGCACGCGATGCCGGCGGTCTGGGCGAGGACGACGTTCGGGGACACGCCGATGGCCAGCAGAACGAGGTCGGCTGGAAGCTCGCCAGTGTTGGTGTGGACATGGGCCACCCGCCCGTGCGCACCTTCACAGGCTTCGAGCACGCTGTCGCACAGGCTGAGGTCCACCCCGTGGCGCTCGAGCTCTTGGGCGAGCGGCATGGCCATGTCGAAATCCACCGACGGGAACAGGTGCTCGCCCCGCTGGATCAGCCGCACGCTGAGCCCGAGGCGCACGAGGTTCTCCGCCATCTCCAACCCGATGTACCCCCCACCTACGATCACGGCGTGCCGTGGGCGGTGTCGCCTGATGTATGTTTGCAGCGCGATGGCATCCTCCAGCACGTCGAGCACGAAGACGCCTTCCAGGTCGAGGCCGGGCACGGCAGGCGGCACCGGCGACGCCCCTGTCGCGATCACCAGACGATCGTAAGGCTCGTCGTGGCCCATCCCGGTTGGCAGCTCGCGCACGCGCACCAGCCCTCGCGCTGGATCAATAGCGGTGACCTCGTGGCCCAGATGCACAGTAATATCCTGGGCGGCGAACTGCTCGACGGTGCGGGCGATGAGCCGGCTGGTGTCGGTGACCACGCCCCCGACCAGATAGGGCAGACCGCACTGGCTGTAGGAGGCGGCGCCGCCGCGGTCGAAGGCTACAATCGGTAGGTCCTTGTCGAACCGCCGCGCCTCGGCGGCCGCGCTCATCCCGGCAGCATCCGCCCCGATGATCATGAGCCGCTTGGTCTTTGTGTCATGCATGTCGGTCCTCGTTGTCCTTTCGCGCGCTTGAATACATGCTATGGGCTGCCACCACCCCGCAGACGCCGTTGTCCGCAGGATGGTGGCGACCCATCGGCGCTTCATCAAGGCGCTGTAGGAATTGTTGGCCTCACGCAGAGCGCTGGGACACTGCGGTCGGTCGCCGTGCTCGACCTATTCTGCCCAACGGTCTGTTCAACGGTGTTCATCGTCTTTCTTCGCCTTGTCCTCTGTGCTTGCGGCAGCCGATATATGGCTGCCTGAGGTTGCTTGAGGCGCTACATACGTTGCGGTGCCGCGACTCTGGTACAACTCTATTGCCGGAAAAGGAGAAGTTCTGTGGCCTGGGCTACCCTGCACGCCGCCTATGGTGCCGTACAGTATCTGCACCCGACTGGGCAGCGATGCAATCGTACCGTAGGCATGGGCCGCGTACCGAATGACGAGGCCCATGCCTACGGTACGATTGGACCAGCGCATCTATGTCACCACGCATGTCCCAATGAGCGCTTCGGATACTATAGCGATGCTAACCGCCTCGTGTTCCATGTGTAGTCTGCGCTACAGAATGTCTGCCGAGCTGGTGGTATGTTGGGACAGGCATCGCGGTATCGCTCTCCGTCGCTCCCGGCAAGACGACTTGGCGGAATGAAGCCACAGGAGAAGCCCCAACGCTGATCAGCTTGACTGACCGATGACATCCGACTGGGGTTCATGCCATCTGAGGGGCGATGCTGGTTGGAAACGATGCTGAGGACATGATGCCGCGAGTAAGTGGGTGGGGCACAACGATGATGGCGCGAAATCATTCGATCATGATGTACACCACACCGTGGTGTGGTGATTGCCGGCGAGCGAAACGTGTCTTCGCCGCGCTCGGCATCCCCTACGTAGAGGTGAACATCGAGCACGATCCGCAGGCAGTGGAGCTCGTGCGGCGGCTAAACGGTGGCATGCAGAGCGTGCCCACCATCCTTTTCCCTGACCGGGCCCGCTTGGTTGAGCCTTCCAACGCAACGCTCGAAGCGAAGCTGCAATCCTACACGCGCGACACGATGCGGCCGCGCTGACTGATCGTCGGCGCCTGCCTTTTGCCGGGGTGCCAGGCGCATTCGCGCATCGCAGCTGACAAGACAATACGCGCATACAACCGGAATGGAGAACGTGGGAGGTATACCAGTGAAAGCTATGTGGAACGGCGCGGTGGTCGCCGAAAGCAACGTACCTATTGTAGTCGAGGGCAATTATTACTTCCCGCCTGAGGCCGTCAATCGCCAGTACGTCCGTGCGAGCCACACCCGCAGTCTCTGCTTCTGGAAAGGCATGGCCAGCTATTACAGCCTCGAGGTAGACGGCAAACGCAACGCAGATGCCGCGTGGTACTACCCCAGGCCGTCGCCGCTGGCACGCAAGATCGCTGGATACGTCGCCTTCTGGAAGGGCGTGGAGCTCGTCGAATGAGTACATGTGTGTCATGTGTGTCATGAACGTAGAGCGTTACGTCACGATGCGTTGGGATATGATGTGTTGGGAAGAGAGTCGCGCGATGCACCTGGAGATCTATGTCGCCAATCACTGTGAGAACTGCCAGGAGGCGCTGCGCCTGGCCGAACTGGCACGGGATGTGCCCGGTACAGAGGTGCGCGTGATCAATCTCGACACGACCAGCGACCCGGTGCCGGCACGCGTTGTAGCCGTCCCGACGTATCTGTTGGATGGCCGAGTCGTGTCGCTGGGCAATCCCAACCGTGACGATCTGCTCCGCGTGCTGAGACAGCGGACGGGCAAGTAGGCCACGATGACGTCACGAGGAGATCAGCATATGAACAAGCACGGCTTGCTGGATCGCGCCCGCAGCGCTGTGTCACTCTCGTCGCTGCGGCCTCAACAACCTCAAGGTAGCTCTGCACTCACTAAACGGGACTATCTGCTGACGATGGATGTCTTCCGTGATCTGCCGCCCGAACAGATCACGATGATCGAGCATGCGACTATCATGCGCACGATCCCCAAGGGACAGGTCATCTACTCCCAGGAGGACCGGGCGGAGGCGCTGTTTCTGCTCAAGCGCGGGCGGGTGAGCATCTATCGGCTCACTCCCAGTGGTAAGCGCCTGGAGCTGGCGAGCATCGGACCAAAGGCGTTCTTTGGTGAGATGCCGCTGCTGGGCGAATCGCTGCGCCACGCCTTCGCAGAGGCGGCTGACGAGTCGCTCCTCTGTGTGATGAGCCGGGCGGATGTCGAACGTCTGATCCGCGAGCAGCCACAGGTCGCCCTGCGTATGATCGAGGTGCTGGGCAAGCGGATGGCCGCCGCCGAGGCGCGCCTGGAGGAGCTGGCTTATCGCAGTGCGCCGGCGCGGATCGCCGCTGTGGTGCTGCGTCTGACCGAGGGCCGTGCGGGCGCCGAGGTTGAGGTCACCCATCAGGAGATCGGCGACATGATCGGCGCGCTGCGCGAGACCGTCACGAAGATCCTCGACGAGTTCCAAGCGGACGGGCTGGTGGAGTTGCGTCGGGGGCATGTGCTGCTGCGCGATGCGGAGCGCCTACGTTGCCGGCTCGAGGAGTAGTCGAGCACTCAGATCCCACTCTCTTGCCGCTGATACCTCTCACTAGCTGCCTACTACCGCCTGCTGGTATCGCGCCGCAGGTTGGTGCGGTGTTGCATGGCGTAGCGTGGTGTCTGGAATGAAGTACGTGTACGCTCGAATGGAGAGACAAGATGTTTGGTCGAGCTCGTCAGGCCGACAGGGACTATATACGCACCATCAATGATCAGCGGCGAGCAAAGGATCGTTTCTTCGCCGCCTCACCAGAGTCACCCATTCCATTTGAGCATCGCCACGGGCATCCTGGGTATCCTGGGCACATTGCGGGCCTGAGCTACTATCCGCCCGACCCGGCGTTCCGTGTTGAAGCGGAGGTCGTGCCATTTGCCCACCCCGAGATCGTGCAGATAGGAACCTCCACCGGGGAGATCCGCCCACAGGCGCGTTCCGCTGAGCTGCGCTTCCGTATTGGTGGCCGGGATGTACGTCTTTTCGGTTTCGCTGATCCCCAGGAGCACCACGCGCACGAGCTCTTTGTGCCGTTCCGCGATGCCACCTCTGGACGCGAGACGTATGGCGCCGGCCGCTATCTTGAGGTCGAACCGTACCAGCAGGCGGATGGAACCTACACGGCGACGCTCGACTTCAACCTGGCCTACAACCCCTATTGCGCGTATAGTCCCAACTATAGCTGCCCGATTCCACCAAAGGAGAACACGTTGCCCGCCTCCATTACGGCAGGCGAGCGCAGCTACACCGAGGGCCACTAAGTCACCTGGCCACGCGGCCGCCTGGCGCGGCACGAGGGACAAGATAGGTCGGAATCACAAGCCGGAGCAGACGGAACAGAGGGAGTAGACAACCCGTGCCACTGCGATTCCCGCGAGCGGGCGAGCCCGCCCCAGACTTCACGCTGCCAGCCACCGACGGCGCGGAAGTGCAGCTCGGCATCTATCCCAAGCCAGTCGCGCTCGTCTTCTTACGGCACCTGGCGTGACTGTACTGCAACGAGCATCTGGTGCAGTTGCACCAGCCGACCTTCCTGCGTGAGCTGGCGGCACTCGACGCGCAATTGCTCGTGCTGTCGTTCGCCGAGATGGAGCGGCTGCGCCACTGGGTGCCGTACTTCCGACGCCGGTTCCTCGAACCGGCCTATGCGCAGCACGGCCTGACTCCGCCTGGCTTCCCGGCCGATACGTTCGAGCGGACGCGCTTCCTGGCGGACCCGTCGCGCGCGGTCTACCATGCCTACGGATTGGGGCGCAACGTGGTGTGGCGCGTCTATGGTCCGGGCATTCTCTGGCAATACCTCAAGTGGGGACTCCAGGGCAAGCCCATCGGCGTTCGCGATGACACGCTCCAGCGCGGCGGCAACTTCGTTGTCGGGCGCGACGGCCGGCTGACGCTGGCTCACACTGGTCGCGATCAGGCCGACCGGCCATCTCCTGCAACCATCCTGGCGGCGCTACGCCAGGAGTAGCGCTCATTACTCCCAATCCCATCACGTTGCGTCCGACCGGATCGTCGGCTCAGCCCTCCAAACCCTATACGCCCGCTGCTTCCGCGCCTGGCTGTTCGCTCAGCTATGACAGCGAGAATCCCCCGCCGGGCGCCACCGTCGAGTTCAAGACCAATTGGAGCAAACACTGCATCCCCTACAGCGACATCATCTCCGGTGGGCCCGTCAAAGATCAGATTGCGTGTATTGATGCGCCCAAGTTCATCAGTGTGTCTGCGGCGGACGCCTGGCTCAAACCCGTCGAGCCGGTCATTGTCGTCCAGATTGGCAGCGACGCGCGAGCCTATCCCATCCAGATCGTCATCTGGCATGAGGTCGTCAGTGACACCGTCGGCGGCGTACCCGTCGTGGAGGAGAAGAAATAGTCGAGTTGAGGGTGCTGGGACCGCTCTGGGCGTCGCACACCTCGTGTCGCCAACATCGCTAGCGTGCGTCTGCTCGGTGCGTGCGCTACGGTCAATATGCTGGGGACTCTCGCCAGCCCGATCGCCATGGTCTTTACGAGAAAGCATGGCCTGAGGTGGTGCCTAAATTGCTACATATTGCGGTATCATGGTCTACTAACATGGTTTACTATGTCTATTCGAGCGCATCAGCCGGTATCAGCCGCGAGCATGGGTTGTCCTGAATTCGCGGCTGTGCGGTGACGATGCCGCAGACAGATTTAC
Source organism: Ktedonobacterales bacterium (assembly GCA_035310125.1). Classification (GTDB taxonomy): domain Bacteria; phylum Chloroflexota; class Ktedonobacteria; order Ktedonobacterales; family JADMIN01; genus DATGEP01. Next base: position 7,864 of record DATGEP010000062.1, read on the forward strand.
CACACGGGCCACCGGCCGTGCCAGCGTGTGCGCGATGGCGGGAGCGCAGGTAATGGAAAAGTCGCGTCGAGCCAAAGTTGCTGACACGAGTGTTATTGCCACGAAGTATGAGCATCTTGAGGCGCTCGTAGATGGGCAATGCCAGGTATTAGAGCTGATCGCCCAGGAGCTTCCTCTTCCGCGCATTCTAGATGCCATCGCTCGCTGGGCCGAAACGCAATCGCACGAGGGTTTGCTTGCGTCACTCCTTCTTGTTGATACTGACGGTAAACACTTCGCCTACGGCGTAGGTCCCAGTCTGCCGGATGCGTACATCCATGCATTGCAAGGACTAGCGATCGGGCCTGCCGCTGGTTCCTGTGGAACCGCCGCATACATCAAGAAGATGGTCATTGTCGAAGACATAGCGACAGACCCGCTCTGGGAGCAATATCGTGACCTCGCCTTGCCGCATGGGTTACGAGCCTGCTGGTCAACGCCGCTGATCGCGAAGACTGGCGACGTATTGGGCACGTTTGCGCTGTATTACCGAATACCTCGGCTGCCCACGGCTGATGACCTCCAAATCATTCGACTTGTGTCGCGCACGGCGATTCTTGCTATCGAGTACCTGCACGTTGAAGAAGAGCGTGCTCGGCTTTTGGCCAGCGAGCGGCAAGCTCTACAAAAAGCTCAGGCAGAGCGGCAACGTTTGTATGACCTCTTGATGGAAGCCCCAGCGGCTATCGCCGTCGTACGCGGCCCAGCGTATGTCTTCGAGCTAGCCAATCCGTTGTTCATGCGGGGTATTGGTATGGGTAGAGACGTCCTAGGCAGGCCGATTCGCGAGGCGTTGCCCGAGCTGGAAGGCCAGGGCATCTATGCTGTACTGGATCAGGTATATGGGGGCGGCGAAACCTTTGAAGGCACGGAGCTGCTGTTCAAACTGGATAGAAATAGAAACGGGAAGTTGGAGGACAGCTATTTCAACTTCGCCTGCCAGCCGACGATGAATGATAACAATAGAGTGAGCGGCGTTCTGATACACGCGGTTGACGTGACTGAGCTGGTGCGGGCGCGCGAGCGGGCGCGGGAAAACGAAGAGTGGTTCCGTACGCTTGCCGATAATATTTCTCAATTCGCGTGGATGGCGGATGAGACTGGCGCCATTTTCTGGTACAACAAGCGGTGGTACGAGTACACTGGGACGACCCTGGAAGACGTGGCAGGCTGGGGCTGGCAGAAAGTGCATCATCCCGATCACGTCGAGCGTGTCGTCAACAAGATTAGCGCGTGTTTCCAGAGTGGAGAGCCCTGGGAGGACACCTTTCCGCTGCGGGCCAAGGACGGGGAGTATCGCTGGTTTCTTTCCAGAGCGATACCTATCCGGGACGGGTCTGGTAAAGTCGTCCGGTGGTTCGGCACGAACACTGACGTGACGGAACAACGCCAGCTTGAGCAACAGAAGGATGACTTTATCGGCATCGCGAGTCATGAGCTAAAGACGCCGGTGACGAGCCTGAAGGCGTACGCGCAATTGCTTGCGCTTCAGTTCCGCAGGGCGGGAGACACGCGCTCAGCGGAGATGTTGGGACGAATGGATGGTCAGATGAATAAGCTGACCAGGCTCATCGGGGAGCTGCTCGATGAGACCAATATCAAGGAGGGCAGGCTCCTGCTTCAGATGTCCACGTTCGACTACGGTGCGCTCGTGGGGGAAATTATCGAGGATGTACAGCGGACGGTGGCGCGGCATACTATCATCTGTGAGTGCGTGCCAGCGGTCACCATCTCGGGCGATCGCGAGCGGATTGGCCAGGTTCTGACGAACCTGCTCACGAATGCCGTGAAATACTCGCCACATGCGGATCAGGTCATTGTGACGACTTCGCTCGACGGTGAGGAGGTTGTTACCAAAGTACAAGATTTTGGCATTGGCATTGCCCAGCAGAAACAAACACAGGTGTTTGACCGATTCTTTCGCGTTCAGGCAAGGGAGCTGGGAACATACCCAGGGCTTGGTCTGGGTCTTTACATCTCGGCGGAGATCGTAAGGCGTCATCATGGGCACATCTGGGTCGAGAGTGAGGAAGGGAAAGGCTCTACTTTCGCCTTCTCATTGCCCCTGGAACTTCCCGCGACGAGCAAGGGGTAGTAACCAAATGCGAGAGGCTGGTGCTGATTGGAGCATGCGGCAGTCGGGCAGAAGAAAGACGATCCTCATCGCCGATGATGAGCCGGGAATCGTTGACGCGGTGGAGGCGCTTCTGCTGGAAGTCGGATATGCCGTTCAAACGACATTTGACGGCAACACCATTAGCCAGTTTCGCGACGGGTATCCCGACCTGATACTACTCGATATCCAGATATCTGGCAGCGACGGCAGAGACATATGCCGGCAGCTCAAGAGCGCGGAGCAGACGCGGTGTATTCCGGTCATCATCTTCTCCGCGAGTCGGGATACTGCACGCATCGCGAAAGAGGTTGGCGCCGATGACTATATCACCAAGCCGTTTGATCTGAGCCAACTGCTTGAGAAAATTGAGAAGCATATCTAGCATACACGGACAGGCGCCTTGGTATGCCTGGATGCTGGCGCTCGGTCGCTGGCCAGATGGTGAAAAGAGCCCGCTTTTCGCTCCCTGTTCTCTGGGCAAGGGAGCGAAAAGCGGGCTGGTGGTAGGCTGGCGCCGTTAGCGTCCTTCGCGCATGCGCGCGATGATCGCATCGGCGACCTGTGACGTGCCAACTGATGTCGGGTCATCCGGGCGTGGCTTCAGATCGTAGGTGACATACTTGCCCTCGGCGATGATCGAAGACATCGCCTTTTCCATTCGGCTAGCCGCGTCGCGCTCGCCCAGGTGGCGCAGCATGAGTACGCCGGAGAACATCATCGCCATCGGATTGACTTTATTCTGACCGGCATATTTCGGGGCGCTCCCGTGGACTGGCTCGAAGACGGCATAGTCCGCGCCGATATTCGCGCCCGGCGCCACACCCAAGCCACCGATCAGCCCGGCGGAAAGATCCGACAAAATATCGCCGTAGAGATTGGGCAACACCAGGACATCGTACAACTCTGGCTTCTGCACGAGCTGCATGCACATGTTGTCTACGATGCGGTCCTCAAACTGAATGTCTGCATACTCCTTAGCAACTTCCTGCGCCACAGACAGGAACAGCCCGTCCGAGAACTTCATGATATTCGCCTTATGGACGGCGGTCACTTTGCGGCGCCCATTGGCACGGGCGTAGTCGAACGCAAACTTGACAATACGGCGGCTGCCCAGCACGGAGATGTACTTGATACTGATGGAAGCTTCTTTGGAGAGCTTGGTCCCTGTTGTGCGCCCAATGAAATCCACCAGCTCTTCCAGCTCCGGTGTGCCCTTCTGGTACTCGATGCCGGCGTACAGGTCTTCGGTGTTCTCCCGAACGATAATCAGATCAATGTCCGAATACCGGGAGCGCAGGCCAGGATATGACTTGGCGGGGCGCAGGTTAGCGAACAGATCGAGACTCTTGCGCAGGGCTACGTTCGCGCTCCGAAAGCCTTTGCCAACGGGAGTCGTGATCGGGCCCTTGAGGCCCACTTTCGTCTTGCGGATAGACTCAATTACATCCTCCGGCAAGACAGTTCCCACCTTTTCCAGCACGGCCAATCCCGCTTGATGGACGTGCCAGTTGAATTGTACGCCCGTCGCTTCCAATACGCGGCGGGTAGCCTCGGTGATTTCGGGGCCCGTCCCATCGCCTGGGATCAGTGTGATGTCGTATGGCATGTACCTCAGCTACCTCCAACATGTGGTGCCCACACACGAGTGTGTTCTTGGACGCAAAACAGCTGGTCCAGGGATTGACGGGCTATGAATAAGCGCGACTTTATCCTGCGGGCCACAATTTATTATAGCATCGTGCCAACAAGACGCATGTGATCGCTGCTTCTGTCGCACCGCACGGCGTTTCATGCTACGCGACGCTCGCAACGTACCTATCCGCCCGTGAGAATGCCAGAGAATGTCGCCACTTCCAAACCGTCCGCTCGCAGCCGCGCGACATACGGGTTGATGCCGACACTGTCGCCCGCGATGTGACCCATCACCAGGATATTTCCCGCGACTCCCTCGCGGGCCAGACGCTGCGCATCCTCCAGCGGAAAGTGGATGCAGCACACCGTATTCACGCCATGCGTAAGATAGGCGCGGACGACGGCATAGCCCCCGTTGGTGTAGGCGCCGTGAGACACGACGGCACGACCGGCGCGCGCGTCCCATTGTCCCAGAGGAACCTGCATCTCGGTGCGCGCGACGGCGAACTCCGGCAGCGCCAGTAGCGCCTCGCGCAGATCGGCCACACTGGCATCGGGTTGGTTACTCAGTCGCTGATCCACCGTCTGCTGCATAATGCGCCGGCCCACCGCATCAAGTGGAGAGTGGATGTTCAGGAATGGCATTTCCAACAGACGCGCCACCGAGGCCACGTGGTCATAGTTCTCGCGCTGCGCCGCTGCCTTGAATGCGACAACACGCGCCGCAATCGCTGCTTCGGCGACATCCGCCGGGACGCCCGCTGCGGTCATTTGTCGCACATGCTTGCGATAGACATCCCAGTACGGACCGGCAAATCCGGCGGGATGATGCGCGATAACGGCGGAATATCCAAGCTGGCGCGCCATGAATAGCTCCGCCGCGCCCACATCTATGCCCATCAGCACATGGTTGATGCGCGTGCCTGGATGGTAGATCGCGCAATCACCAGGCATGCGCTCCATCCCGGCCATCTCCAGCGCAATCGCCATGAGCCGCTCTGTTGTCACCGCCGCCATGTTCTGCCTGCCTTTAGCGCTCGTAGGCGCGCCACGTCACATGCATCGCTCAAGTAACATCGAGATCCATTCCGTTGCCTTGCGCAAAACCTAAGCTCTCATACAGCGGTCGTCCCATATCTGATGCCCAGAGCACGAGGCGATCTATGCCGTCTGCGCGCGCATCCTCGATCAGCATGCTCATCAGCCGCCGCGAAATACCGCGACGGCGATACGCTGGCTGTGTGAACACACTGGAGACAACACCGCGCTTGCGATGAAAATTCACGGTTGATGGGGGCATCATCCACCAGATGAGCGTCACGCTGGCAACGGGCTCGCCATCAGAGAAGGCGATCCAGGCGCGGTGGGTGCGTCGCTCCATGGCCTCTCGGACTGAGGCAGCGTATACCTCCACATATTGCTCCTGAGTCAACCGCTCGCCCCGCTCAGGGTGCCACTCCATTTCCATATCCCAGCGGAGGCTCGCTAACGCCGGAATATCGTCTATAGTCGCCACGCGACAGGAAATCGCGGCATCGTCAACAGGCATCACTGCCTCCATATTGGGGAAGTGTCTCGATATACCAAACGGGTATATATCGCCTTCCCGCGTCTCTATACCACTATTGATGCACAGCATCCCGTGGCGCCGCTATTTGAGGCAGCACATCCGGCGGGCCAGCGCGTCATCCAGCCGTATGCTTCATCGAGACGTGGGGCGCCGCCACGTCATAATCTATCTGAATGAGGGTGCGAATTGTGCGTCTCTCCGGCGATCAGTGTATGGCCTGTCATGCGCTCCGGCTGTGGAATGCCCATTAGCTCCAGAATCGTCGGCGCCACGTCGGCCAATATTCCGTTGCGGCGCAGCACCGCGTTCGGCCACTGCGGCACCACGAAGTAGAACGGCACAGGATTCGTCGTGTGCGAGGTCAGTGGCTTGCCGGTATCGTACTCGACAAGCTGCTCCGCGTTGCCATGATCCGCCGTGATGAGCACCGCGCCACCCTGCGCCAGCGCCGCCTCGACGACCTTGCCCACGCCGTCGTCCACCGCTTCGACGGCTTTCACCGTCGCCTCCAATATGCCAGTATGGCCCACCATGTCGGCATTGGCGTAATTCATCACGACGAAGTCGTACGTCCCGCTCTTGATCCGCTCGACGGCCTCAGCCGTCAGAGTTGGCGCGCTCATTTCTGGCTGGAGGTCGTAGGTCGCCACTTTCGGCGAAGGCACCAACAAGCGGTCTTCGCCGGGAAACGGCGCTTCCCGTCCGCCGTTGAAGAAGAACGTGACGTGCGCGTACTTCTCCGTCTCGGCGGTGTGAAACTGCCTGAGGCCGCGATCCGCCAGAATCTTTGCGAGCGGCAAATCCACGTTGTCCGCCGGGAAGGCGACATCCACCGGCAGGCCGGACTCATACTCAGTCATGGTCACGAATTCGAGATCGTCAAGCTTCGGCCCTCGCGCGAACTTTCCTTCGGATTGCTGCGGCAGCTCCGCAAGGACGAACGCTTTTGTCAGCTCGCGGCCCCGGTCTGAGCGAAAGTTGAAGTACACCACACTATCGCCCGGCTCGACGATTGTCACCGGCCGGTCGCCGTCCATCAGCACGACGGGCTCGATGAACTCATCCGTGACCTTGCGGTCATACGATTCTGCAATCGCCGCCACCGGGTCAACAGCGCGGTTGCCCTCGCCACGGGTCATCGCCCAGTAGACGCGGGCCACGCGGTCCCAGCGGTTGTCGCGGTCCATCGCGTAGTAGCGACCAGAGATGGTGGCAACGCGGGCCAGGTGCTCGCCGCCAATCTCCTTTGCGCGGGCCACCAGCGCCTTCATGTATTCGACGGCGCCGAATGGTGAGGTATCGCGCCCATCCGTGAAAGCGTGGATGTAAACACGCTCGATCTCGTGACCCGCCGCAAGCTTCAGGCACGCCTCCAGGTGGCTCTGGTGCGCATGGACACCACCGGGACCGATCAACCCGCAGAAGTGCAGCTTGCTGCCGTTCGTCTTGACATGCTCCACCGCCTTGAGCAGCGCGGGATTGGTGAAAAACGTGCCGTCATGGATCGCCGCCGAGACGCGGGTAAACTCCTGTAACACACGCTTGCCGGCGCCGATGTTAATGTGGCCAACCTCGGAGTTGCCCATTTGCCCTTCGGGCAGCCCTACCGCTGGTCCGGAGGTTGCAATCTGGGTGTGGGGCCACTGGCGCTCGATGCGGTCGAGATTGGGCTTGCGGGCGAGTGCGATGGCGTTCGCGTCAGCGCGGGGATTGATGCCGTAGCCGTCCATCACGACGAGCACGAGCGGGCGAGGAACAGCGGCCATAGCGTCGAATGCTCCTTGTATCTTTCGAGTATCTCGTTTCAGGTTGTCTGTTTGATGCGATCCGTGTCGGTTCGCCGGCTGGCAGTGGCGCAGCGTCCGCCAGTTGCGCCAACCTCCGTATACCATAGCAGAGCGCGGGAGTCCCGGCTACCTGGGACGAGAGAAGCGAGAGGCCAGCGCTGCACACCCAATGAGCACATTCACCCGGGCGCATAGGGTGTGCTGTGGTATAATACGGCGCGTTCGTGGCGACAGGCGTGGCGAGGCTTGCAGGCACCTGCCGCGTGAGGCGAGCACTCACCCACCAACGCAGCAGGAGGTCGCAGCGTGGCAGACGCCCGGATCCTTCCGGCGAGAACCGCAGGAAGCACGGCGACGGAGAATCCGTCCAACTTTACCCGTGAGATTCTTGAAACGGTCATACTCACCCTGCTGATTTTCTTTGCCATCCACTTCTCCATCCAACCCTACTTCGTGGATGGGCCTAGCATGCAGCCCAATCTCCACACCGGCGACCTCGTGATGGTTAATCTGCTATCATATGATTTCGGCACACCTCAGCGTGGTGATGTGATCGTGTTCCACCCACCTGACGAACCCAAATTGCAATATGTCAAGCGTATTATCGGCATTCCCGGCGATACCGTGACGGTTACGCCCACGGCCGTCTATGTGGATAACGTGAAGCTCAGTGAGCCGTACATTTATCCGCTAGCAGCTGGCCAGGACGAGAGTCCCGTCGCGATACCGGCGCAGCATCTTGATACCGGCCAGTATTTCGTGCTCGGCGACAATCGGGACAACAGCCGCGATTCGCGCTACTTCCCCACACCGGTCACGCGGGAAATGATTATTGGTAAGGTGGAATTGGTGGCGTGGCCGTTTAGTGCCATTGAGTGGATGCGCAGCTATTCGAGCGTGTTCACGAGCGTTCATCAGTAGTCCGGCGGGGCCGTGAAGGAGAGGGATGTGCGGCAGAAGACCAAAGCGCCGCCGAGCTATCGCACGCTGATGCAGCGCGCGCATCTGAAGCGAGAGATCGTTGAGACACTGCTGTTTGTCGCCATCATCTTCTTCGTGGTCCATGTCAGCATTCAGACGTTTCTCATCTCGGACACCAGCATGCAACCGGCGCTGAATAATGGCGAGCTGGTTATCGTCAACAAGGCATCGTACTTCTTCGGGGGACCCTCGCGCGGTGATGTGGTGCTGTTCTACGATCCGAACGACATCTCAAGACAATACCTCGCGCGTGTCGTCGCGATTCCTGGTGATACCGTGACGGTTGCGCCCGATTCAGTCGTCGTGGACGGAAAGACACTCAACGAGCCGTACATTTCCGTGCCTGCCGGAGCATCCGAGAACCCCAAGATTGTGCCGCAGTTCACACTCCTACCTGGCCAGTACTTCGTTCTGAATGATAGCCGCATCGCGAGCAGCGACTCGCGCACGTTTGGCGCGATTCCTCGGAACAACATCGTTGGTAAAGCAGTGCTGATCTTTTGGCCGGTGAGCGAGTTCGGCGGCATACCAACCTATCCCGACGTATTCTCCGGCGTCTCGCACTAGGTCAGCCCGCCGCTGAAACTCCGGCCAGCAATGAGAGGAGAACAATATATATGTGGCAGACGCCAGCCGTCGTGTTGCTTCTCCTCCTGCTGCTCGGTTTCATCGCCCTCCAGGCGTTTTGTGTCTGGCGGGCACGGCTGCTGCTGCGTCCGATCCGGAAGGCGCTTGTGATACGCCCCGCCGATGCTGGCCTCGAAGCCGAAGAGGCGAGGATACCCGGCCCGCGCGGCATGCTCGCCGCCTGGTATGTGCCACCGCGCAACGGCTGCGTCCTCATCTGCTGTCATGGCATCAACGACAATCGCAGCCAGTGGGTTCCACAGATCGCGCGCTTGCACGAGCGAGACGGCTACGGCGCCGTGATGTTCGACTTCGCGGGGCATGGTGAAAGCGAAGGCAACATGGTCACGTACGGTGTCCGTGAGCGGCTGGATGTCGCGGCGGTGGTCGAGTGGCTGCGCTCGCGGGGCGACGTAGACATGAGCCGCCTCGGTATTCTGGGCTACTCGCTTGGCGCCATCACGGCCACATTGGCAGCGGCGGAGCTGCCAGAGCTGCGCTGCATGGTCATCGAGAGCGGCTTCGCTGACCTGCAAACCGACATTGGAGCGCTCTTCCATCGCTTTACCGGGCTACCCAGCTTCCCTTTCGCGAATCTAATCGTCTTTTGGGGGCAGATCCTCTCTGGCGTGCGGCTTGGCGATATTCGTCCGGCGCGTGTGATCGGCCAACTGAGTCCCCGTGCCGTCTATATCATCTCCGACCTGTGCGACGAGATTGCCAATGAGCCATACGACGGCGAACATCTCTATGCCAGCGCCCGCGAGCCAAAGCGTCTCTGGCAACTACCCGATATTGGCCACGTCCGCGCCTTCGAGTTCCTGCCGGACGTATGGATCGAGCGCGTCGGCACCTTTCTTGATGAATATCTAGCCAGCGCGCCCATGCTACAAACCATGCGGGCGCCCGATCGCCAGATGGCAAGCGGCGAGTAGGAAACGATGCCAGAGTTACCCGAGGTTGAATTTGTCGCGCGGCAACTTCAGACGGAGCTGGTTGGAAGCCGCGTCGTCTCCGCGCATGTATCCTGGGCGCGCACTATTGGCGATATGGACACGCGGGAGTTCGCGGAGCGCGTCGCGAGGCAGACAGTCAGACGCATTGGTCGCCGGGGCAAGCTCCTGCTCATCTTCCTCGACGGGGGCGATGTCCTGGCGATCCATCGGCGCATGTCGGGCAATCTGTATATCTCGCCGCCCGCCACGGAAGATCCGTACACGCGCGTCAGCTTCTCGCTGGATGACGGGCGCCGCTTGCTCTACAGCGACCCGCGCAAGTTTGGTCGCCTTTCGCTTGTAGCTGAAACTGACCTCGATGCGACCTTTGCCGGGCTGGGACCAGAGCCGCTCGCGCGGGAATTCACGCCTGATGCTCTCGCTCAGCGGCTGGCGACGACCAAGCGAGCGATCAAAGCGACGCTCCTGGATCAAGCGGTGATCGCCGGTTTGGGAAACATCTACGCCGACGAAGCGCTCTATTGCGCTGGTATCCATCCGCTTCGACCGGCAAACTCACTCACACGTGATGAGATTGTCGCGCTCCATGGCGGTATCCAGACTGTGCTTGAGACGGGCATCCGCTATGGTGGCACGACAATTGGACGCCATCGCGATGCCTTCAACGAGGCGGGCACGAACGTCGCGCACCTCAATGTGTACCAGCACACTGGTCAACCCTGCCGTCGCTGCGGCACCCCTATCCGCCGCATTGTGGTAGCTCAGCGCGGCACACACTATTGCCCGCACTGTCAGCCGGACTCCACGGTACGCGAAAAGCGCCCCGCTATTCGTGAATAGCGAGGCGCCGCGGCCATTTCAGCGTGTTAGGGCTTGTTTCCTGGAGTCGCCGTCGAGCTTCCCGGCGGCGTACTGCCCGGACCCGCCGTGGCTGTCGCCTGCGCTCCGGGGTTCGGCGTGAAGAAGGTTGTGGCGCTGTATGCCTGCCCACTATACGTCGTAGATGCGGTGACAGTCACCGGCTGCCCGGAATTTGGATCGTTGATGGTGAATGTAATGGCGGCTAACCCATCGGCGTTGGTATTGCCTGAGTACGTTCCGCTCGTCGGTCCGCTCAGGATGATGCTCACGCCGAGGTTCGCCGCGGGCTGGGGTGGATTCTGCATTGACTGATCCTGCTTGCGGCAGAGGACGTAGATGGTGATGGTATCATTATTGGCGGGCGAGTAATTAGAAGGCCACGCGCCAATCGTGAACGGTGGAAACGCGGGCGTCGGTTGCCCGTTATTGGGCGCGGGCGTATGGAATCCGGTGACGCCGCCATTGCCGTTACCGTTGCTGTTTGGGAGCGAAGCTGATGGAGTCGCGCACGCGACAAAGACCACCGCGATGATGCTGAGTGCGACTACAAGCAGCCCAAACCGCTTTGCCGGAGCTGTCATCGCTGTCCCTACCTCCATATATTCCGTTCGCCGCCTGATTATCTTTCGAAGTCTTCGCCCCAACTGCATCGGCGCGCCCATTCGGTGCCCCAGTCTCGTTGCTGGTCCGCTACGAGATATGATAGCACGACAGCCAGGCGATTGCAGTCAACGCGTAGTCTACATCAGCCGGCGATGCGGCATCAGATTCTGGCCCGATTGGGCTATCGCACCAGCTAGCCGCTATAGTTGCGAGAGCGAGGTGGTTCTTGCGGAGCGGTTGCGTATATTTCTGCTCGCGTGCTATTATTATGTCATGACACAGCATTCGCACCGTCCACGACGAATCTGCTGTGTCATGTGGGAGGTCATTCGTGGGATACAGCGACGAGAAGGACTCGTCCGCAGCCATCGAACCGGTTGAGGGCGAGCGCTCCGGACAAATCGAAGCGCGACTGGATCTGGGGCGCGAGCGCCGAACCGGCATCCCGGAGATCATCTTAGCGGAGGTGAAGACGGACGATCAGGTCGTCGCCATCGTGCGCTCGTTTCTGGAGCGCCGAGGCCATGCGCTTGTCAGCCGCTTACGAGCGGAGATGAGTGAGCGCCTCAGGCGCGAATTCGACGAGTGCGAAGTAGATCTACGCGTGCTGGCGCGGGCCGCGGCTATCCATGCTCGGGGGTATCAGCGTCCTCACACCGGTGGCCAGATCGGCATATTGACGGCGGGGACCAGTGACGTGGCTATTGCCGAGGAGGCACGGCTAGTCGCCGAGGAGATGGGTGTGGAGGTCACGACGCTCTATGATGTTGGCGTGGCTGGCATCCACCGACTCTTCGAACCGCTCGATGCGCTTTTCCGACGCGATGTGGCGGCGCTGGTGGTCTGTGCGGGGATGGACGGCGCGCTGCCATCGGTTGTGGCGGGACTCGCGCCGGTGCCAGTCATCGGGGTACCTACCAGCGTCGGTTATGGCGCGGGCGGCAAAGGCCGAGCGGCTTTGCTCTCCATGCTCCAAACCTGTGTTCCGGGATTGACGGTCGTTAACATCAATAACGGCGTGGGGGCTGGAGCAACGGCTGCACTCATCGCCAATCGAGCCGCGCGCGCTCGTTCCCAAGGAGAGCGCCTAGCGAAGTCCGTATAACGGAGAGCATGGACTAAAGCGCGTATCAACAGTACTTTCGGGTTGTTAACCGACCATTGATGTGCGTACAATGTGATCAACATCACACTGCCAGTTTCTTTGGATGCCGCCGAGCAGTCTTGGTATGAAACCTGCTATTCAAAGCCATGCAGGTTGCGTGATCGGCTGCATTCCAAGAATGGCGTGGTGGATGTTAGACACGCCACGATACTCGTGAGCACACTACCGTTCGATTACAAGAGAGGTGCGAACAATGGCAACAAGTAAGCGCGGACCTGAACCAGGGTCCCAGAAGGCGAAACACGGCGGGCAAGCGGTCCGCGAGAAGTACGGACCTGAGTTCTACTCCCGCATCGGCAAGAAGGGTGGCGAAGCCGTCAAAGAAAAGCTCGGCCCATCGTTCTATGCTGAGATCGGCAAGAAGGGTGGCGAGTCCACCAAGCGACAGCAAGGCCCTGAGTTCTACTCCCGCATCGGCAAGAAGGGTGGCGAGCGCGGTCGGGGCACGCCGAAGCAGCAAGCATCGCGCACCCGCACTCCCGCCCAATAAGCCATCTCAATGTGGGTAAAGTATGAAACATGCTGACCCATATGTGAGGTAGGAGTTGCCCGGTACCCAGCAACGTACCGGGCGTGAGCGGCGCTGGTACGTACCAGCGCCGCTCGTCTATTGCCACCATTCTGTCTCAAACGCCCCGTCCCCCAGCCGCCTACTCGCAAATCTCCACGTATATACACTCAATCTCAACCTCTTCCTGACTGGATGAGTAGAGACTCGCTGAGACTGCTTGGAGTACACTTCTCAAGGACACTCTAGAACCCTCTCTGTGTCCGCGAGGAGCCCGCTGTATGCTGCAAGAACGTTATGCGCCGCCTGAACAAGCCAGCGCACCACAGATACATGTGATTGATCTTCCAACTGCGCCGTCCACTGATGCTGACGACGCATTGCCCGCGCTACCGTTGCCCGCGTTGCCGACCAGCTATCGTGTTGCCAAGCGCGCGCTGGATATTCTAGTGAGCGCGCTGGTATTGGTCGTTCTCTCGCCGGTATTACTCGCGACGGCGCTGCTTATCGTATTGACGTCGCGTGGTCCAGCATTCTTTCGCCAGCAGCGCGTAGGCGAAGGTGGCCGCATTTTCACGATGTATAAGTTCCGTTCGATGTATGTCAACGCGGATCACTCGCTGCACAGGGCGACGTATGCGAATTTCGTCGCGGGTAAGGGCGGCAATGGCAAGGTGACACGAGAATCGCTGCGGCTGGCAGGGTTAGCGACCGCAACCGACGACGACGACACCGACGAAGAGGATTTCTACGCTGAACGGCGGCGCGGTATCATTCGCCGCCAGCTCCACCGGCTGCGTCCTCTGTTGCATGCCGACGATCCGCGGATCACTCCAATGGGCGCGCTCATTCGTGTTACCAGTGTTGACGAGCTGCCGCAGCTTCTCAACGTCCTGTTGGGCGACATGTCGCTGGTCGGTCCGCGCCCACCAATACCCTACGAAGTGCGCATGTACCGGCGCAAGCATCTTTTACGCCTCGCTATTCAGCCTGGCGTCACGGGCATCTGGCAGGTGCGTGGACGCAACAAGGTACCTTTCGAGCAGATGGTAGATATGGACATCGCCTACATCAAGAGCCGCACCTTCTGGCTGGATCTGAAGCTTCTTATTCTGACCATCCCCGCGGTGCTGAACAAGCGTACCGAAAAGTAACCTGGCGAGATGGACCGCGGGGTCCGCGCCGCGCAATCCTTCGCTAGACGTAAAAGCGAGCGCGCAGTTGCCAATGTGCCTCCATTTGCCCCATAGTGTGTGATATATGTTGTCGCGTGGCGACCAGCCAGCGCATGAGAACTTCACCTCCGCGCGCACTGGCCCGCAACGGCGCGGTGGCGCCGATATGGACACTCTGTGGGGATACGATTATGGCCACGGCAAAACGCCAGACTCTTGGGAGTGTATGGCTGGTCTGGGTGAGGACGCTCTACACGGGCTATCTCGCCAGCGTCATGGCTACCGGGATCGTCTCTATCGCGCTCTACCTCAACCATGTGACCGTGCTATCGGTGATCCTCTGGGTCGTCGCGTGCATATTGCTGGCATTCCTGACGGCTGTCTATGTGCTGCGGTGGGTGATGTTCCCACGCGAGGTTCGCAGCAATCTTACCGATCCGACCACGGTATTCGGCTATTTTACGTTTGTTGCCGCTGTCGGCGTCGTCGCCACACGGTTTTCGCTCGGCGGCTGGACACTTGTCCCAGGTATTCTGACGTTGATAGCGGCTGCCTCGTGGCTGGTATTGACATACTGGGCGTTTGCGATGCTCATCTTTGTCAGTGGCCGCATGATAGATCAATCGGTCAATGGATCCTGGCTGATCTCGATTGTCGCTACAGAGTCTCTAGCAATCACCTGGGTCTTGCTGATTCAGGTGCGGCCCGAACTTACGGCGGTGCTACAGCTCGTCGCCTATATGTTTTGGACGTTTGGCGTGCTCCTGTATCTCATCTTCATCGCCTTCATCATGTATCGCTTCTTCTTCACGCATATACGGCCGACCGATCTTTCTCCCCCGTACTGGATCAATATGGGCGCGATGGCTATCACGACGGTCGCGGGAGCGCGCCTATTTCAGCTCCCACATCCCGACGCCTTTCTGACACCGCTGAAATCCTACATTTTGGGCTTCACGGTGATGATGTGGGCGTGGGGAACCTGGTGGATTCCGCTACTCATCATTATCGGCATCTGGAAGTATGGCATTTCCAAACAACTGCTCACGTATGCGCCACCGCTTTGGAGCATTGTCTTCCCGCTGGGCATGTACGCGACGGCAGTGCAGCTGCTGGCAAAGATTCCTGGATTAGAGTTCGTGGGTGTAATAGGCCCCGCGGCCACCTGGATCGCGTTCGGCGCATGGGCCCTGACGGCTGCTGGCTGGGCCTGGTCAGCCATCTCCACCGTCCGCTCTCTGGGCGCCGCTCAAGCGATAGTGAATCGCCCCTCTACCCGCCAGGAGGCTCAAGGGCAGATCTCGCGCTCCGGCTCGGTGGCGAATGCCGACAGCGCCGCGGCACGGGTGGATGACGCGGAACAGCACGGCACAGATACGGGCACGACCGGTTATGTTACAGAAGCCGGCTCGCGTGGTGATACGCGAGGCCCCGCCTCCTAGCGAGGTATCGCGGCGCATCGCCACTGTTTCGCGTGACTGGTATGCTGATTCTGAGGTGCGCGGGAACCTATACAGACGGCAGGCTATCCGGTACAATGAGCGCGGCGCGGGCCAACTGTTCGCGCCGTTGCTCGCACCGGACGCCGCCCACGTGGATGCACTTTTCATGTCCATGCCCTCTCCTCTCCACGCGCTCGTCCCGGTCGCCATTCATCGCCGTTCGGAAGCAAGCCTGGATCACGTCTAGGGAGAGGCTTTCGCGGCACTCGTGTGGAGGACGCTTTCATGTCACATCGCAACACACACTATTGGCTCTGGTTCCTGCTCTTCGGCCTCATTGGGGGGCTGCTCTACTACAACGCCAACAATAAGCTGGACAGTGAATCCATCTGGCTCCTGGCCAGTGGACTGCTGGGGCTCGTGGTTGGCATGAAGTGGTTGAATGAAGGCAAGTGGACGCGTCCGTACGACATCATCATTGGCATTGTCTTCACGCTCGTCGGCATCCTGGGGATCCTGCAAGGGTTCCGCGTGGTGAATGTGGGAAAGATCGCGCCAGCCAGCATCGCTTCCCATGGCACGCTGCTCGGTCTGTCGCTGACTGGCCTGGCGGTGCTCATCAACACGGTGCTGGGCCTCACCTCGCTCAATCACGGTCTGAAGAGCAAGTAGACCGACATATCGTTGACAAATTGAGCGGGCATCTGGCATGGAGACCAGATGCCCGCTTACCCCGTTAGGAGCGATTAGCTGTGCGCCTCATCACTGGCTGCGCCAGCGCTGCCAGTAGCGCCAGTGTTACCGGCGATGGCCGGCTGTGCGTCGAGAGCGCGAGCCAGGATTTCGGCGATATCCTCCACCTGGAAGTGGTCCTGCGCCTCAACGGCCTTGATGCCGTCCTCAAACATCGTAATGCAGAAGGGGCAGGCGGCGGCCATCGCGTCCGCGCCGGTGCTGAGAGCCTCCTCCACACGCGTGTTGTTGATACGCTTGCCGATCTTCTCTTCCATCCAGACGCGGCCGCCGCCGCCGCCACAGCAGAACGAGCGGTTTCGGTTGCGCTTCATCTCGTGAACGCCATCACTATTGACGATGTTCAGCACCTTGCGCGGCGCATCGTAGATGCCGTTCCAGCGACCAATGAAACATGGATCATGGTACGTCAGCTTGCGGCGGTCAAAGCCTTCGGGCAACTTGAGTTGCCCTGATTCAATCAGGCGCTCGATGAACTCAGTATGGTGAACAACCTCGAAGTTGCCGCCAAGCTGTGGATACTCGTTCTTGATCGTGTTGAAGCAGTGCGGGCAGGTCGCCACCACGGTCTTCACATCATATGCGCGGCCCGGCTGAACGCCTACACCGTGCGCAGGCAACGCCCCGGCGCTAACGTTGTGCCCATTCGCGCCGTTGTGTCCGTTAGCTTCCGCGGGAGCGCCCTTCCCGAAGCCGTAATTATTCAGCACCTCGATGTTTTGTGATGCGAGCGTGTACCACAAATACTCGTTGCCGATGCGCCGTGCTGGGTCGCCCGTGCAGCTTTCTTCCGGCCCCAAAATGCCGAAGTGGACACCCGCGTGCTGCATCACTTTCGCGAAGGCGGTCGCGACCTTGCGGTTGCGGGCATCGAACGAGCCCATGCAGCCAACCCAATAGAGCACTTCGACATTGGGATCTTCGGCGAGCGTCGGGACATTCATACCCGCGGCCCAGTCGGCTCGCGTGTCGTTGCTGATCTCCCAGGGATTCTGGTTGCGCTCCAGGTTAGTGAAGAGTGGCGTGACTTCCTGCGGAAAGCGGCTCTCTTCCATGACGAGGTAGCGCCGCATATCGTCAATCTTCTGCACGTGTTCGATAGAGACAGGGCAGATCTCCACGCAGGCGCCGCAATTCGTACAGGCCCAGAGCGTCTCGTCTTTGATGCGACCGCCGACCATCGGCTCTTGCTTAAGCTCTTCGATACCCTGCTGCTGACCGACGACCGCGAGATTACCGGTGGCGAAGAGCTCCTCCTTGACATCCAGGATAATCTCCTTAGGCCAGAGCGGCTTATCGGTCGCCAGCGCGGGGCAGACGCTGTTGCAGCGGCCACATTCGGTACAGGCGTAGCCATCGAGAAGCTGCTTCCAGGTGAACTGATTGACCGTATGGACGCCGTAATCCTCGCGCTCTTCCAGGTTGGGGATGGGATCGAGGGCGCCGAGGGGTGTCATGCGACGGAAGAAGATGTTGAACGGCGTCGCCATCAGGTGCAGGTGCTTCGAGTTGGGGATGTAGATAAGGAAGCTAAGAACGGTCAGGACATTTGCCCACCAGAAGACGCTGGTGAGCGCGGTGGCCGTAGAAACCGGGATCGCATCCCACGCCGGGCCGAGCATCGCACCAAAGAGGGTCCAGTCGGCGCCGCGTGTGGCGACGTAGGCGAAGACCTCGAAGAAGAAGAGCGTGAGCAGCACCAGAAAGATCATGCCCAGGATGATAAAGGCATCCACTGGGCTATGCGTCTGGCTTTCGAGCTGCTTGGGCCGCAGGACAAGCCGGCGGTAGCCAAACTCGATGAGCGCCAGGAACGCGAAGAAGATGAAGAAGTCCAGAATGACGGCAAACGGACGGCTGGAGATGACGGGGATAGAGACGCCAAACGCTTCGGCCCAGAGATTGAGGGCATCAAGCTGGATGACGATGAAGCCCCAGAACGTGAAGAAGTGCGCAATGCCGGGCAACGGATCTCGCAGCACACCGCGCTGACCGAGCACCATGAGCACAAAGAACTTCACTCGCTCGCCGATATGGTCGAAGCGATTGTCGGGCTGGCCCAGCAACATGAGACGCACGAGCTGGCGGATACGCAGCGCGAACGCGACCCATGCGGCAATGAGCAGCACCGCGAAGATGACCGCTCCCACTGGACCGCCCGCCAGTGAGAATGAGGGAATACTCACGAGAACGCTCCTTTGGCCTGATTTCCCCCTTCTCGCAGCCGCGAGAAGGGGGACCTGGCTCACCATCCCACTGTGTCACATTGGGGCGAGACCTGCCTCGCCAGTAGAGGCCAGGGAAGAGGCTATTCGCCCTTTTGTTTCTTGACGGCAGCGGTGAGCTGGGGCACCACCACATTCAGATCACCGACGACACCAAGGTCACAGAAACTGAAGATGGGAGCGTCTTTGTCTTTGTTCACGGCGATGATGAGCGCGGCGGTACCCATGCCGGCCTTATGCTGGACGGCGCCGGAAATGCCGCAGGCGATGTAGACCGTCGGTTTGACGGTCTTGCCCGTTTGGCCCACCTGGTGGCCATAGGGGATCCAGCCGGCGTCAACGGCGGCGCGCGAGGCGCCAACGCTCGCACCGAGCGCGGCGGCCAATTCCTCAATCTGCGCGAAACCCTGTGGGCCACCGAGCCCCCGACCACCAGAGACGATGATCTGGGCTTCTTCCAGCTTGGCGCGGGTAGCAGCGGGCATCCAGATGTCGTGGCCGTCTGGCGCTTTGCCCAGATGTCCAGCCTGTTCCGCGCCCTCTGTGCCGAATGGCCCGCTTACCTTCGCGCCGCGTGTGGGCGGCGGCGGTGGCGCAATCTCTTCGACACTCGCGGTGCTCGCGACGCGCACCGTCGGAAAGGCGTTTTGACGCGCACCCAGCAACCGCGTGCCTTCACCCTGGAACTGCATCTTCACGGCCTGCGCGCCGCCAAAAGCTGGCACCGTCATGACGATGTCGCCGCCTTCAACGGTGACATCACCCACGTTATATTCGAGTCCAAGGCTGAGTTTCGCTGCCACCCGCGCGGCCACATCGCGCCCGAAGTTCGTGCTACCGAAGAGGACAAGCCTGGGTTGATGCTGCTGGATCAGCTGTGCCAGCGCCGCCGTGTACGGTTGTGTCAGGTACTCAGAGTAGATTTCGCCCTCGGAGGCATACACCTTCTGCACACCGCAGGTGCCAAGCTCCTGCGCGGCAGCCTGTGTGTTACTGCCCATCGCCACCGCGGCGGACGATCCACCAAGCGCACCGGCGAGCGCGGCGGCCTTGCTGGCGAGCTGAAGCGAGACATTGGCGAGACGCCCGTTGTTGATTTCCGCGAGCGCCCATACATCGTTCGACATGATTACAGCACCTTCTGCTCGACGAGGAACGCCACAACGCGGTCCGCCGCACCCTCATTTCCGACGTACATCTCACCCTTGCGCTGCGTGGAGATTTTCTCCGCGCCTATCACCTTTTCTCGCGAGGCAGCGGCGCCAACCTGGGACGCATCAATGCCAAGCTCGGCGAGCGTGAAGGTATCAATCGGCTTCTTCTTGGATTGCATGATACCCTTCATGGAAGGATAGCGCGGCTCATTGATGGACTTCATCACGCTGATGAGCGCGGGCAATCCGCCCTCGACGATGTTATAGCCGATGTCGGCCTGGCGCTGAATCTTGACGTTGGCCCCTTCGATGTCGAGCTGGGTGGCATACGAGAAGAGCGGCTCTTCCAGGATTTCCGCGACGGCACTGGGCACGACACCGCCGTACGCATCCGAAGCGGCGGAGCCGAAGATGGCGAGGTCGTAGCCGATCTTGGCGAGCGCGGCAGCCAAGACGCGGGCCGTGCCGATGGCATCCGAGCCGGCGAGGGCGGCATCCGTCACGATCACGCCGCGATCGCCACCCATCGCCAGCGCCTTACGCAGGGTAGACTCGCTGGCCGTTGCAGGCCCCATGCAGAGAAAGGTGACGGTGCCGCCATGCTTCTCCTGCTGGCGCAGGGCCTCTTCGATGGCGTACTCATCGAACGGGTTGATGATCGCGTCCTCTTTGCGGCGTTCCAGCCGCATGTCCGGCCCGAAGCGCTTCTCCGCCGTTGTGGACGGCGTCTCCTTCACACAAACGACAATGTTCACTCTACGTACCTCCAGAACAGCGGATATACCGGCACAGTTCAACGTGACGTCGCAACGCGCCGGCCCATGTTCATCCATCCGTTATCAGGGAGAGACGATACACGGCGTACGGAACGTGCCGGCATGCGCTGAAACGTGTAAAACAGGCGACCGCTTGGTGGCGCCGAAGCGCCGGACGAGGTGTTAGCTGGAAGCGCCAGCTATACGTGATGCGCCGGACGTCGAGTGGAATGAGGCGCCGCCACGAAGAACCAGCACGGCGAACATATAGTGCAATGACGCCAGTACCAGTAACGTGTGAGGCGAACACCTTTGTTCCCTCGATATGGGGCTACAGGCCATTGTATCTGCGCCGCCGCTGGAGTGTCAACGTGTAGCTGGCTGACAGCACGCCTGCTTTATCGTCAGGTGCGGATGAGTATCTCCTGGCCAATCTGCCGGGCAACGAGCGCGGCCATGCCGTCAGGGTCGGTAAGAATTGCGCCCTGCTCTTGTATCCTATGGCTCGGGGCGAGCGATTTTCCGACCCAGGTGATCAGCGTCCGTCCATCTCGTGGATACACGAAATACGACGGAGTGGCTATGAGACGGCGGCGCTCGATGCGGTCCACGTCGCTCCATGGTATAAACGTGGTTCCCATCGCCCAGCGTTTGCGCAATCCGGAAGCATCGGCCAGCAGGACGGTATCCCGTGCTCGCACGGAGATGATGACGATGGCGATACCGAAACCCATCAAGCTGACGGGAAAGAGCATCACTGCGGGCGGAAGGGCATAGAAATGAAGCCCAGGAACACGCAACACGAATTGCGCAAATTGAGTACCAAGGATAAAGACGGAAAAGCCGATCGCAGCCAAACCCAAAACAACGAACAATACCTGATTGAAGAGGAAAGCGCTGTGCGAGCCAACCGCCATCTCGTAGACCGCGCCGCTGTTGAGCCATGGCCGATATGTCGGGACTGTAATCTGGGGGTCACTGGGCCGCACGATACCTAGCCAACGCTGCGCGGCAAAGCGAACCAGCCACACGCTTGAGCCAATGCCGATAGGGATGACGATGCCCTTAACAAACGTGAGATCCACCTGCGTGAAAGACAGTATCATGGTAGCGACGAAAAGGCCCAAGGGAAGCCGAGCCACAATGTGGTCAAGCCGCGCGTAGTCGAGTGACGCGTTTGGCGCTAACGTATCAGGATTTAGCGTGCGTGGGAGTAGTCCGGTATGCAGACGTACGGCGGGCGCGATTTGCCAAAAGCGTGGGAGCGTACCCGAACGGATGACCGGCACTTCCCACCGCACGACGGCGCCACTTCCGTAGGGGGCGTAGCGCCGTGAGGAGACTTCTAGAAGGTGCGCGTCATGCCAGGCGAGCGCACGACGCCGCCCCAATACTGAGAAGCGCTCAATCCCGTCACTGGTGACACATATGCGCGACGCTTGAAAGCGCCGCTCATTCACCAGAGATAGCGCAAAGTAAGCCACGCCAAGGAAGGCACAACCGGAAAACACTCCAGCGACAAGATACGGGTACTCGACTAACGGGCTGAAAGCGAATACCATCATCGGTCGCTTCAACGATGGTAAGGCAGTCGCGGGAATCAAGGCGATGATGAAGAATACGGGAATCCAGAGCAGAATGACGAGAAAAGAATGGCCCGAGGCATAAGCAAGTATATCAGCGAACGGCGAATTCACGGCGGGAGACCAGATGCGCTCCGCAAGTGGAGCCAGCAAAACCACTAGGTACATGCTTACATTCACACAGAGAAACCCGTATTGAAACAGTTGGCCGAAGGGGGCAGTAGCGCGCCAGGGCATGACGAGAGGATAGCGCGAGACATCAAAAACGTCGGCCACATCCAGCGCAATTGTGGACTCAGGTATCGCCAGTAGATCACCCTTAATGGCTAGTTGCCGCAACCGCCAGCGCTTCCGGCCGATGATGCCGAACAGCGCATACACCAGAGCGATGAGAACGCTGAAAGCGGCCATGATAATTTGCCCGATGGCACTTGCCGAGATGCCGCCTTCAAATAGCTGTGCAAAGATGATAGCCGCCACGGCTGCCGCGATCACGCCCACAACCAGTACACCTGAAACATACGCCCACCAGTAGCGATCTGCCCGGTATGACATGCGCCTGCCCCCGCACGTGCTCGTTCACTCACCACACGGGCCAATTGGTTGTATGGTAACACGGTGGACAAGCGCGGGCAAGTCGCCGAAAGCCATTACTTATGCGCCTGCGCCACCTCTACTCGCGTCTCTTCTGACTCAGCCAGCGGACTGTGTATCCATCACGCAGCAGCAACCAATGCATGTGATTCGCTCATCGGAAACTCGCGGAACGTTTCGCATATCAGAGAACGTCATATTACCAGAACTGCCGCGCCTGACGAGGATATGGCGGCGGAGGGGAGCGGGAATGCACTGGGAAGACAGCAGCGACGAGAACCCAGCCGGCGCGGCCTTCCCAACGGGGCCACCGGTTGACGGCGACGTACGCTCACGGCTGGACAATGAACGCTTCGCGACGCTCGTGCCGCAGCATACCGCCGCGATGATGCGTGTAGCTGCCGCGCTCGTGGGCCTGGCGGACGCCGAAGACGCCGCCCAGGAGGCGATGGTGCGCGCCTGGCGAGCCTGGAGCACGCTGCGCGACGTAGACTCGCCGCGGCCCTGGCTGCTGCGCATCACCGTCAACGTCTGCCGGGGCTGGCAGCGCGGTGGTTTTGGACGGCAGGCGTACTATACGCAGCCGCTCCCTGAAGACGACACGGATCCAGGCGGATTGGAGGCGCTCGCCACGCTTCAGGGCGATGCGGGATCGAGCGATCACACCGGCGCGCTGGATCTGCGGCAGGCGATCAGCACGCTGCCGCCGCAATTTCGCGTGGTTATCGCGCTGCACTACTACGGCGGCCTCCAGGCCAATGAGATAGCCGAAGCGCTGGGCATTCCCGCCGCAACGGTGCGCACACGCCATCATCGCGCGCTGCAAATGCTCCGTGGGCGACTGGAGAACGTCGGTGCCTCGGTGCGCGGCGTGAACGAGGAAAGGGAGTGAGACGATGTCCGGCGAGCCAGATAGCCCTTCCCCCTTCGATGACTTCGCGCCAGTACCTCCCGATACAGACCGCCTGGATAGCAGGCTTCGGCGCGATGGCGCCCTGTGGCAGGCGCGCGTTCCCGAAACTCGTCGGCTCAACGCGCTGGCGCGCACACTGGCCATGACGCTCGAGATGCCCTTGCCCGAGGGGCCACCTCGCTCCGATGCTCCATCCAGCACCGCGCCGGAGATCTCCGCGGTGCGCCTTATTCCATTCCGCCGCCGCAGCCGCACGCAGACTCTGCTGTCGGTCGCCGCCATGTTCGCGATTGTGGCGCTGATCGGCACACTCCTTGTCGGCCTCGCGCATCGCGGGCCAGCTACGACCGCGCAGGTGACCGCGACACCATATGCGACATCAACCGTGCGAACGCCCGCGTCTTCAGCGACCCCTGCCGCGACCACAGCGCAATCCGCGCGAGGCGCGCCTGGCACGCTGCTGTGGAGCTTCCATACCGGCAACATCATCGAAAGCACGCCCGCCGTAGCGAATGGTGTTGTATATCTTGGCGGCGCGGACGCTAACCTCTACGCTCTAGACGCGCATACCGGCGGGCGCATCTGGGCGGTATCTGTGGGCGCAACCGTCCAGGGACCAGTCATTGTGGCGAATGGGCTGATATATCTCACCGGAGTGGATGGCGCGGTCTACGCCTTCCAAACAAGCGATGGGACGCGGGTATGGCGGCAGCAACCCCAGGGAGCATCGTTCGGAGCGCCCACCGTCGCCGGAGGGGTGGTCTACGTGGGCAGCGCCAACAACGACGCCACATCCTCGAAGCTCTACGCGCTGAGCGCACGAACTGGCGCAACGCTGTGGACGTTTCAGACGAACGGCTCCATTTATTCGGCGCCGGTGGTGAATGACGGGACGCTCTTTGCCGTGGCACAGGACCGGACCGGCGCTGGCAGCTATGTCGCGTACGCCGTCAGTCTCACTGACCATACTGAGCTGTGGCAGGACCCAGTGCAGGGCTTCGCACTCGCAGTCGCGAATGGGATCGTGTATGTCGCTGGTGGATCGCATGACCTTGCCACTTTCGACGCCTCAAGAGGTAAGCCAATCTGGAGCAAGACCCTTGACTCGAATACGGAGATTGGCGTCTCGCCGCCTTCCGTGGTAAATGGGGTGGTCTACGTCGGTACCGGCAACGGCACGCTCTTCGCTCTCGATGCGTCCAGTGGTAACACGCTGTGGAGCTATCTCACCAGCGGCGGAATCTTCTCCACGCCCGCGGTTGCGAGCGGGGTGGTCTACATCGGCTCGGTGGATGAGCGTGTCTATGCGTTGAAAAGTCCAGGCAAGGTCGTCTGGAGCTACCAGACGGGCGGAATGGTCGAAACCTCGGCGACCGTGGCAAGCGGAATCGTGCTTATTGGCTCCAACGACCACAATCTGTATGCGTTCGCGGCTTGATAGCACCTTATACGACCGCGATGTCTACTCAGTCAGGATCTTATCGGCCCATTCCACAAGCTGAACGAAGATAGACGGGTTGGCAAAGTTGGCATTCTTACCAGCCAGGTCGGTGTCGTAGACCCCACGGGCCCGCGAGCACGCCCCTCAAACGTGGATTGGAATGCTCAGCTCGACGGTCCGCGCAAGCGTCTCGTGGAGCGGCGGCCACCCTACGGGTACGACAGCTTCCGCGACGCACTCGCGCATCAAGCTCACCGCCTCACCAAGTAAAAATATTTGTACATCGTGGCCGGTGTCGGCAAAGGCATTGGCATGATTGAACGCGAACGCGGCTTTGGTCGGGTCATCAGATCCCCAGGCGCTCTTGATAAGGATGTTCACGCGTTCCTCCTGGCCGCGGCGCAGGTACGCGGCGGCGATATACCGCATATACCTTGTGAATCAAAACGGGGGACATATCCTATTGGATACATCCCCCGTTATGTTGGGAAACGAGCTACGCGGCCTGAAGCGGCTGGCGCTCCGCCTGAGTGGCCGGGCGAGGCTCGCCGGTGGCGCCGACGCGCACGGCGTCGCCATCCACGCCGAGAACGGCGGTCTGGCCAGGCTGTAACACGCCCGCCAGAATGGCGTCAGCCAGCGCATCATCAATGTGCGTCTGGATCGCGCGGCGCAGCGGCCGTGCGCCAAACTCCGCGTCGAAGCCTTCGCGCATCAGGAACTCGCGGAGGTCGTCGCCATACTCCAGCGCCATGCCTTGCTCCAGCAGGCGCTCACGCACCTGAGCCATCAGCAGGTCAACAATCTGGTGCAGCTCGTCGCGACCCAGCGCCGAGAAGACCACGATCTGGTCAATTCGGTTCAGGAATTCAGGCCGGAACGCACGGCGCAGACCCTCCATCGCTTTGGCCTTGCGCTGGGCGTCTTCCACCTCGGTCTCGTTGGAGGCCGTGCCCCAGCGCGGCGTAATGAAGCCGATGCTGGAACGCCTGATCTCCTCAGTCGCCACATTACTGGTCATGATGACCACCGTGTTCTTGAAATCCACGGTGCGACCCTGACCATCCGTGAGCCGACCATCCTCGAAGATCTGCAACAGCGCGTTGAAGACCTCGGGGTGCGCCTTCTCAACTTCATCGAGCAGGATCACGCTGTATGGGCGCCGGCGGACCTGCTCGGTGAGCTGGCCCCCCTCGTCGTGACCGACGTAACCCGGCGGGCTGCCGAAGAGACGCGACACGGTGTGCGGCTCCATGTATTCCGACATATCAAGCCGGATCATGGCATCCTCCCCACCGAAGAGCGTGGCGGCGAGCGCCTTTGCCAGCTCCGTTTTGCCAACACCGGTCGGACCCATGAACAGGAACGAGCCGATAGGGCGGCGCGGATCTTTTAAGCCCGCGCGGGAGCGGCGGATGGCGCGAGAGACGGCGCTGATGGCTTCGCTCTGGCCGATGACGCGCTTGCTCAGGTCATCTTCCAGGTTGCGCAGGTTCTTGCGCTCGCTTTCGAGCATCTGGCTGACGGGCACACCCGTCCAGCCTTCGACGACTTTGGCGATATCCTCCGACGTAACCAGCAAGGTTGCCACCTGCCCCGCCTTCGCCCGCGCCTCGTCCAGCTTGGTCTGAACTTTCAGCTCGCGCTGGCGCAGCTTCGCGGCCTTCTCGTAGTCCTCGGAAAGGGCTGCCGCCTCCTTCTGCGCCTGGATGTCGGCGATTTCGCGCTCCAGATCTCGGATAGCTTCAGGACCGAAGATACCCTTTTCGGTAGCTTCCAGCCGTAGCGAGGAAGCTGCCTCGTCCATAACGTCAATGGCCTTATCTGGCAGGAAGCGGTCATTGATGTAGCGATCGGAGAGCTTGACGGCGGACTCGATGGCGTCGTCGGTGATCGTAACACCATGGTGCTGCTCATAGTTGGGCTTGACCAGCTGAAGCATGGCGGTGGCCTCTTCGATGGACGGCTCACCGACCTTGATCGGCTGGAAGCGGCGCTCCAGTGCGGCATCCTTCTCGACGTGCTTGCGATATTCGTCTAGCGTGGTCGCGCCGATGCAGCGCACCTCGCCACGCGCCAGGGCCGGCTTGAGCAGATCGCCCGCGCCGACAGCGCCCTCAGCGGCGCCCGCGCCCACGACGGTATGCAGCTCGTCAATGAACAGGATGACCTCCGGGTTCTGGCGCACCTCTTCGAGGATTTGCTTGATGCGCTCCTCAAACTGGCCGCGGAACATAGCGCCTGCGACCGCGCCACCAATGTTCAGCGAGACGATGCGTGCGTTGCGCAGACTCGATGGAACGTTGCCTTCGACGATGCGGCGGGCGATGCCCTCTACAATTGCCGTTTTGCCAACGCCCGGCTCACCGATCAGCACCGGATTATTCTTCTGCCGGCGTCCCAGCACCGTCAGGACACGACGGATCTCCCGGTCACGCCCCCCGGCGGGATCGAGCTTGCCTTCGCGGGCCTCCCCCGTCAGGTCGCGTCCAAATTCGTCGAGGGTCGGCGTCTTGCTCTGCTTCGCAGAGGTGCGTTGCGCAGTCGCGGTGCCGCCCTGCTGCGGACCGAAGCCGAAGCCGCCGTTGCCGCCCATCATGCCAAAGAGGCCACCGGGCTGTCCCGCCAGGTCGCCCATTCCACCCGTGCCACCCAGAGGCCCAGCCTCACCACCGAGCAATTCCTCGGCGCACTGGCGGCAGAAATAATGTTGCTCGCGACGGCCATTCACGACCGAATCGAGGCGGACACGGGCGTCGTTCTTTTCGCAGCGTTCGCATTTCGGCATGTTCGTCTCTCTCCAAATATTCATTCAAAATGTGTCAACCCATCCCCCGCACCGCCAGCCTCAAGGTCTGAAGACTGGACTTTGGGGGGCCGGCCGCGTGGCCGGCGTGGTGGTAGGGTTTCGTCAAACCGGCGCAACACCTCATCGGCTTCAAAGGCATCGCCCGCGAGGACGAGATACGCTCTCGTCCAGAGCGTCGGGATGCGCGTCAGCTCGGGGAACTCATCACGGAGCACCCGCGAGGTATACGCTTTCACCTGACAGACGATGTGGTGCGGGGCGACGGTTGGCGGCGCCTCCGCCGCGAGATACACCCGGTCGGGAAGGATGACCAGCCGGATTGGCGCGAAGTCCAGTCCCGCCGCCTTTTCGGCAATCAGGTCTTCCAACCGCCGCGCGACCTCGTTGATGAGGCACGGTTTCGCACGCATCGGCCCCCACACAAAGTGGTACGTTATGAGCCACTTCTGGGTTGCATTATCGTGTATATCCATCGCCTGCATCTACAGATATTCTAGCACCATCTGGAACAAATGTCCAGGTGCGGCGTGTCTAATGTGTATACGCGCTCGTCTCAGATACGGATTATAGCACACGCCATGCCAGAGTGCTAGCGAGTGGGGGGTGATAGAGATTTTCAGCCTACAGAGCGGCTTGGCGATGCGTCGTCGCCAGCTCGCGGAGCCGCCGTTGCAGAAATTGACGCTCGATCTTATTCTCGCAGAGCGCGAGAGCGCGGCGGTAGCCGGCTGCGGCTTCGTCAAGCCTTCCAGCCCGGCGCAGAAGGTCGGCGCGCGCCGCATGGTAGAGGTGATAGTGTTCGAGCGCCTGGCCGAGACATTGCCGGTCCAATATCGCCAATCCCTGTTCGGGGCCATCCGCCATCGCGACTGCTACGGCTTGGTTCAGCTCAATAACCGGTGAGGGCGACATGCTGGTGAGTCGCGCATAGAGCAGCGAAATCTGCTGCCAGTCGGTTTCCGCTGAACTTGCGGCTTGGGCATGAAGGGCGCTAATTGCCGCCTGAATCTGGTAGGGTCCGGGGCGATTCACAAGCAGTGCGCGATCTAGCAGCGCGATGCCTTCCTCTATCTCGCCGCGATCCCAGAGCGTCCGATCCTGATCTTCGAGCACGATGAGGTCGCCCGCCGCGTCCACGCGGGCCCGGCGCCGCGCGTAATGCAGCAGCATGAGCGCCAGCAAACCGAGCGCCTCTGGATCCTCATCAATCTCCGCCTGCTGAGCCAGTAGTGTCACCAGCACGCGAGCCAGCCGGATCGCTTCGCCGCATAGCTCGTGGCGGATCAGCGCATCCCCGGCCGCCGCCATGTAGCCTTCATTGAAGATGAGATAGAGCACCGCCAGCAAACCATCCATCCGCTCCGGCAGCAAATGCGCGGGCGGCACGCGGTACGGGATGCCAGCATCGTGGATCTTGCGTTGTGCCCGCACGAGGCGTTGCGCCATCGTCGGAACAGGTACCAGGAATGCGCTGGCAACTTCAGCGGTGGAAAGTCCGCCAAGCGTGCGCAACGTCAA
This sequence comes from Ktedonobacterales bacterium, assembly GCA_035310125.1. Taxonomy (GTDB): domain Bacteria; phylum Chloroflexota; class Ktedonobacteria; order Ktedonobacterales; family JADMIN01; genus DATGEP01. The sequence goes on from DATGEP010000062.1 coordinate 37,071, forward strand.
CGCGACGCGCGCTTCCAGGACCAGCGCGGGATGGCAGCACGTGAAAAGTAGCTTGAGGCGCTCATCGGGGATCGGTGTGGTCTCCTCGGCTGTATCGCCGATGCCATACATCACGTCCGTTTGTTCGTGCCTGGCCAGCTCTTCGAGGATGTCTCGCTTCCGTGCGAGCGTGCTGTCCCGCCGCAACCGGTCAATCGCTTTGCGGCGCGCGATCGCCGTGAGCCACGCCGCCGGATTGCGCGGGATCCCGTCGTCTGGCCAGCGTTGCAGCGCCACAACCACCGCGTCTTGCAGCGCATCCTCCGCGACGGCAAAATCCCCAAGTGCGGCGATCAGCGCGGCGAGAATCTGTCCTGACTCCCGGCGGAAGGTCTGCTCGACGATCTGCGCAACGGTCTCCATCCTCCGCCTCCGCTGGTGCGATGGAAGTCTGGTGTGGAGTTGTCAGTAACCCCACACCAGACCGGCACGGAGAGTGCCTGGTCTCAGTCGAACTCCATGACCGGGCGCACTTCAATCGAGCCGGTGGCGGCAGCGGGAATGTGGGACGCGATCTGGATGGCTTCGTCCAGGTTCTCGCAGCTAACGAGATAGAACCCGCCTAGCTGCTCCTTCGTCTCAGCGAACGGGCCGTCGGTGGTGAGCGTTTTGCCATCGCGCAGCCGCACGGTCGTTGCGGAAGGGGTTGGCAGCAGCGCTTCGCCGCCGACGATCTTGTCCTTGAAGCGTTCTCCGAACGCATTGTAAGCCGCCATGATCGCCTGTTGCTCCGGTTGGCTCATTTGGCCTGCCGCCGAGTCATCGCCGTAGATCAGTAACGCATACCGCATGCTGTGTCTCCTCTGCTCTCCATGAAGCGGGCGTCTGCCGGACACCCTACTATCGAATGTATGAGGTCGTCCGCCGGACGCACCTACAACGCGACGAGCCATTTGCCCGTCAGGGAACGTCGAATGAGGGATGGCGGATTCGACATCATCATGCCACAAGCGCTGCCACCAAAATGCTCGCGGCCAGCACCACACCGAAAACGAGATGTAGCAAGGAGATTTGCTTCATGCCAGCGACGAACGCGCCGGGGTCGGTTGCCGTCAGCGACATGCGCACGATGGGCCACGCGAGCGGAAATGTGATCCAAACCGCTAGCGTCGCGAGCGGGAGCAGACCAGCTATGGCCGCGACGGTTGTGATCAGATACGCGCCAATAACAAGCGCCGATTGATAGCGCCGGCCAGCCAGCATCCCGAAGCGCACGACGACCGTGCGCTTGTTAACGGCTCTGTCGTCAGGATAATCGCGGAGATTGTTCATATTGAGGATGGCGACGACGAGGAAGCCGATAGGAACGCTCGCGGCGAAAGCGCCCCACGACCACGCGCGCGTCTGGACGTAGTACGCGCCCCACACCATCAAAAAGCCCATCGCCAGATAGACCAGCGGATCACCCAGACCGCGTGCCGCGAGGGTGAAGGGCCGGGCGCTATAGAAGTAACCGATAGCAATCGCCGCCAGCCCAAAGAGGAGAATCTGCGGGCCGATCAGGACGATGAGGACAAGGCCCAAAAGGGCGGCAAGTGCGAACGAGCCAATTGCCCCGGTGAGCACCTGACCTGCCGTCATAGTGCCCTGGAAGATGACGGTGCTGGCGCCGAGGGATTGCTCGGTATCCAGACCGTAGCGGTGATCAAAATATTCATTGAAGTAGTTGACGCCTATCTGCAACAGAACCGAGGAGAGAAGGGTGAGCGCGAAGAGCAGCGATGAGAACCTGTGCTGGTAGCCGGCGATTGCAGTCCCGACAAGAATCGGACTGATTGACGCGCTGAGCGAGACAGGACGCGCCGTCTTCACCCACAGTTTCCAGCCTGCTGGCGCCGGCGTCGCATTTACCTGCTTTACCATGTGTAGCATTGCGTTCCTTCTATCCACATTGCTCTGGATTCGCCGATCTTGTGAGCTAACTTCTCTCTGTCATATCTTGAGCTGGAACTACTCGCGGCGCAACCCGGCACGCGGCATGCGCACATGTAACCTACGCCCATATAATAGGGTATCCGAAGTCAGGATGAGCCATGCCTCCATCCTGTCCAGATTGGAGCCTCGTGTGGCCAATGCTGCCCGTATCATTTCTCTGGCTACCGCGTTTCCGCACCACCCATTCTCGCAAGAGTACCTCGCCAAGCGCGCCTGCGAGCGCATGCTGGGCGCCGGCTGGGAGCATGATCCTGGCCGCGCGGAGCAGGGCCGCCAGCTGATCCACTTGTTCGAGGCGACGCGCGTCCGCGAACGGCAATTTGCCGTGAATCTGCCCGACTATTACGCGCAGCCGCGTACAACCGGCCAGCGCATGGCAACATATGAGTCCGCCGCTCTCGAGCTCGCTGGCACCGCGTTCAGGGAGCTCGTAGAAGGGGATGCAGGGCGCAATCTCGCCGCGAGCATAAGCGATCTGATTGTCGTCTCATGCACTGGCTACACGGCTCCCGGCCTGGACATTCTGCTGGCTCGCGATTTCAGCCTGCCACGCGACGTACGCCGTGTTTGCGTCGGGCATATGGGCTGCCACGGCGCGTTGGTGGGGCTTCGCCAGTGCCTGGGGGCTGTTCGCGCGAATCCCGGCGCTAGCGCCGCGCTGGTCAGTGTGGAGCTGGCGAGCCTACACTTCACGGACGCGCTCGACATGGAAGCGCTCACCGCGTACGCGCTCTTCGGCGACGCGGCAGCCGCCCTCCTCGTTAGCACTGATTCAGACGCCGATGGGCCGGAAATCGTGGATACGTATTGCGCCGCCGAGTTCGCCGCCGCCAACCAGATGTCCTGGACCATCACCGATACGGGCTTTGTCATGGGCCTCTCGCCGCGCGTACCAGTGACACTGCGCCGCACCGTCGCGGGCGTCATAGATAACCTCCTCACGCCGCATGGACTCTCCGTTGGCGACGTGAAGCACTGGATTGTCCATCCAGGCGGCCCAGCGATTCTGGAAGTCATCGCGGGGAAGCTGGAGCTCAGCGAGGAGCAGATGGCACCCTCATGGGATGTGCTGGCGCGCCATGGCAACTGTTCTTCCGCGACGGTGCTGCTCATCCTGAGTGAAGTCCTGCGCTCCGGGCGCGCCAGGCCCGGCGACTATGGGGTGATGATGGCATTCGGACCGGGGCTGACGCTAGAGACCTGTCTACTTCGATTTTGATGGGCGGGTTCGAGGTGGCCGTAAGCCGAGTTCTGTTCCCCAGGTGCCTCGCGACGCCTGGAGTGGCAATCATCTTTCTAGGACGGCGATTGCCCGCCGCCTCAAGCAGCCAACCCGGGAGTGGACGGGCGAGCCACCCGCGGGCGACCGGGAAGCCCGATCGCCACTCTCCCTATCTGGCCTTGCTCCGAATGGGGTTTACCTCAGCCGGCCAGTCACCCGACCGCTGGTGAGCTCTTACCTCGCCATTTCACCCTTACCGAGCGACAGTCAGACTGCCGCCTGGCGGTATGTTTCTGTGGCACTTTCCTTGGGGTCGCCCCCACTGGCTGTTAGCCAGCATCCCGCTCTGTGGAGCTCGGACTTTCCTCACGCGCGGCCCGTTGCCAGGCCGCGCCTGCGATTGCCTGTCCACCTCGCGCCCGCACGCACCCGGTAGTATATCATGATCTGACGTGTTCCCGGGCGACCTGCTCAGCTTCGACGAGGTATGTGGCGTCGCTCGCCATGTCAGCGAAAGCCGCATCAATGGCCGAGCGCAGGTTAATGGTGCTTCCAGCGGTGAACCGCCTCGATATAGCGGACCGTGCCGGTGCGGCCCCGCATCATCACCGAGTGCGTGCGGGCGCCGTGACTCAAATATTCGACACCTTTGAGCATCTCGCCAGTGGTGATGCCAGTTGCGGCGAAGGAGACATTGTTCGTGGTAATGAGCTCATCCACCGTGTAGATTCGTGCCATATCTACACCATCGCTTGCGAGCTTGGCGCGCTCTTCGTCACTGCGCGGCCAGATCTGGCAGAGGAGCTGACCCCCAATGCATTTGATGGCGGCGGCGGCCAGCACCGCTTCGGGGGCGCCGCCGATACCCATGTACACATCTACGGCGTGATATTCCTCCATCGCTGCCTGGATGGCCGCGGCCACGTCGCCGTCCTGAATGAGACGAATGCGCGCGCCAGCCGCGCGGATAGCTTCGATGATCTCCTTGTGGCGGGGACGGTCGAGCACTGTTACCGTGATGTCGTTCACGCCGACGTCGCGGGCCTGCGCGATACGGTGCAGATTATCGGCAATGGGCGCGTCCAGATCCACCACCTGCGCGGCGGCGTGGCCGACGGCGAGCTTGCGCATATAGAAAACGCCTGGCGGCGCGGCGAACATCGTTCCGCGATCCGCGACGGCGACGACAGCGATGGCGCCGGGCAGGCCCAGGGCGGTTAAGCGTGTGCCGTCTACCGGGTCAACGGCGACATCCACGTCCGGTGGCAGTCCATTGCCGACCTCTTCGCCGATGTATAGCATGGGCGCCTCGTCCTTCTCGCCTTCGCCGATGACGACCACGCCGTGCATGTCCACGCCGTCAACCGCCTGACGCATGGCATCCACGGCTGCCTGATCCACCATTTCTTTGTCGCCGCGACCCATCCAGCGGCCAGCGGCATAGGCCGCTGCCTCGGTCACACGCACCAGCTCCAATCCCAGGTTACGCTCGCGTGTGCCCGCGCTTTCGAAGCCATTTTCGTCATGGGACTCTATGCCTGACATCGCTTGTCTCCCCTCTCACTTCACATCCGCGGCGCCGCGAATTCGGCGCGCGGTCGTATGACAGCGCGCGTGCCGTACCTCGCCCACCACTCCGCCGTGACAGGCTCACCTGGCGTCTACTAGATCCCGCCTATCCGGTAATGTGACCTCTGGAGCGTGGAAAGTGCGTCTGACGCGCAGCAGCGCCATCATTGCGATACGCCGCGCCCGTGTGGCCATCGCAACACGCGACACCCGCTATACCTCAGGGCGGCGCGGATCTACACGGCTGTGCTCCGCGCACATAATGGCCTTCAGCTGTTCGACGGCTTCGGGGAGCCGTCCTTGACGGTTGACGATGAGGTAGTCGTACTTTGGCAGCTCTGCCATCTCCCGCTCGGCGTTGAGCAGACGCAGCGCCCGTTGTTCGGGTGTATCCAGGCCGCGCAAGTTCACTCGCTCGACGAGCTCATCCAGGGATTCCGGCGCGAGAAACACGAAGACAGCGCCATGCGCCCGCTCGCGAATCTTCTGCGCGCCCTGCGGATCAATCGTCATGATCACGTCGGTGCCGGTAGCCAGTTGCTCGCGCACGGGACCCGCTGGCGTACCATACCAGTTGCCATGCACCTCGGCGTGTTCCAGGAGCTCGCCCTGCTCCACCATGTGCCGGAACTGTTGGATCGTGCGGAAATGATAGTGAACGCCGTCAATCTCACCGGCGCGCGGGCGGCGCGTTGTTACCGTCACAAGAATGTAGCCATTCCATCGCTGCTCGACGAGCGCCTTCGTGATGGTTGTCTTACCCACTCCGGATGGTCCGGAGAGCACGAGCAAGAGCGGGCAGCGCTCCGGCTGCACCTGAAGAGACCGAAGTGGACCAGACATACCGCGCTCGCTCATTGCTGAAGTTCCTCGCTCCTCTGCCGCGCCACGCGAACGCCGCGCGCTGGCATGCTATACTGAGTTGCCGCGGCAACGCGGACGCTACAAAGGATAATGATACCATGCAACTGGATGCTTTGACCTTAGCGGCGCTGGCGGGCGAGCTGCAACAGACGGTGCTCGGCGCGCGCGTGGACGATGTCATCCAGCCAACGCCGCATGCTGTGGCAATTCAGACGTATGGTGGCGGAAAGAACCGCTGGCTGATCGTCTCCGCCAGCGCACAGCTTGCCCGCATCCATTTTGTCGAGCGCAAACCGCGGAAGCTGGTGATGGAGCCGCCCGCTTTCGTCATGCTGCTGCGCAAGCATCTTGAGGGCTGCCGTGTCGTCGCATTCCGGCAGCCACCGTGGGAGCGCCTGCTGGAGATTGGCTTCGCACATGGCAAAACCGGCCACGGCCTCGGCCTCGACCCATCTTCCCTAGAGAGCAGTGAGCGTGCGACGACGCAAAGCCCGCAGGTGTGGCTTGTCGCGGAACTCATGGGCGGGCTGAGCAATCTCATTCTCCATGATGATGCAGGGAAGATTCTCGGCGCTTTGCGCACCGTCAGCGGCACGGTCAATCACTATCGCGCCATCGTCCCGAACGTGCCGTACCGCTATCCACCAGCGCAGACGCGGCTCTTGAACGGCGAGATGGTGCCGCGCCTTTCGGGAATAGCCGTCACTGCGGACGATCTGCGATCCGCCGCGCGAGAAACGCTTGCCGCGCCACCATCCACCAACAAGCGCGGACGAAAACCGCAGTTGCCGGCGCTCGCCGGATTTCTCGCGGGCGCGGTGCTCGGCTTCAGTCGCGACCTGGGAGCAGAGGTAGCATATCGCGCGCTCGGCGTAGCGGATGTGCCCCTTACCGATGCGTTGGACTGGGAGACCGTGGCGCGGCATGTCCGCGAGCTCGCCGCGCTGGCTGAGTCGCACATGTGGCAGCCCACGCTCGTGTTCGCGGAAGACTCGGTGCGACCGTCGAGCTATTCCGTATATGCGCCGGAGCATTTCCCGGACGCACGAGTAGCGCCGGCGGCAAGCGTCAACGAGATGCTTGCGGCATATTACGAGGACATCGAATGGCTCACTGCGGTGGATACCGCGAAACGCGACTTGCGCCACCTGTTGGAGACACAGCGTGATCGCTGCCTGCGGAAACGCGAGACGCTACGCGAGGAGCTGCGCGCGCTGGATGAGGCGCAACGGCTGCGGCTCGAAGCGGATGTGCTGCTGGCGTTCCAGATGGAGATACCAGCGCATATCAAGAGCTACACGCTTCCTAACCCGTTCGCGGCGGCAGATGGCGTAGCAGGCGACATGCTTACCCTTACCCTCGACCCGCGTTATACGGCGGTGGAAAATGCCAATCGGCGGTACGCAAAGTATCACAAGCTCCAGCGAGCGGCAGGCATGATCCCGCCGCAGGTGGAGGCCAACGAGCTTGACCTGGCGCGTGTGGAGCAGCTACGCACGGATCTCGCGCTGGCGGAAACACCGCCGGAGATTGCGCTGGTGCGGGCAGAGGTTGCCGACGCAGGCTATCTGCGCGGGGCGGGAGCGCGCGAGCGGGCGCAGAAACCCGGCAAACCCGGCAAGCAAGGCAAGCAGATGAAAGGCGGGAAGAACGCGAAAGGCGCCCAGCCTGCGAAGCGCGGGTTGGAAGGTGGCGCGCCGCTGCGTATCCAATCGGTGGATGGCTTCCCGGTGCTGGCTGGTAAGAATAGCCGGCAAAACGAGGCGGTGACCTTTGGCGAGGCGAGCGCGAACGACCTGTGGCTGCACGCACGCGGCGTTCCCGGCGCGCATGTCATCGTGAAATCCGGCGGGCGAACAGTGCCGGAGACGACCCTGCGGCAGGCGGCGGCTCTGGCGGCGTACTTGAGCCAGGCCCGCGAGGCAGGTACGGTCCCGGTGGACTACACGCAGCAGCGTTACGTGCGCCACATGAAAGGCGGAGGGCCGGGAATGGTGGTTTACGAGGGCGAGCGCACCCTGTATGTGACGCCCGCGAGTGCAGGATAGCGCACTGCCGTTTGCCGCGCTGGATCGAGGAGTTGGAATAGCTACAAGCGGAAAGGCGAAACGGTGTGACGCGGTATTTCGAGGATTTTGTGGTAGGCGATACATTCGAGCTGGGCGACACGACAATGACTCGCGAAAGCATGCTCGCGTTCGCGACCCAGTACGACCCACAGCCGTTCCATGTGGATGAGGAAAAGGCGCGCGACTCGGTCTTTGGCGGGCTGATCGCGAGCGGATGGCAGACCGCGGCGCTCTTCATGCGGCTCGTCGTAGACAATCTCTTGTGCGACACGCTGAGCATGGGGTCGCCAGGGCTGGACGAGATTCGCTGGCTCAAGCCGGTGCGCCCTGGAGATACGCTGCGGGCGCGCTTCACCGTGCTGGATACGATTCCCTCTACTCGCAAGTCAGATCGCGGTACGGTGCGCTCGCTGGGCGAGATGCTCAACCAGCGGGACGAAGTGGTGATGACCCTGAAGGGGCTACATATCCTGGGACGGCGCTCATAAAGGTGTTGCTGAGCTACGCGGGCACGCCAGCGCCGCCATTGCCTCCTGTTGCGGTACGTGCGTAGGGCTGCGCCGGAATGGACGGGCATCCGCTCACTGATCGCTCAGGAGACACACCTACGAAGCCTCAAATGTAGCTTTGCACCCGGCGCAGCAGAAATAGTAGGTTTGACCGGCTCGCTCGCTGCTGTAGCGCGCGGTCGCGATATCTACAGTCATGCCGCAAATCGGATCAATCGCCTCGGCTCGCGGCGCGTTCGGGGTCGCCACGTCCAGGCCGACGTGCTCGCGCCGTGCCTCCAGGAGCTCGGCCATCACGCTGAAGGCAATCTCTGCGGGCCGTAGCGCCGTGCCGGTCATGCCCTTGGGCCGTTTCAATCGCGCGATGCGATCTTCAGCGAGCCCTTGCTGGCGCAAAAAATCCTGGAGAGTCGTCAGCCGTTTCTGGCTGGCCACTACACCCACGTAGCTCGCGTTGGTGCCGAGGACGGCTTGGAGCGCCTCCTCGTCGTAGGCGTTCATGGTTGCCACCACGACATAGCAGTGCGCGGTAAGCTGCGGCGCGAGCGCGTCGAGGCTCGCCACCAGGCGGCTCGCGTCGGGGAACGACGCCATATCGGCGTCGGGATCACATGCCCACACATCGAATTCCAGAAGGGTTCCCAGGCGCGCGAGCGCCCTGGCGGCTGGGGAAGCGCCAATGATAGCAAGCTCGATCCGAGGCAAAAACGGCTCCACAAAAATCTGAAGCTCGCCCTGGCTGGCACAGAGCATCGGCACATCCACAATACCCATCGTCGTGACGGCCGCCGGCTGGGCATCCGGGCGCAGGACGACCAAACGGGATGTGCCGTTGGCCAGGGCTTCGAGGCCCTGCCGCACGATGGTGGGCTGCGCGCAGGAGCCGCCTACCCAGCCTTCCATCTTCCCGTCCTCCAGCACAATCGCGCGCGCGCCAGGCGTGCCAGATGCTGGCAGTTTTGCCGCGACCACGGTAGCCAGGGCGAAAGGCCGGCGCGCCGCGCGCAGCCGTTGCACCTCGTCGAGAATGTCTCGCTCCATAGTCCCGCCTTCTCTCATAGCAAGCTTGTCCGTCTTCCGCTTCAGAGCAAGCTACGCTGCGGACGGAGCCTGCGTTTCGGCGGGAACCCTACCCTGTCCTCGCCTATTGCGAAGCCCATCAGGTGGAGCGGACGGGAATGTCCGCTCCACTTGGCAAGCCTCGCGACCCACAAGAAACCGTGTCTACATTTCCGCCACGCCGTGCTCTTCGAGGATCTTGTAGACCTTCCACGGCGTGAACGGAATATCAATGTGTGTGACACCCAGGTGGCTGAGCGCGTCCACGACAGCGTTCGCGATGGCTGGCGGCGCACCTACCGTTGCCGACTCGCCCACACCTTTGGCTCCGAACGGATGGTGAGGAGACGGCGTGGTGGTCTTGCCGGTTTCCCAGGCCGGCGTCTCCATTGCGGTCGGCAGCAAGTAATCCATCAAGGTTCCCTGCTGCATGTTGCCATTCTCATCGTACGTGATCTCTTCGAGCAGAGCGGGCGCCATGCCCATCGTGAGGCCGCCATGAATCTGCCCCTCAACGATCATGGGATTGATGATGTTGCCGCAGTCGTCCACGGCGACGAAGCGGCGGATTTTCACCGCGCCGGTGCCCCGGTCAATGTCCACCACGCAGATGTACGCGCCAAAGGGGAAAGTCAGGTTCGGAGGGTCGTAATAGTCCACCGCCTCCAGGCCGGCTTCCATCCCCTGCGGATGGTTGGTGTAGGCGGCGAAGGCCACCTGCGCCATGGTAACGGCGCGGCTGGGAGCGCCTTTCACCTGGAACTGGTAGTTCTCCCACTCCAGGTCGTCGGCGTCCACTTCGAGCAGGTGCGCGGCGATCTTTTTCGCCTTTTCGCGGATCTTGCGGGCGGCTACCGCGGTTGCCGCGCCGGCGGTAGGTGTGCTGCGGCTGGCATACGTGCCCAGGCCGTAGGGCGCTGTGTCAGTATCGCCGTGCTCAACAGTAATGTTATCTACCGGCAGGCCAAGCTCTTCGGCGACGATCTGCGCGAATGTCGTCTCGTGCCCCTGCCCCTGCGTCTGGACGCCGATGCGAACTATCGCTGAGCCGGTAGGATGAACGCGGATCTCGGCGCTATCGAACATCTTGATTCCCAGGATGTCGAAGGTGTTTGACGGGCCGGCGCCGACGATCTCCGTGAAGGTCGAGATGCCGATGCCCATCAGCTCGCCACGGGCGCGCTTCTCGGCCTGCTCCCGCAGCAAGTCCGCATAGCCGATCTTCTCCATCGCCAGGCGCAATGCCGCCGGATAGTTGCCGCTATCATACTCCCAGCCAGTTGGTGATTTGTAGGGGAACTTTTCCGGTGGGATGAAGTTTTTGAACCGTAGCTCCGCCGCGTCCATGTGGATCGTGTCCGCCAGCACGTCTACCATGCGCTCGATGGTATGCACCGCTTCTGTGACACGGAAGGAGCAGCGATAGGCGACACCACCCGGCGGCTTATTCGTAAAGACGCCATCTACCTCAACGTGCGCCGCGCCAAGCTCATACGAGCCGGTAATGACGCTGAAGAGGCCAGCGGGGAACTTCGAGGGGTTAGCCGCTGCGTCAAAGGCGCCGTGATCGGCGAGCGTCTTCACCCGCAGCGCCTGCATCGTGCCGTCGCGCGTTGCGGCCAGCTCAGCGGAGATGTGATAGTCGCGTGCGAAGCTATCGGCTTGCAGATTCTCCGAGCGATCCTCGATCCATTTGACGGGCAGCCCGGTCTGGATGGACGCGACCGAGGCGATGACATAGCCGGGATACACGGGTACCTTGCCGCCGAATCCACCTCCAATATCTGGCGAAATGATACGGATCTTGTGCTCCGGGATGCCACTGACCAGCGAGAAAACGGTGCGTATGGCGTGCGGCGCCTGCGTGGTCATGTAGACCGTCAGCTTGCCGCTGATCCTGTCGAAGGAAGCCACGCAACCGCAGGTCTCGATGGATGAGACGTGGATGCGCGGAATATAGAGGTCTTCTTTGACGACAACCTCTGCCTCCGCGAAAAGCTGATCGGTGCGTTCTTTGTCGCCTGCCTCCCAGTGCCAGATATGGTTGCTCTTCGTCTCGCGGTCGGGGCGGACCAGCGTCGCATCCGGAGCGAGCGCCTTTTTCGGGTCCACGACTGGCGGCAGCGGCTCATAGTCTACGTCCACCAGTGCCACGGCATCGGCGGCAGTGTAGCGGTCCTTTGCGAGTATCGCGACGACTTCCTGCGATTGGTAAACTACCCGCTCCACCGGCAGCACCATTTGCTTGTCACTCATCAGCGTTGGCATCCAGGCGAGTCCGGCGGCGTCCAGGTCTTTGCCGGTGATGGCGGCCAGCACACCGGGCAGCGCCAGCGCTTTGCTCGTATCAATGCGGTTGATTGTCGCGTGGGCATAGGGGCTGCGCACGATGGCCATGTAGATCATGCCGGGGAGCGAGATGTCGTCTATGTAATTGCCTTTGCCCCGGAGGAAGCGTGGATCCTCTTTGCGTTTGACACTGTGGCCCATGCCGTGTATCTCGGTTGCCATACGCTATCACACCTCCACCTTTGCTGGCTGCGCAGGCGCGGCTTGCGTCTCGCGCATTTTATTCGCCGCGAAGTCAATAGACTTTACGATGTTGACATAGCCGGTGCAGCGGCAGAGATTTCCGGAAATGGCGCGGCGTATCTCATCCTCTGTCGGGTTTGGATTATTGGCCAGCAGCGCCGTCGCTGTCATCATCATGCCAGGTGTGCAGAAGCCGCATTGCAGGCCGTGCTCTTGAAAAAAGCCCTCCTGTACCGGGCTCAGCGCGCCGTTCTGTTCCAGTCCCTCCACGGTTTGAATCTGCGCGCCGTCCACCTGGACGGCGAAGAGCGTGCAGGACTTGGCGGGAACGCCATTGATCAGCACTGTGCAGGCGCCACAGCTTGTGGTGTCGCAGCCGATATGCGTGCCGGTCAGCCCAGCCACCTCACGGAGAAAATGCACCAGCAACAGGCGCGGCTCGATCTCCTCCGTACGCGGCTGGCCATTGATCGTCAGCGTGACTTTCTGGGTCATGAGGCACTCCCTTTCAACGCGCGCTGGGCGGCTGTACGCAGCGTTCGCGAAGTCAACGTGCGAACCATCGCCCGCTTGTACTCCGCGGGTCCGTGCAGGTCGGTCGCGGGTTGCGCCGCTGTCGCGGCGAGCCGCGCTGCTTCGCGGATAACCTCGTCATCCAGGCGCTTGCCCACTAGGAACTGTTCGGCCTCGACGGCCTGGATGGCTTTCGGGCCAACGTTGGTCAGGCCGATGCCGGCGCTGGTACAGATATCGCCGTCCAGCGTCACCTGCACCGCTACACCAGCAATCGCGTAATCGCCGACTTTGCGCTCGAGCTTGGTATAGGCGGATCCGCTATGCGCCGCTGGCATGGGCACGTGGATCTCCACCAGCACTTCATCGGGAGCCAAGGTCGTCTCGAAGGTGTCTACCAGAAACTCACCCATCGGAATCGCGCGGCGCCCACGTGGACTTTCGGCCACCGCCTGTGCGCGCAGCGCCAGCATCGTCGCTGGATGGTCGTTGGCCGGGTCGGCATGCGCAACATTGCCACCGACTGTGGCGAAATTGCGCACCAGCGGGTCCGCCACAACCGCGCTGGTGTCGTGGAGCGCCGGATAGCGCTGGCGAATGAGCGAAGACGTTTCCAGGCGGGATTCGCGCACCATCGCGCCGATGACGAGGGTACCGTTCTGCTCAAGCAGCATATCGAGGTGCGGCACCTTTTGCAGATCCACCACATAGGCAGGGCTGGCAAGACGAAACTTCATCAGCGGAATAAGACTCTGGCCACCGGCCAGAATCTTCGCCTCGCCTGGATATCGTTGGAGCAGGCCAATTGCCTCCGTCATTGTCGTTGGCGCGAAGTACTCGAATTTGTCTGGGATCACTGCCATACTCCTCGTTACGATGAGAGCCGTCATCCATCGCCGCCGCGCGTCCACCAAGACGCCGCTACACATCGGAGCGTGAGACCCCAAGTGAGTGAGCAGAAGACTTGTTCACAAACAGGTTTGATGCGCACATTCCATTGTGCGGTCGCGCTTGTTGATCCGTATATACCGCACGCCAGCATGCTCGCCACGCTTTTCCGCTGGCTGCCCACTCGGCTGGTTGTCCAGCGGCACGCTCATCCGCCGGAATAACAGGCTCCACTAAACGCGCTAAAAAAACGACCGTCTACGACGATCTATGTGGACTTACTCACAACACGTGTGAGCGGCCAGCGAAGACGGGGGTGGCGCTTGCCAGGTCAAAACAGCGTACCTGGGGCATCGCGGTCCTAAGACCATACGAGGGGCGCGAATGACCGCGCATACAAAACTCGGGATTAGTCTGGTCGAGGCGAGAAGGAATACGTTGACACTATTATACACGGAAAGGCGGCGATTGGATGTACGCGTTCCCGTACATGCCCCAATCGCCGCCGCGGGCAGCGCTACTGATGATTGAGTGGATGAGCCTACGGCCAGACGGACGAGGCTTTGATGAAGCCGCCTGCTGGGGTGAGCACGCCGCCCTTGATTTGCAAGAACTCAAAATCGCTGATGCCGCCATGCTGCGTAGACGACCACGTGATTGACGGGCCAAAGCCGGTGTCGTAATTCACGAAATCGTGATCGAGTGTGTTCTGCAAGTCCGCGCGGGTGAGATTCTGTCCCGCCTTGTCCAGGGCGTCCACGAAGAGCTTGGCGTTGATGTAGCCATAGAACTTGTACGCGCTGAAAACAGGGTCACCAGCCGTCGCGGCAACATATTGCTGTCCAACCGGCGTGTTGACGTCCGAATAACCGCTCACGTAGATGCCCTCGCCAGCGGGACCTAGCAGTTTCGCCCATGAGTTGTCGGCCATCGGATAGTTAGCGAGGTACCCCAGCGACGGCCGGTAGCCCAGGCGTGTGGCCGTGGCGACGAAGGTCGCTGTTGGTCCGGGCAGACCGTTGAGCACGATGATGTCCGGGTTCGCGGCTTTGAGCGTCTGTACCGCCGCGGTGAAGTCGGTCTGGGTGAATTTGTAGCCGACGGAGGCGACGAGGTTGCCGCCATACTTCTGTAAGGACTCGCCCAGGGTCTGCTTCTGCTGTAAGCCGAGCACGTCGTCCTCGTAGAGCAGGGCGACCGACTTGGCGTGCAGCGTCTGCGTGAGGTAGTTCCCCATCACGTGGCCCTCGTCGCCGTAGTTCGGCTGTGTCATCCATACCCACGGCAGTGCCTTGCCGGAAGCGTCGGCGAACTTGGCGCCGCCGCCTATTGGGTCCACGAACGGAATGCCCTTGGGATTCGTGTAGCTCTCGGCCACGTTGGCATCGCCGGAACCGCAGACCTGGAAGATGGCGAATACGTTATCCTGCTCGACGAGCTGGCGAACGGCATCCTTCGTCTTGGTGGCGTCGCCGTTGTCGCTGACCTGCACCATCTTGATCTTGCGGCCGTGAATCCCACCCGCCGCATTGATCTTGTCAATGTAAAGCTGGTCGCCGTCCAAAATAGGCTGGCAGATGACTTTGATGTGGCCCGTCGTGTCCAGCACGGCGCCGATGGTGATCGTATCATTCGTGACGCCCGGCACCGATGCACCCGCCGTGGCGCCATTGCCGCAGCCAGCCAGCGCAAGGAGCGCGGCCAGCGCCACACCGGCAGCCACGTGCCGCCGTGGTGTCCTCAGCCTGGAAATGAGTCCCATGTCGCGTGTCCCCTTTTTCCGCCAGACAACACTCTCGCCGTTGCCATTACTGCGCCAGGTTGGACGGTCGCCGTCCGGCAGTTGCTATCGCCGATACATGACAACTGAGTCATGTATCATAAAACTACCCAATGGCAGTCTAGTTGTCAAGGGGGGAGGAATATTTTGGGGAGATGAGCGTTGGCTTTCGTGCCTTTCGGCTATCTGGCTCAGCCAGCCGGCGCGGGCACCAAGCAGCGCCAGCCGCTCGGTGAAGTGGCGCACCGCGAGCGGATCGGGCATCCGTATGCAGAGCGGGCCGCACTCTCCATCTTGACAGCCACCCCCGCGCTATGGCATCATACCCCAAACATGACAACCTCGTCATGTTTGGGGCGGCAAGCGGCGGTGGCGGCGCACTGGCGCGTCGAGGGAGACGAAACCATGACGGCATTGCTCCAGGTCGTGCTCGCGGGCCTGGTAACGGGCAGCCTCTATGGATTGCTGGCGCTGGGAATCGTCCTTATCTACCGCACCACTGGCGTGCTGAACTTCGCGTATGGGACGATTGCGGCCGTATGCGCCTGCTTTATGTACGTGCTGATGACAGGGCCGAAACTTGGCTTCGTGCCCGCGCTACTGATTACGCTGATCTTTGCCGTTCTGCTGGGCATGGCACTCGAACGGCTTTTCGCCCGGCCTGTGCTGCACGCACCCATCTTCACGAAAGTCATCGCGACGCTGGCTCTGGCGCTCGTGCTTCAGACGCTCGCGCAGACCATCTGGCCCCAGCTTACCCAGCCAGTTCACTTCTCATCACCTTTCGAGGGGCGCGCCACCCGCATCGGGGGTGTCTACATCTCGCTGGTGGATGTGATGGTGCTTGTCGTTACGGCGCTCATCATGATTGGGCTGAGTCTGTTCCTCTCACGCACCCGCGTCGGGATTGCTCTGCGCGCGACGGCGGATAACCTGGCCGTCGCGCGCTTGATGGGTGTGCCCGCTGGCACGATGTTTCTGCTCGTGTGGGCGCTCAGCGCGGTGGTGGCCGCGCTCACGGGTATACTCTTCGCCAGCCAGCAGAGCCAGCTCGATGTGCAGTTCATGGACCCCGTGCTGATCCTGGCATTTGTCGGCGCGGTGCTCGGTGGTCTGGAAAGCCTGCCGGGCGCGCTGCTCGGCGGCATCCTCGTCGGACTGGCGGATAACGTCCTGGCGCTGGCGCTGGCTGGCCACCACATTGGCGCACTCAACGTAAGCGATCCAGGTATCCGCGAGACGCTCATCTTCGTCGGCTTTGTGCTCCTTCTACTGTTCCGCCCACAGGGCATACTGGGCCAGGCGCTGCTGCGCAGAGTTTGAGAGGGGACTCCTGGATGACGACCGAAACGAGCGGCGACACTCCTTCCACTGCTGCCACCGCGCCACCGATTACGAGCGTACGGGCTGGCTGGCGTGCGCGTCCGCGTGTGCGACGTGGTGGCGCGGCAGTCTGCGCCTTACTCGTCGCGCTAGCCCTTGTTCCGCTGCTCTACGATACGCTCTTTGGCTTCAGCGCCGGATTCGAGCTGCACCGGCTGAGTCTTATCGGCATCTTCGTGCTGGCGGCCTTCGCACAGAACGTGCTTACCGGCTACGCGGCGCAGCCATCGCTCGGCAACGCGGCGTTCTTCGGTGTCGGCGCGTACCTGCTGGCGTGGCTCACGAACGATCTCGGCCAGCCATATCTTGTCGGTATCGTGGCCGCGATGGCCGCGTCCGCGGTATTGGGTGTCATCGTCGGCGGGCCGGCGTTGCGCATCTCCGGCGCGTATCTCGCCATTGCGACTCTCGGTCTCGTCT
This sequence comes from Ktedonobacterales bacterium, assembly GCA_035310125.1. Taxonomy (GTDB): domain Bacteria; phylum Chloroflexota; class Ktedonobacteria; order Ktedonobacterales; family JADMIN01; genus DATGEP01. Next base: position 53,853 of record DATGEP010000062.1, read on the forward strand.
TCATTACTGGCTCACTTCTCGACCTGTGGGATACGACGGCGGGCCGGCAAAGCTACGATCTGAATGTGCTGCCGGGTCTGCTAATTGATGACCACTCGCTCTACTATACCGTCCTTGTCGTCGCGGCGGTCATCCTGTTCCTGGGCCGCAATGTGCTGCGCTCGCGGGTAGGCCGCGCCTGGGTGGCAATCCGCGATAGCGAGGCGGCTGCGGAAGCGTTTGGCGTGAACGTCACACGCTATAAGCTGCTGGCGTTCGTCGTCAGCGCCGCCGTGACGGGCCTGGCGGGCGCGCTCTATGCTACCTGGGCGACGACGGCCAGCTCCTCGATGTCAAGCGCGGACCAAACCATCGCTTTCCTCACCATGATAATCGTCGGTGGGTTAGGCTCCATTGCGGGATCGGTGCTGGGCGCCGCATTCGTCGGCTTCCTGCCGCTCCTGCTCGGCCAGTTACCCGACCCGATTACGATTGGTGAGGCACAGGTCCAGGTAGCCACATTGACGACGGGTATCTACGGGCTGCTGCTCCTATTGGCTTTGATCTTCTTCCCCTCGGGTCTGAGCAGCCTGGGCGCACGTCTTCGTCCCGGTTTTCGTCGCATCACCCAGAGGGGAGCGCAGTGATGAGTGTTACACAGCCTGTGCTTTCCATCCGCGGCCTGACGGTGCGGTTCGGTGGGCTTGTCGCGATCAACGCGCTCGATCTGGATGTCACACCTGGACACATCTTCGCGCTGGTCGGCCCCAACGGCGCGGGGAAGACGACTGTGTTGAACTGCATCAGCGGTTTCGTGCAGCCAGGCGAGGGCCGCATCACTTTTGAGGGCGCGGATCTGTTGCCACTCGGTCGCGACCGGCGCGCGGCGCTCGGTATCGCCCGCACCTTCCAAAACCTCCAGCTTTTCGCGAGCATGACGGTCCTCGATAACTTGCTCGTCGCGCAGCATGCTCATTTGCGCACTGGCCTGTTCGCTGGGCTGGTATCCATTGGTCGCTCGGTGCGTGAAGATGCCGCCGCCCGCTGTCGCGCACGGGAGACCCTGGCGCTGCTAGATCTTGAGCGGTATGTGAGCCAGCCGGCGGGCTCGCTGCCATTCGGTATGCAGCAGCTCGTGGGCGTCGCCCGCGCGCTCGTGCTGCGACCGCGGCTCCTGCTGCTGGACGAGCCGGCTGCGGGCATGCCGCATGTCGAGGTGGAGAAGCTCGCGGCCAGCCTGCGGCGCTGGCGCGACGAGCTGAGCACCACGCTGGTCCTGATCGAACACAACATGCCGCTGGTACAGTCTGCCGCGGACACGGTCTGTGTCCTCGACTATGGCCGCAAACTGGCGGAGGGAGCGCCCGATACGGTGCTGAAAGACGCGGCGGTGCTGGAAGCATACCTTGGCCGGCGGGCCGTGAGCGAGGAGGGGAGCGGCCATGCTGAAGGTTGAGCGGCTATCTGCTGGCTACGGACCGTTAGATGTCCTGCGCGACGTGTCCTTCGAGGTGCCCGGCGGCGCGATTGTCGCGATTCTCGGCGCGAACGGCGCGGGCAAAACGACGCTGATGCGCGCGCTGGCGGGGCTGATCCGCGCGCGGAGCGGCGTCATCCACCTCGATGGGCGCGCCGTCGAGCGGCTGCCCGTAGAGCGCCGTGTGCGACTCGGCATGGCGCTTGTGCCAGAGGGGCGCGACTTGTTTCCGTCGCTGTCCGTGCGTGAGAATCTGGTCATGGGCGCCTACACGCGCCGGAGCGCAACTGAGATGGAGCGCGATATCGCTCGCGTGCTGGGCTATTTCCCGCGCTTGAAGGACCGCCTGGACGCTCGTGCGGCAAATCTTAGCGGCGGCGAGGGGCAGATGCTGGCTATCGGGCGCGCGTTGATGTCCCGGCCCCGTATTCTGTTGCTGGATGAGCCATCACACGGCCTGGCACCGATTGTGGTGGTGACGGTCTTCGACGTCGTACGCCGGCTCAACGTCGAAGAGGGACTGACCATCCTCCTGGTGGAGCAAAACGCCCACACCGCGCTGGATGTGGCGAGCACTGCGTACGTCCTTCAGGCCGGCACGGTGGCGCTCTCCGGCGCTACCCGTGAGCTGGCGCAAACGGCTGCCGTCCGTGACTTGTACCTGGGAGGATAACAAAGCGCGTTGTACCATTCAGCTTAGGAAACCATCGTTCGCCTTGAGTTTTCATTACCTCCGTGTAGAGCCTCGTTAGTTTGTGAGAGGTGCGCTATGACAGATTGGAACGGCAAAGTAGCCGTCGTGACGGGCGCGGCCAGCGGTATCGGGTTGGCGATTGCGCGCGACCTAGCTGGGCGTGGCGTGCGGGTCACGCTTTCGGATATTGACGATGAGGCAGGCCGGCGTCTCGCGGCGGACTTGCCGGGATCGCGCTTTCAGCGGTCTGACCTTGCACGTGCGGAGGACTGCCAGGCCCTCATCGCGACGACGCTGGCTGCTGAAGGACGTGTGGACATCCTGGTGAACAACGCCGGCATCCAGCATGTTGCGCCGATTACGGAGTTTCCTGAGGCGAAGTGGCGCCAGATCATCGAGATTATGCTGACCGCGCCGTTTCTGCTGACCCAGGCCGTGCTGCCAGGCATGTACGGCCACCGTTGGGGACGCATCATTAACCTCGCATCCGTCCATGCCCTGCGCGCCTCGCCCTTCAAATCCGCCTACGTCGCCGCCAAGCATGGCCTGCTCGGCTTGACGCGCGTCACCGCGCTCGAAGCCGCCCCCTATGGCGTGACCTGCAATGCGATCTGCCCCTCTTACGTGCGCACAGCGCTGGTCGAGAAGCAAATTGCCGATCAGGCGCGGATTCACGGCATCCCGGAGAGCGAAGTAGTCGAGAAGATCATGGTGGCAGAGGCGGCGATCCATCGCCTGCTGGAGCCGGATGAGGTGGCAAAGTACGCCGCGTATCTCTGTTCGGATGACGCCAGCGGCATCACTGGCGCCGCCCAGGTCATTGACTGCGGCTGGACGGCTCATTGATCGTATGCGACAGGTGTGTGGCGTGGCAGCGGATACGCTGGAGCGCCCCGCGCGACGAGGAGGATCACAATGCAAAGCTCATCTATGCCTGGGCGCGTGACGGCGCAGACGGTGCAAACACCGCGTCTCAGAACCAACATGCTGGCGGCCGGGCGGGAAGATGGCACGCCGGTCTGCTTCATTCACGGCAACGTCTCTTCCTGCCGCTTCTGGGACGAGATGCTCGCCACGCTGCCCAGCAGCTACTATGCTATCGCGCCAGACTTGCGTGGCTACGGCGATTCCGAGCCGCTGGCCGTGGATGCCACTCGTGGCTTACGAGACTTCGCTGACGATCTTCACAGTCTCTTCCAAACGCTCGGAATGGCGGATGGGGGCCGCAAAGTGCATCTGGTCGGCTGGTCCCTTGGCTCCGGTGTCGCGATGCAATACGCCATAGACCATCCAGAGCAAGTGGCGTCGCTGGTGCTCGAATCGCCGCTTTCGCCCCACGGATTCGGCGGCACGAAATCGGTGGACGGAGCCCTCTGCTGGCCGGATGCCGCCGGCTCGGGCGGGGGCACAGCCAACCCAGAGTACATCAAGCTCCTGATGGAGAAGGATCGTAGTGACAGCCAGTTCTCGGCACGCGGCGTGATGAATGCCTTCTACTTCAAGCCTCCCTTCCGCGTCGCGCCTGAGCGCGAGGAGGAGTTCGTCACGGAGATGCTGAAAATGGTCATCGGTGACGGCGGCTATCCGGGAGACATGACGCCGTCGCAGAACTGGCCGGCCGTCGGGCCGGGCACACGCGGCTTCAACAATGCCATGTCGCCAAAGTACTGCGATCTGAGCGGCTTCGCCGCCATATCGCCTCGACCGCCGGTGCTCTGGATTCGTGGCGACAGCGACCAAATCGTCTCCGATACGTCTCTGCTCGACTTCGGCTACCTCGGACAGCTCGGTGCGGTGCCTGGCTGGCCGGGTGACGAGCTCTACCCACCGCAGCCAATGGTGAGCCAGATGCGCGGCGTGTTGGATGCATACCAGGCGAGCGCCGGATCCTACCGCGAGGTGGTTTTCGCGAGCTGCGGACACTCGCCGCACATCGAGCATCCGAGCGCCTTCCGGCAGCAGCTGCTGGCGTTCCTAGAACAGGAAGCCCATGACCTCCCTCGGTAGTGCCTTACCGCCGCGGTCTGCGCCTCAGCACTTCACAACAGCTTCGCCGGAGAGTACCACCAGGTTGTCCTGATTGGCGCATTCCGTACGTAGTGTCACGATGTGCCTGTCCGCACGCACCGCGGTGACTTCGACGCGCGCCGTAATCGTGTCGCCGATTCGGACGGGCGCCAGGAAGCGCAGCGATTGTGCGAGGTAAATGGCGCCGGGACCGGGCAGATCATTGCCCAGCACAGCCGAGATCAGCCCCGCCGTCAGCATGCCATGCGCGATACGTCCGCCAAAAGGCGACCGCGCGGCGAAGTCCGCGTCCAAATGGATTGGATTCTGATCCCCGGTAAGGCCCGCGTAGAGAACGATATCGGCCTCGGTGATGGTACGTGAGCGCGTGGCGGCCATCCCCACGGTAGGCAACTGGGCGGCCATGCCCTCGACTGGATCTATCATGCGCATTGCACTCCTGTAAGCCGGCGACAGCTCAACCCTGTGCCGGAACACCCTGCATCTGCTGAAGATACCGCGTTCGCAGCTCCGCTTTGGTAACCTTGCCCATCGCATTGCGCGGCAACGCTTCCACGAAGACCACGCGACGGGGGAGCTTATAGCGGGCGAGCTTGCCGGCACAGAACGTCAGCACGCTCGTGGTATCCAGCTCGTGGCCAGGGCGAACGACGACCACCGCGACACCCACTTCACCCCACTTCTGATCCGGCTCGGCGAGAATCGCGGCTTCCGCGATGGCCGGGTGCGTCGCCAGCAGCCCTTCGATCTCCGCCGGGTAGACGTTCTCGCCGCCGGAGATGTACATATCCTTCTTGCGGCCAACGATGTAATAGTAACCATCTTCATCGCGCCGGGCGAGGTCGCCGGTATGCCACCACCCGCCGCGATAAGCCTCCACCGTTGCTTCCGGACGGTTCCAGTAGCCTGAGCAAACATGCGGACCCGCCAGCGCCAGCTCACCAACGGCGCCCACCGCGGCTTCCTGATCCTGCTCGTCAACCAGACGCGCGCGGGAGTGGAATACTGGCCGCCCGACCGAACCCGCCTTGCGCAGCGCATCCTCCGGCGCCAGACTGAAGCAGTTGACGCCCACCTCGGTGAGTCCGTAGCCCTGACGGAAGACGGTGCCGCGTGCCATGTAGCGCTCGATGATCGGTATTGGGCAGGATGACCCACCAGTCACACAGAAGCGGACGGAGGAGAAGTCTGTGGTATCGAATGCGGGGTGCTCCATCAGCATCTGGAACATCGTCGGCACGGTGAAGATAATCGTGCAATGCTCCTGCTGAATGGCTCGCAGGACCCCCTCGCACTCGGCGCTGCGCAACAGCACAACCGTACCGCCGCAGTGGTACAGCGGCGTGGTGAGCACATTCAGGCCGCCGGCATGGAAGAATGGCGTGAAGGTCGGCGTGATGTCGCTATCCCAAAGTCCCCAGCTGACCTGCGTATTGATCGCGTTCCAGGTGAGCATACGGTGCGAGAGGACAGCACCCTTGGGAGTGCCAGTCGTGCCGGAAGTGTAGAGAATGAGCGCTGGCTCCTCGCCATCGTCGGTCGCGAACGGCACGGCGCGCGCGGCCAGTGTTTTGTCCGTGCCAGGGAACGCGCTGAAGGCCAGCGGGCGGAGCGGCGGAGTATTCTCTGCCAGCAGCTCGATGGCAACCGCCAGAGCTGGCTCGCGGTGCGTCTCGTCGTGCAACAGAAGCGTGGGGGCGCAGTCCGCCAGAATGGTGCGCAGCTCGTGGATGGTGAGCCGCCAGTTGAGCGGAACCAGGATGGCGCCCAACAGCGCACAGGCGAAGAAGGCATCCAGGTATTCGGGGGAATTGCTCGCCAGGACGGCTACTCGATCCCCCTGCCGCACGCCATACGCTTCCGCGAGCATGGCGGCCAGCGCGCGGGCACGAGTATTGAGTGCCAGGTAGGTGTAACGCTCACCTGTGCTGGCGTCAATCAGTCCGATCTTCTCAGGAGTGAGTTGCTGGCGCTGCGCCAACCACTCTCCCACGCCAAGAAATGTCATCGCTCTTCCTTCCCCCATCGGAGCGCCGTCGCGCCCCAGGTGAAGCCCAAGCCCGCGCTCGCCAGCACCACGAGATCGCCGTCGTGCAACCGTTCCCGCGCCAGCTCCAGCGCCAGCACCTGATCGGGCGCGCCGATGTGGCCGTAATCATCGAGATATACCGATTGCTCCTCGCGCAGCTCTAGCTGTGCCAGGATGCGCCGGTGCATGGACGGCTTCATGTGGTTGATCGCCAGAAACGCGATGTCGCCGGTCATAAATCCACTGCGCTCTGTCGCCTCGCGCACGACCGTGACGAAGCGCCGCTCCGAGATACCATCCAGTCCGACTTTCAGGCGAGCGGTGTCAGGGACGTGAAAGGTGTGCAGCCCGCGCTCCAGTGTCTCCGTCGAGGTCGGCAGGCGTGTGCCTCCGGCTGGGATCATCACGTCCTCCGCCAGCGAGCCATCTGATATGAATGACGAGCGAAGGACGCGATTGGCCGTGTGATCGCGCCGCAGCACCATCGCGCTCCCACCGTCCGCGAGATTGAAGAGGAAGCGCGAAGAGGCGTCGCGGAAGTTGATGAGGTCCGCGGTACGGTGGCCGCCACAGATCAGTACCGTGCGCAGGCGCGTATCGGCGGTCATCAAATCGCGGGCTACCTTGAGCGCGAGGACATTGGTGGTACAGAGGGCGGCCAGCTCGAACGCGTATGCATTGGTGGCGCCGAGCAGGTATTGGATGCGATTGGCTGCCGACCAGACGTAAAAATCTTTGTGCATGCTACCGGAATAGAGGATGAGGTCCAGCTCCTCCGGCGCGACACCTGCCCGTGAGAGCGCCCGCTGGGCCGCGCGCACCGCCATTGCCGACGTCTGATCCTCAGGTCCGGCGCGGCGCTTGGCGGCGATACCCAGCTTTTCGCGCACGATGTCGTGCGGAATACCGGATTGCTCCGCAATATACGCGGCGTCCTGCACCTGCTCAGGCAGGTAGGTGGCGAAAGCCATCATGCCGATAACAGGCTTCTCACCGTACGCATTATCGTCCGTATGGAGAGCGTCCAAGACGGGCTTCGGCGGTTGCGCATCGTCTCCCACAGGCGCCTCCTGTCCATCATGTGAAACATGACTCATGTGTCATGAGTCTACCGACCTGTCCGCCAAATGTCAAGCATCTAGGAAGCGCGTGAAGTGCCGCGAGAATTCATCCGGCTGTTCCAACAGCGGCGCGTGTCCACAGTCCGGCAGCACCACTTCGGTGTAGAGTCCGCCGTTTGTGGCGTAGCGCTCCAGCATCGTCCGAATCTGCGTCACCATTGGCTGTGGCGGGCATACCATGTCGCCCGGCCAGCCAGGAATAATGCCGCGCTTTCCCAGCGCCGCCGGATCCACCGCCGCCACGTCCGCGACAAGCTGGTCGTCAGCCCCGCGAATCCAGAGGATGGCCGGCCCTCCGCGCAGATTGCCCAGGGCGGCCTGGTTAGGGTATTTTGGCGAGAGGGCGTTGTTCGAGCCATAGCGGCCTGGCCCCGCAAACGGCCAGTTGGGCGAGGGAACACTGTCGCCAGGGTAATAGTGCTCGCCGATCTTCATCAGGAGCATCTGCTCGACGAGCACATCCTCACGTGCCGGTGCGAAATGAAACGTCGGTTTGACGATGATGTTGCGTAGCGCCGAGCGCGGTGAGAACGGTGAATCCGCTGTGGTGTCATGCGCCTGGTAACGCGCCGTAACCTCTGGACTGATAAGGCCGCCGCCGCTACCTGCGAAGTCCTCATAGTTTGGAGTGCCGTCGGGACCCTTCGTGCCACCATACCCGTAGGGGGAGCCGGTGGCGTGCAGTGTCAGCGAGCGCACCCGCTCAGGATGGTCCAGCACGTACTGCATAGCGATGTTGCCGCCGAGCGACCAGCCTAGCAGATGGAAGCGCGCGATGCCCAACGCTTCGACCAGCGCATGGATGTCATCCGCGTAGTCACGAAGACCCCGCGTGGCATCCACCACCTTCGCCTCGCTCGCGCCATAGCCGCGCATGTCTGGCGCGAAAATCGCGTACCGTCCCGCGAGCGCGGCCATCAGCTCCTCAAAGAAGCGCGCCGATGAGGCGTTGCCGTGAACTAGCAGCAGCGGCTCGCCGTCCGCTGGACCGCTTTCGTAGACGTGCTGCGCCAGTCGGGACGTCTGCACGATGCGAGAGCGCACACCGGGCAGCAGTGAGTAACGCGATCCAGGTGGACATTCGGGTTGACTGGAAGATGGATGCGGGCTGGTCATGAGCTACCTCCAGCATCGTATACTACAAACATGACTCTGATGTCATGTTGTCTGGCGCCAGTATGCCATGACATAGTGTGCTGGTCAAGGCAGCCTGTGGACAAGCAGGGACGACACGTCATACTATGCTTGCCACTGACGACGACGGGGAGGAGCAGGACGATGCCTGAGGAATCTGAGCACACGCCCACCGCGGCGCCATCATCTCGCAACGGACGCGCCACACGAACGGAAAGCCTTTCGCTCGCTCCAGTCACGGCGCGGGGCGAGGCCACGAAGCGGCGCATTCTCGATGCCGCTGAGGATGTCTTTGGCGAGCTGGGCTTCTACGAGGCCAGTGTCTCAGAGATTACCCGGCGGGCGGGTGTGGCGCAAGGCACATTCTACATCTACTACCACACCAAGCGTGACATCTTTGTCGAATTGGTGGAGGACATGGGTAAACGCCTGCGCGCCGCCATGCGCGAGGCCAGCGAAGGCGCTCCCAGCCGTGTCGAGGCCGAGCGCCGCGGCTTCGCGGCGTTCTTTCAATTCGTCGCCGCTCACCGCCGCATTTATCGCATCGTTCAGGAGGCCGAGCGCGTGGCGCCCGAAGCGGCACACGACTACTATCGCCGCATCAGCGCCGGCTACGAGCGCGCTCTGACCTCAGCGATGGATGCCGGAGACATCCGGCGACTGGAGCCCGAAGCGGTAGCGTACTCGCTGATGGGAATTGGGCACTTTCTCGCGCTACGCTGGCTCATCTGGTCGGATGAGGAGGGCGGTCAAGCCATCCCAGAGATGCCCGCCGCGATTTTCGCCTCGATGATGGAGTTCATCACACATGGGTTGGTACGCAATGAATAGGCCGGCCCGTTGTACTACTCTGTCATACTGGAATGTCATACAGGTGCATCTATGAGTAGCGAACCGCACGCGCCGCCAGGGCACGGAGCCCCCACGCACGAAAACATGTCCGCATTCTCTGAAGACACCCAGAAGGCGGGTACGGTTGCCGTTATCCTCTGCGCCGGGCAGGGAACGCGTATGGGCGCCACCCAGAACAAAGTTTTCCTGCCCCTGCTGGGTAAGCCGCTCCTGGTCTACACAATTGAGGCATTCCAGCGAGCGCGGACGGTGGATGAGATTGTGCTCGTCGCGCATCCTGACGAAGTGGACTTTTGCCGCGAGGAGATTGTGCGCAAGTATGGGCTGGTCCGCGTGCGGCATATTTTTGCGGGTGGAGCATCGCGCCATCAGTCTGAGCAGCGGGCGCTGGAGGCGCTGCGCGGGCGCATCGAGGGCGGTGAGATCGGCGTGATCCTGGTCCACGATGGGGCGCGTCCGTTTGTGCCGCCGGTGGAGATAGACGCGCTGATCCGTCTGGCGCGTGAGGAAGGCGGCGCTCTGCTTGCCAGCGCCGTCGCGGCGGATGAGACAATAGCCCGTGTGGACGAGAACGGCTGTGTCGCCGCCATCCTACCTGCGCATGACCTGTGGCGGGCGCAAACGCCGCAGGCCTTCGCGGCACCTACGCTGCTGGCCGCCTACGATGCCGCCCGTGCTGATGGCTTCGAGGGCACCGACACCGCCGCCACCTTTGAGCGCGCCGGAAACACGGTGCGTGTCCTCGCTGGCTCTCCCGACAACTTCAAGGTGACGACGCCCGACGACCTCCTTCGCGCGGAGCGCATCGCTCGTGCACTGGAAAGCGCGACGCGGGGCGCAAAATAACCGGCGTGACTGCCACGAGCGGGATGACGATCATGGCAGTCACGCCGGCCGATCATCGAGAGCATGTACATCAGTTGCGTGTCGGCTCAGTCTCGCGGCCAACTGGATACGCGGGGCTGTGTGTGCCGGGGTGCACCATATCGCGCACGACATCTTTGATATGCCCGGTGGAGAGACCATACAGCTCACGCAGGATGGCGGCGGCGCCATGCTCGACGAAGAGATCGGGCAAGCCAATGACGTTCAACTGCACGTCGGTGAGATGGTGCCGGTGCAGCAGCTCGCCCACCGCGCTCCCGAAGCCGCCCGCCGCCATCCCATCCTCGACGGTGACGAGTCTGCGCGTCGTCTTTGCCAGACGCAGAATCAACTCCTCGTCCAGCGGCTTGGCCCAGCGCGCATTGACGGCCACGGCTCGGATGCCCTCCTCCGTCTTTAGCTCCAGCACCGCATCGAGCGCCGGGTTGACCATGCTGCCGAAGCCGAGCACCGCGACCTCCGCGTCGTCAATCTCTGCTTCTGGAGTGAGCAGCTCGGCCTTGCCGGTGGGCAGCGCATGGAAGTCGTCGTCCATTGGCATCCCGACGCCGGCGCCGCGCGGATAGCGCAGCGCGACGGGGCCTTCCAGAGTGAGCGCCGTGTACAGCATGTGGCGCAGCTCGTTCTCGTCTTTCGGTGCCAGCACCTTCATGTTCGGCATCATGCGCATATATCCAATGTCAAAGACACCATGCTGCGTTTGGCCGTCCTCCCCGACGAGGCCCGCGCGATCCATCGGAAAGACGATATGCAGATTTTGCACGCACACATCATGAATGACCTGATCGAAGGCCCGCTGCAGAAACGTCGAATAGATCGCTACGACCGGCTTCAGCCCCTCACACGCCATACCCGCCGCGAAGGTGACGGCGTGCTGCTCGGCGATACCTACATCGAAGTAGCGCTCCGGCAGCGCCTGTTGCAGCTTGTTGAGCGACGTGCCCTCAGCCATCGCGGCAGTGATGCCCACGATGGCGGGATCGCGCCGCGCCAGCTCCACCAGCGCCTCGCCAAAGACCGTCTGGTAGTTGGGCGGAGCGCCGGCCTTCTTCTTCAGCGCACCCGTCACGGGATCGTATGCACCCGGCCCATGAAAGGTCGTCGCGTCGGCCTCTGCGAAGTCGCAGCCGCGCCCCTTCTGCGTGATGACCTGGATCATTATCGGGCCGCGCAAATCCTTGACACCCCGCAGCACCTCAATCAGCTCCTGCGTGTTGTGTCCATCAAAAGGACCGAGGAATGTATAGCCCAGCTCCTCAAACACCACGCCGCTCTTGCTCGGCAGCAAGAACTCTTTGGCGCTGCGCGCGGTGCGCCGAGCAACCGCTCTGGCGGACCCACCACCCGGCACATGATCGAAAGAATGGTAGGCGACGTCGGCGAAGCGGCGCAGCATCTTGTCGGTCCGCACTTTACTCAGATAGTGATGCAAAGCACCGACGTTATCCGAGATGCTCTTGTCGTTGTCATTGATGATGACGATGAGATCGCGCTGCATCGCTCCCGCGTTGTTGAGCGCTTCCAGCGCCATGCCGCCGGTCAGCGCGCCGTCGCCAATGATCGCGACGACCTTGTAATCGTCGCCATGCAGGTCGCGAGCGACCGCCATGCCCAGCGCCGCCGAGATAGAGGTGCTGGCATGGCTGGCACCAAAGGCGTCGTAAGGGCTTTCATCGCGGCGGAGATACCCGGAAATGCCGCCAAGCTGTTTGATGGTACGGAAGCGGTCGCGCCGGCCCGTCACCAGTTTGTGCGGGTATGCCTGGTGGCCAATGTCCCAGACCAGCTTGTCGCGCGGTGTATCGAATGCGATATGCAGCGCCAGAGTCAATTCGACGGTGCCCAGATTCGGCGCCAGATGGCCACCGCGTAGAGCCACCGTCTCGATAATCTCTTGCCGGATCTCCTTCGCGAGCTGATCGAGCTGACTGGGCGTGAGTGCTTTAAGCTGCGCCGGGCTGTCAATGGTATCCAGTATTCTCGCCACGATTTCTCCACTCCTCCGTGCCGCAGCACCCAGTTTGATAGTCCTAATTACCTAGCCATCCGCTGAACCACATCCACTGCGTAACACCACGGACGCACCTTCGCGCTGAGCCTGTCCGCGAGTCTACTTGTGCAAACCGCATGCCGTTGGTATGAGCACAAGGAATCCACGTACCGTCGGGGACATTCCGCAGCCTATCGTCCACGTAGCTCAGAAATCGGGCGATGCTGCACACAATTATAGAGCCAAGGACCACTTGTCACAAACGCCGTCGTACTCGAAACACAGCACACCAGTACCTCATCCATTGCACTTGAGTGCCATGTGTCGCGCTCACAGCATCCACGCCGCTCCCGACGATTGCTTCGCCAGCTCCGCTTCAAGCTGCTTGCTCGCCCGATCTACGATCAAATCAATAAACTTGTTCAGGCTGCGCCAGCGGGCCGTCTCCTTCTCCGGGTCGTACTGCCGCATACTGACTATCTGCTTCAGCTCGCTCAACGACATCTGGCGCAGGCGGGCGCGCAGGACGTCTTCGCCGCCCGCATCCAGTAAGTCTACCACGTCGAGCGTCTCACCAACGCCAAAGACCGCGAGCAGACCACTCTCCGCCAACGCATTACGCACCTGCTCGGCAAAATCAGGGTCAGCCTTCGCGTTGGTGGCGAGACGGGCGAACAATTCATGCATCTGCTGCACGTTCTGTGATTCCACCGAAGCAGCTCTCTTTCCAGCACTCTGCTGTGTCGTGTGATGGCGTGCTAGCACGGGTGCTATCTCTCTAGACGTATCGCGACGCATTCTACCTGGATTCACGTAAGGTGGCAAGGAAATGGCGCTATCACCTCATGTGTCCTGGTGGCGTCGCCGCAGCCACGCCTCGCGCAGCACCTGCGCCAACTCGAAATCGTCCCGTATCGCGCCGTCGCCCCCGGCGATGCGTTCGCGCAGCCGCGCCAGCTCCGCCATGTACGCATCAAGCCAGGCGACAATTGCGGGGCCGTTACTCAGGCAAATATCGCGTGCCATCGTCGGATCGCCTGAGGCGAGGCGCGTCGTATCTCGAAACCCTCCAGCCGCCAGCGTACCCATCACATCCCACTCGTTACTTGCGCCAAGCGTCCGCACAAGTGCCGCAGCTGCCACCAGCGGCAGGTGACTCGCTCCCGCCACGAGCCGGTCATGCTGTTCGGGAGTGAGCATGTATGGAGTCGCTTCGAGCCGAGCGATCATCTCAGCCAGGCGCGAAATCGCATCTGTGCCGGTGCCCGGAATCGGCGTCAGGCACCACACCGCGCCCCGGTAAAGCGCACTATCCGCCGCATCAATGCCGGCTCGCTCGCTGCCCGCCATGGGATGTCCACCTACGAAGCGCGATGGATAGGGCAGAAGCTCATTCGCCCAGGCGACAACTTCCGACTTGGTGCTGCCCAGGTCCGTCACTAGCATCTCCGGAGCGAGCTGCGCGGCGAGCGCGCGCAACAGCTCGCGCGTCGCCAGCACCGGCACCGCCAGCACGACTAGATCAGCGGCAGCAACAGCATCACTCAGCGACTTAGCCGCCTCATCCACTGCGCCGCGTGCCCGTGCGCGTTCGGCCACGCCAGGCGTCGCGTCGTAGCCCGCGACCCAGGCCGCGATGCCGGAGCCTCGCAGCGCCAGCCCCAGCGAGCCACCCATGAGTCCCAGCCCGAGAATCGCCGTTCGCCCAAAGAGAGATGCCATTGGAGTTTGTCGTCGCCTTTCTCGCCTACAGGGAATGATCTCCTTGCCCGCGCTGCATCGCGCCCGCATCCGTGCCACCGCGCGGCAAGATCTCCATCTGATAGCGCACACCCGCCGGCTCAGCAATCTCTTGCAAATGCCCGACGAGCTTGAAGTTGGGAATGAACGGCGAGTCGAAGACCTTGATGGCGACCCCCGCACCGAGCCGCGTGATGGCGCCGTCATCCGGCGTGCCGGGAAGGTCCATGACAAGCTTCGTATCAATCGCTATCGCCTCGCCGGCTCAATTCCCCGAATTATAGCATGGAGCAAGTAGCTCGGTAGCCCGGCACATCCCAACAATCTCCTGGACAGGCGAACAGGAGTTCTATATACTACGGTTGGGTCATTCGGAACCATACTGCATTGGATACGCCGGTGGGGAGACTTTGCGCGACTGCCATGTCCGGCCCAACCTACCGCTGGCTGACAGTTGCTCCGCGTGACCACTACGAAGTCGAGATCGTGCTGCCGAAACCGGAGATCAACATGCACGGCGAGCAGAACGCGGCAGAGATGCTGAACCATGTTGGTCACGGCACACTACATGGGTGTTCGCCACCGACGACTGCCGGGCGGACTATGAGACTCTGCGCACACGTGGTGTTTCGTTCCAGAGTCCTCCCACCGACCAGCCCTACGGCATAGAGGCAGTCTTCGGGGACCTGTACGGCAACTCATTGTCACTCTTGCAGCAGCCGCAGAGCTGAGCAGCAGCGCACGAGCGCCTGTCAGTAGCTGGCTGCCTGGTCTATGCCGGGCGCTGGTGGCACTGTTTGCGCCGTGTGGTTTGGGGGGAAAAGCGTGGTATTTGTAGCACTCTTACGTGGTATCAATGTTGGCGGCCACATGGTAAAGATGGATCGCTTGCGTGGGTTGTTCGACGAGCTTGGATTCACGCAGGTGCGCACCTACATCCAAAGTGGCAACGTGTTCTTTGAGACCTCCGACGACGATCGCGCGGCGCTGACGCAAACCATCGAGCGCCACCTGCACAACGCGCTCGGCTACATGGTGCCAGTGTTCTTGCGCACCATTCCAGAGCTTGAGGATGTTGTTTCGAGTAAGCCATTGAACGACGAGAGCATCACGCCTGATATACGACTCTGTGTCGTATTCGCCGCCAACCCCATTCCCACCAATCTCGCTTTGCCTCTATGGTCGCCCAAACACGACATCGAAATCATCCAGACACGACTTCGTGAAGCGCTCGTGGTCTGGCATCTCATAGATGGAAGACCGCCCGTCTCGCAAGACTTCTTGGAAAGATCGCTCGGCAGCAAAGTTACGACCCGCTTTTTTCATACCACCGCCAAGATTTTGCAAGCCGCGAAGTTGGGATAATGTCAATAACTGGCAAGTGTGAGGCACATCCAGACACGCGGGCACTCGGCAGCCAAAGCGCCGAATGCCCGCGCGCTACGCTCGTTTCGGACACGTTACGGATAGATGCCGCGCAGCTCCGTGGCATCCGCGACACGCTTGATGGCGACCATGTCCGCCGCGGTGCGCATATCACAGTGCTCGTCGTGCGCCAGCCGGGCGACCTCACTGTAGGCGCGTGACATCACATGGTGCAGCTTATGGCTGATCTCCTCGGGCGACCAGAAGAAGCTCTGGATGTCCTGTACCCACTCGAAGTAGCTGACAGTGACGCCCGCCGCGTTCGCCAGGATATCAGGTATCACACGCACCCCCCGCTCGAAGAAGATGTGGTCAGCCTCCGGCGTGGTCGGCCCATTGGCCGCCTCAGCGATGATCCGCGCCTGTACGCGCCCCGCGTTGGCCGCCGTCAGCTGGCCCTCCGTCGCCGCCGGAATGAGAATGTCGCAGGGCACTTCCAGCACGTCGAGCACGCCTAGCGTCTGTGATCCCGCGAACCCGACGACGGTGCCCGACTGCTGCTTGTGCTTGACCAGCGCCGGAACATCCAGGCCGCGCTCGTCATAGGCCGCGCCCTTGCGGTCCGCGACACCGACGACGCGAGCGCCTTCCGCATGCAGAATCTCGGCGGCGATGGCGCCCGCGTTGCCAAAGCCCTGAATTGCTACCCGCGCGCCTTTGATGGGTATTCTCATCTCTTCGGCGGCCAACTTGAGCACGGCTACAACGCCGGTCGCCGTCGCCTCGTTGCGGCCCTCGCTGCCACCGATTGCCAGCGGTTTGCCAGTCACGACAGCAGGCACCGAGTAACCCCGGTGCATCGAGTACGTATCCATGATCCACGCCATCACCTGCGCGTTGGTGCCTATGTCGGGTGCGGGGATATCGCTGCTAGGACCAATCAGGATCGAGATTTCCGTCGCGTAGCGGCGCGTCATCCGCTCCAGCTCGGCCTGGCTCATGCCTTTCGGCTCGCAGATCACGCCGCCCTTGGCACCGCCGAACGGAATGTCCACCACGGCGCATTTCCACGTCATCCACATCGCCAGCGCACGCACCTCGTCGAGGGTGACGGCTGAGTCGTAGCGAATACCGCCCTTGGCTGGACCGCGGTTGATGTTGTGTTGCACGCGGAAGCCAGTGAACATGTGAATGCTGCCGTCGTCCATTCGAACTGGGAAGTTGACGGTCAGCTCGCGCTTGGGCACGCGCAGCACCGCGCGCATGTTGGAGCTCAGATTGAGGCGATCCGCGGCGGCCTCGAACTGAGCCACCGCGATCTCATACGGGTTGGGACGTCGAGTGTTCGGCACGTCATCGTGCATAGTGCGAGGCCCTCCATTGACTGCTGTTCGTACCGGCATGACCCATCGCCACGCCCCGGGCTAATACCGCTTTGTATCGCTTCCCAGTCAGCCTCGCCGGAGGAGGAACGGCAGCTCGCCATTCCCCGCCCGTCACGGTTGGCCGAGTTTGCCCAGCAGAATCGGACTGACCATATCTGGTTTCGCGCGCCCTTTGGTGCGCTTCATCACCTGGCCGATGAGGAATTGCAACGAGGCGGTCTTGCCCGCGTGGTAATCCTCGACTGCCTTGGGATTCGTCTCCAGAACCTCCGCGACAATGCTCTCCAGCTCACCAGCATCACTCAGCTGCGCAATGCCCTCACGCGACACAACGGCGGCTGGTGCCTCGCCGCTGGCAAACGCCTTCTCCAACACGTCTTTGCCTTGCTTGCCGCTGATCTTGCCGCTTTCGATGAGATCCAGCAGCTCCGCCATTCCGGCGGGTGACACGCGACTGGCTTTGATATCCAGGCTCTCCGCATTCAGCAGGCGCCGCAGATCGCCCAGGATCCAGTTCGCGGCGCCACGCGCACGCGCGGTCGGGTCCGCCGGCCTGCCCGCCGCCAGCACCGCCTCGTAATAGTCGGCCAGCGGGCGCTCGATGGTCAGCAGCTCCGCGTCGCGTGCGGCAAGACCATACTGCTGTTCGAAACGCTTTTGCTTCGCATCGGGCAGCTCCGGCATGCGCGCCAGCACGCGCTCCACCCAGTCACGCGTCAGCACCAGCGGCGGGAGATCCGGCTCCGGAAAGTACCGGTAATCGTCGGCATACTCCTTGGAGCGTTGCGAGATTGTGACGCCGCGCTCCTCATTCCAGCCGCGAGTCTCCTGGTGGATGGTGCCTCCGGAGCGCAGCACCTCGGCTTGCCGCTCCTCCTCATACGCCAGGGCGCGCTCGACCGAGCGGAACGAGTTCATGTTCTTGATCTCAACCTTCGTGCCGAAATCTCGCTGGCCGCGTGGACGTATGGAGACATTCGCGTCGCAGCGTAGCGCGCCCTCTTCCATCTTGCCGGAGCTCACGCCCAAATAGATAAGGATCTGGCGCAGCTTCTCCATGTAGAGCCGGGCTTCTTCGGGGCTGCGCATATCCGGCTCGCTGACGATCTCCATCAGCGGGACGCCCGCGCGATTCATGTCCACCAGCGTGTAGCTTTCGCCGCGCTCGTTGCGGTGCAGGAGCCGCCCCGTATCCTCCTCCAGGTGAATACGCGTGATGCCGATGCGTCTTTCTTCGCCGTTCAGGTCAATCATTAGGTAGCCGTTATGGCTGAGTGGCCGGTCGTACTGTGAGATTTGGTAGCCTTTGGGCAGGTCGGGATAGCCGTAATTCTTGCGGTCGAACTTCGAGAACTCCGGGATCTCCAGATGCAGCGCCAGTGCGGTCATGATGGTGAAATCAATCGCCCGCTCGTTGATGACAGGCAACACCCCTGGGTAGCCCAGGCACACCGGGCACACGTGCGTGTTCGGCTCGGCGTGCGCGTAGTCCGCCAGGCAGCGGCAGAACATCTTACTGGCGGTGAGCAGCTGCGAATGCACCTCCAAACCGATGACCGTTTCATAGCGGGCCGTCTCAGGTGTTGCCGTTGCCATTATGCCTCTATCCCCTACACTGCGTACTGTTCGCGAAATCGGCGCTCGGGCCGTACTCTCCGCGCTCCGGCTCTGTAAACGCCAGGAACGCCGCCGCTGGCTCATGACTGGCTGTGCTTCTTCACAAATCGGCCCATGCGCTCGATGGCTTCCTCAATCTTGTCCTGCGCCGTACAATAGGCCGCGCGAACGAACCCCTCGCCGGATGCGCCGAATGCGCTGCCCGGCACTACAGCGACATGCTCCTCGAAGAGCAGCTTCTCGGCAAACTCGTCCGAGCTGAGGCCTGTGCGCGCAATGGACGGGAACGTATAGAATGCGCCATGTGGCTCGTAGCAGGTCAGGCCGATGCTGTTGAAGCCGCGCACCATGAGGTTGCGGCGCGCATCATAGCTGGCAACCATCTCCGCCACGTGCTCCTCACCGTGCTCCAGCGCCTCCAGCGCCGCCGCTTGCGCCATCGTCGGCGCGCACATGATCGTATATTGGTGAATCTTGAGCATGGCTTCGAGGATGCTGGCCGGAGCGCAGACATAGCCGATGCGCCAGCCCGTCATGGCGTAGGCTTTGGAGAATCCGTCGGCAAGTATCGTTCGCTCGCGCATGCCTGGCAGGGCCGCGACGGAGGTGTGCTCGTGGCCGTAGACCAGCCGGCTATAGACTTCATCCGAGAGCACTATGAGGTCGTGCTTGCGCGCCAGCGCCACGATCTTCTCCAACTCGTCGCGCCCGATAACCGCGCCGGTTGGGTTATTGGGGTTGCCGATAAGGACGACCTTCGTGCGCGGCGTAATCGCAGCTTCAATTGCGCTCGCCTTGACGCTGAAGTCGTCTTCGGGCCGCGTGATGGCCGGCACAACCCGCCCGCCCGCGAAGACCACATCCGCCTCGTACGCCACATAGCCAGGATCGGGAATAATGACCTCGTCCCCTTCATCCAGTAGGGCGCGCATCGCGGCATCAACGCCTTCGCTCACGCCCACCGTGACCATGATCTCCGTCTTCGGGTCATAACGCACACCATAGCGGCGTTCCAGGGTGGCGGCGATGGCCTCGCGCAGCGCGAGCGTGCCATAGTTCGAGGTATAGTGCGTGTCGCCGCGTTCAATGGAGGCGATGCCTGCCCTCCGGATATGGTCCGGCGTTACGAAGTCCGGTTCGCCCACGCCCAGCGAGATGACGTCTGGCATGCTTGCGGCGATATCGAAAAACTTGCGAATACCTGACGGCTTGACGGCGCGCACGCGCCGCGAAAGCACATCGCGCGTAACCAGACCTTCCATTACGACCTCGCTCCTCGCAGCCATGGCTCGCACCCAGGAAGAACCGGCGCTCGCGGCTGTTCTGCTACCTCTGTCACGGCGCGCCCCGCGCCACGTCTGCTATCTCTGCCCCAAAATGATAGCACATCGAGGGTGCGCTCTGGCAGCAGCAATCGCAATCTGACCCTGCAACCCGCATGTGCGTCTCCGCGTAATCTCCTGTGGACGGAGATGAAGACCATACCACGTTGCGGGCATGGTAGCCAGAGCCGGCAGCCGCCAGCAATTGGTGAGGAGAAACGCAGATGTACAACTACAGCCGGCGCGGGCAGTTGGCCAGCCCCACCGTCTTCGGTATCAGTGAGAAGTGGGAGCGCGTGCTCTGCTATGTATTCGGCTGGGTCAGCGGATTGGTGATGCTCGTCGTGGAGCACAAGAACGCGACCGTGCGGCGGCACGCGATACAGTCCATCGCGGTGTTTGGGACGCTCGCCATCGTGACATTTGTCCTGGGCCTGCTCTCGCACATCCTGATTATCGGTCTCCTGTTCGGCATTTTGGGGTGGATCGTCGGGATCGTATCCTTCTTCCTGTGGATCTTCCTGATGATCGCCGCGTTCGCCAGCCCAGTCACCTTCATCGGTGGCAGCGGCCGGTCCCGATACGTCTAACACATCCAGGGGGCGCTACTTATTTAGGGGCGAGGTTGACCTCGCCCCTTTTCCATTCCCGATGAGCAGTGCGGGAGCGCAGACTGCCCGCGCAATGAATGCCCGCCAGCCCCTGCGTGATCTGCTCCAATGACTCCGAATCGCCGCCAACATAGGCGCGTTGCCCCACCCATCGGGCGCCATAGCGCCGCCACTTCGCATGCTATACTACCAAGGTATGCCCGCGAACAGACATTGAGAATTTACCTACGCCGCAGAGAGAAAGAGCGTGGCTGGCGGCGGTCGCGAGGCAGCCCAATTGCTCAAAGAGGAGTTAGCGCAATGACGACGACCGCTTTCTCGGCGGCTGAGGCCCACACTGACATGGCCCCACAACATTATCTCAATTTCGTCGGTGGCGAGTGGCGCCCGTCAGTATCCGGCGCGACATTCGAGGACCGCAACCCCGCGCGCTATAGCGAGCTGGTGGCTACGTTCCAGAAGTCGGTCGCCGCCGATGTGGACACGGCCATCGCGGCGGCTGAGGCGGCGCTCCCCTCCTGGCGTGCCATGCCCGCCCCCCAGCGTGGCGAGATCATCCTGCGCGCGGCCCTCATTCTAGAGCGCGACCGCGACCGGCTGGCGCGCGACATGACACGCGAGATGGGTAAGCCGCTCAAGGAGACGCAGGGCGACCTCCAGACCGCCATTGACTTTGGCAAATTCGTGGCGGGCGAAGGCCGGCGCGCCGAGGGCGAGACTGTTCCGTCCGCGTTGCCTGATAAGATGTGCCTCACTATTCGCCAGCCACTCGGCGTCGTCGGCATCATCACGCCCTGGAACTTCCCGATGGCGATTCCTGCCTGGAAAACCTTCCCTGCCCTGCTCGCCGGCAACACCGTCGTGCTCAAACCCGCCAGTGACACGCCGCTCTCCGCGGCGCACCTGGTTGAGGCGCTGGTGGAGGCCGGTTTGCCTGCGGGCGTCCTCAACCTCGTTACTGGCCCCGGCGGCAGCCTAGGCGATGTCCTCGTCACTGATCCGCGCATCGCCATGATCTCCCTCACGGGATCAACGGAAGTCGGCAAGCATGTAGCCGAGCTGTGTGGTCGTG
Organism: Ktedonobacterales bacterium; assembly: GCA_035310125.1. Classification (GTDB taxonomy): domain Bacteria; phylum Chloroflexota; class Ktedonobacteria; order Ktedonobacterales; family JADMIN01; genus DATGEP01. The sequence goes on from DATGEP010000062.1 coordinate 75,154, forward strand.
ATCTGCGCCGGTGCAGCCTGGAGCTGGGTGGCAAGAACGCCGTCATTGTCATGGACGACGCGAATCTGGATGAAGCAGTCGCGGCGGTCGCCTGGGCGGGTTTCGGCACAACCGGCCAGCGCTGTACTGCGACGAGCCGTGTCATCGTCCACGAGAAAGTCGCCAGCGCCTTCGCTGACAAGCTGGTGGCGGCGGCGCAAAAGCTACGCCTGGGCGATGGGCTGCTCGCTGAAACGGACATGGGGCCGCTGGTCAACACTGGCCGGGTCTCTGCGGTGCATGAGTACACCGAGATCGGCAAGTCCGAGGGCGCTACGCTGCTCACCGGCGGGGCGCCGGTGCGTGACGGCGAGCTCACCGATGGCGCCTTCTACGCGCCGACCATCTTTACCGATGTCTCAGCGGACATGCGTATCGCGCAGGAAGAGGTCTTCGGCCCCTTTGTCTCCATCTTACCGGTGAAGGACTACGACGAGGCGATCCGCGTTGCCAATTCGACGATTTACGGTCTGTCCTGCTCCATCTTCACCGAGAACGCCCGCACAGTTTTCCGTGCCATGCACGACATCAACTCCGGCCTGATCTACATCAACGCTGGCACGACCGGCGCGGAGCCGCACCTGCCTTTCGGTGGCACGAAGCAAAGCGGCAACGGCCACCGCGAGCTTGGCCACAAGGCTGTTGAGGAGTTCAGCGAGATCAAGACCGTCTTCGTCTCCTATCCGAAGTAGGCGTCAGTCGCTTCAGCGTGACATGTCACATGAAATTCCCCGCCTCGTGAGCATGAGGCGGGGAATTGCTTGCTTAGAAATTGATCTATACGTTGCGCGGGCGCAACCGCTTCCAGGCGGAACTGATCTGTGTACGCATCTCTTCTCCGCGTCGTGGCGCGAAGAGCACCGCGCCAGCGCTGCCAAGCAACAATCCGCGCCGGAACCAGCGTCCGCGCCGGGCCGCGCGTTTGGCGGACTTCCTCATCCGCTGGCGCGCATCACCCGTCTTACGCCTGGCGCCTGCCACGAAATCGCCGGCAGCGTCAGCAGCACGGCTCCGCGCCCGGTCCGGCACGTCCCCCGCTGTGCCCGTGGCTGGGTTGGAATTCGGTGTCGCGCTGGCCAGCGTGCCCCGCCGCCACATCAGGATGCCACCAATGACACCGGCACCAAGGCTGCTAGCGAGAATCCATGCCTCCGGCGACCTTGCCATATTCAGCAGCAGATCGGGCGCATGATCGCGCAGATTGGCGAGCTGTCGCGACGGTGCGGTCATCCACAATGACGAGTGAGCCTCGCTGGCTTCGGGCGGCGGAACGGGCCGCTCTTCGGCGCCGGCTGCCTCATTCCAGCCGGCGGGGACGCCTATCGGTCCGCCCGCGCGACTGAGCTTGAGAGTCGGCGTGTTATCCGCATCCAGTGCGGCGCGTACAGCCGGTATTCTGGTTGCACCGGCCATCGGGGACCCTTCGCTGGCAGGTCGGTGTGACGCGGCGGCCCGCTCGTCCGTGCGCCTGGTGGCTTCACCCTGAGACGCGGCTGTTACCCCAGGCGCCACCAGCTTCGCCGCGTTCTCCTCTACGTCGGTGATAATAGGCTTCTCTTGCTCGGCGGCCACACGGCTGGCAACTCCAGGGGGCAGCGCGTCGCCCTGGTACACGGGCACATAGCGCGCGGGATTGTACGGACTCGTCATTTCGGGATGATCCATCAGATCCGCGCGGCTCACATCCAGATACACGCGGTCGCCCATCGCGCTCCGCACGTGACTCGCGGGCATCTCGAACTCGGTGTTGCTCTCATCGCCACGTATCACGAGCGAGAGAAGCTGCCCGCTCGTGCGATCCACGACAATTTGCTCCACGACACCGATCCGGCCATCGGTGCTCATGGCCTCAGCTCCACGTACGATGCGGAATTGGACGACGTTCACATCGCCGTCGCCCCGTGTCTTCTGCACGCCCATCGCAATCCCCCTTGCTCAAGATCTTGCCCGGAAGCTCCGCAAGTCCTGTACCAAACCGGGGAAACAACGAGAGCCTACTTCAAGGTGACGCCCAGCCCCGCTTTGACGCGCTCCAACGAATACACCATCCCCTCTTGCTCGAAGCCACCTGTGAACGGATCGTCCGCCAGGAGCATCGGAGTGTCGAGATCAATGTACTCAAAGCCGCCCAGGCCCGCGACGAGATGTGCCGAGGCGGCAACACCCAGCCGCGACTCCATCATCGCCCCAACCATCAAGCGGATATGTGCGGCGCGGCAGACGGCGGCGATGTCGAGTGCCTCAACAATCCCCGACTTCATCAGCTTGATGTTGACGACGTTGGCAGCGCCCATGCGCGCGATGCGTAGCGCGTCGGCGGCCGTATGCACGCTCTCGTCGGCGGCAACCGGCACGCGCGCGCGCTCGGTTACGTAGCGTAGCCCTTCAAAATCGTGCCGATGCACCGGCTGCTCAAAGAGAATCGGCTGCATATCCTCGCTGTCAAGCGCGTCGAGCAGGTCGAGTGCTTCCCGCGCGGTGTAGCCCTGATTGCCGTCGAGAATGAAATCACAATCCGGCGCACTCTCGGCCACGGCTAATACGCGATCCGCGTCGTCCTCCACATCGGTACCTACCTTGATCTTGAGGACGCGGGCGCCGCGCTCTGCGTACCGGGCGGCGAGGGCGGCCATGTGAGCTGGTGACTCAATGGGAATGGACACATCCGTCTCCACCGTGGATTCGGCGCCGCCGAAGAACTGGTAGAGTGGGATACCATACGAGCGCGTGAGCGCATCCAAGACGGCCATCTCGACGGCGGCGCGCGCCGACTCCTGGTGCTCGAAGCTGGCCGCGAGCCGAGCCGACAGCGTGCGCCATGCCCCCGCGTCGTGCTCCTCAATCAGCGAGCGCATGCCTTCCGCAGCCGCCAGTGCCGTTTCCTGCGTCTCGCCACCACTCGGTGGAAATGGCGCCGCCTCCCCCAATCCTACGGCGCCGTCGGCCAGTGTGACACGCACCAGCACGTTACGCGCCGACGTGACACGACCCGTAGCGATGGCAAACGGCTCAATCAGCGCGATATTCAGCGGCTCGACATCCACCTGGGTAATGCGTGTTGGTGACGACTTACTGCGTGACATTGGCCCTACTTCCGATCTACAAAACGACTATCGTTCCCCGTCCCATTCCGCCGCGAACTCATCGAGAAACGCCTCCATATAGCGGTGGCGCTGTTCGGCCAGTCGCCGCGCGAATGGAGTATTCATACGATCTTTGAGCAGCAGCAGCTTCTCGTGAAAGTGACTGATGGTGGATTGCGTGCTGGCATGGTACGCCTCTTTTGAGGTGTAGGCTTGCGGCGTCTCGGTAGGGTCATACATCGCCCGCCCGCGCGAGCCGCCAAAGGCGAAGGCGCGCCCGATACCAATAGCGCCCAGCGCGTCGAGCCGGTCGGCGTCCTGCACGACACGCCCTTCGAGCGTACGCATGGGTGGGCGATTGCCGCCGCCGAATGACATGGTGGCAATGATCTCCATCGCATGCTCGATACTGGGCGTATCGGCGCCATGCGCTACCAGCCAGCCGCGCACCTTCGCCAACCCAGCTTCCTCATCGCCTGCAATCTTGTAATCCGCGACATCATGGAGCAGCGCGGCGAGCTCGCAGATAAAGACATCTGCGCCCTCCTCGCGAGCGATGTGGCGGACGAGCGCGAGGACGCGCTGTATGTGCCACCAGTCGTGCCCGCTGCTGTCGTGGCTTAGCTCCTCTCGCGCAAATGCCTCCGCCTCTGCCAGCAGTGTCGCCTGCTTCACCCTTCCGCCTCCGGATCGTAGCTAGTCCGGTTACGCTGCTTGTCTGTGTGCCGTTCGATTCCAAGCGCGATGAGGCGATCCAGCAGCTCAGGATAGGAGATGCCAGTGGCCTCCCACAGCTTCGGGTACATGCTGATCTGGGTGAAGCCGGGCATAGTATTGACTTCGTTCACAAAGATCGCGCCGGAATCCCTGTCCAGAAAGAAGTCCACCCGCGCCAATCCACTCAGGTCAAGCGCGAGGAACGCCTGAACGGCGGCGCTCCGAATCGCCTCGGCGGTCTGCACCGGAATATCGGCGGGAATGTAGAGGCGCGAGGCATTATCCACATATTTGGCGCGATAGTCATAGAACTCGTTGCTCGGGACGACCTCGCCAACGACACTTGCGATAGGCTCGTCATTTCCCAGCACGCCGCACTCCAGCTCGCGGCAATTTACCCCCGGCTCCACGATGGCTTTGCGGTCGAATGCGAAAGCGGTCGCCAGCGCCCGCTCCAGCTCGGCGCGGTTGTGCGCTTTACCGACACCAACGCTGGAGCCGAGGTTCGCCGGCTTGACGAAGATAGGATACGCAAAACGCGCTTCGATGCGAGCGCAGAGCGCCCCGGCGTCGCGCTCATGCTCCACGCGCCGCGCCGTCAGCCAGTCTACGACGGGCAGACCCGCCGCCTTAAAGACGAGCTTCGCCTTCTCCTTGTCCATGCCAAGCGCCGAGCCGAGGACACCACAGCCGGCATACGGCACATTCGCCATCTCCAGCAAGCCCTGAAGGGTGCCGTCCTCGCCATAGGTGCCGTGGAGTACCGGAATCACGACATCCAGCGATGGCGCGCTCGCGCTCGACTCGCTCTCAAGCGGCACCAGGCCGTGTTGCGTGGGATCGCCGGTCATGCTGACGGCGGTGACGGCGCTCTGCGCGCCAGAAGCTTCCATTGGCGCGCCTTCGATCATGCGGCGCGGGTCAGCGCCCGCGAGCCAGCGTCCCTCGGCGGTAATGCCGATGGGCACGACCTCATATTTCGCAGGGTCGAGTGCCCGTAGCACGCTGGCGGCAGAGGCAACCGATACCTCGTGCTCACCTGAGCGCCCCCCGAAGATCACGCCTACTCGTAGCTTGCTACCCATCGCTCTCCCTCTCTCCAGCCATGCCGCGGGCGGACGTCACGCCGTCGCCAACGCCTGTTCTTTCTCGCGCGCTACCCGCTCCGCCGCCGCCAGCTCCGCTGTCGTGGGTGTGCCGGAAACCAGACTAATGCGCAGCGCGGCGGAAAAGCCGCGTGTCATCGCGTCCGCCACCTCCGCGAACGAGACATCCCGCCGCCGCAGCGCGCTGAGTGTCACGGCGCGCTCGCGAAGATGCTCGGCCAGCGCCTCGCGGTCATCCTCCGTCTGAAACCAGAGATATCGCACGAGCCGGGCGATGTCGCCCTGCAAAGGCAGCGAGCCATGTTGGAGCACACGTCCTGAAGGGCGAGTCTGCGCGCTGCCGATGAGCTTTTGCGTACCCACGGTTATCTCGTACGCGGAGGGCACCTCGAAACAGGCCGCGCTGGCGTTGTGGACGCCGATGGGGTCCACTGGATTCATGACGGCGGGCACATCCAGCAGGTGCAGCCCGGCAATGAGGCCAGCGCTCAGCCTGCGATAGGCGTCCAGAATTGCGCCCTCGGCGCGCGGATCATCGGGGCGAGTCGCGATGCTATAGGTAAGCTCATCAGTGTGGAGAATCGCCCAGCCGCCAGTCGCGCGGCGCACGACGTCAATATGATCCTCGCGGCACCGGGACAGATCCACGCCGGAGAGCGGCTGGCGCTTACCCAGGGAGAGACACGGCGGCGCCCACTGATACAGTCGTAAAGTTGGTGGCGCGTCGCCCGCGCCCACAGCATCCATGATGGCTTCGTCAAGCGCCATATTCCAGGCGCCTGAATGCGGCTCGTCCTCGATGATCAGACGCCACTCCGCCGGTGCGTATTCCGGGAGTGCCAAACCCATATCCACCTCGTGCGCTGTAGTACCCGCGGCTCCCAATGGAGACGCGGAGTGCCTCATGGCAGGCTTCGTCTCCGTAGTAGTATCGCATGCCGCGCGGGCGGTGGGAAGAGTCCAGTGCGTCCGACCACAAAGACTGATATGGTGTCGTGGTCCCTGGCTGCCATCCGCGGACGGCGCGGGGGCGCGTGCGACGCGGTCCAGCGGGCGAGAGTACAGGCATGTGATCGAGTTGTGTCAGAATTGCCTCGCGCCGTGAGCGGGCTGAGATGCGGCCTCGGTATGATGCGGCAATGATGGGGCGACCTGCGGTATGTGAACACCTGCCTGGTGTACGCGAAGGTCCAGCCGCTGGCAGCCAGTGCATGCGAGTATGCGATGGGAGAAGAGCATGGGCGAGGTTTTGACGGTCCGCTCCCGAATGGTCGAGGGAATGCAATTCAACGCGAAGGCGGGCTCCGGCCATACAGTGATGCTGGATGCGGCTGAGCATGCCGGTGGGCAAGGCGCCGGTTTCGTGCCTATGGAAATGCTGCTTGTCGGGCTATCGGGCTGCACCGGGATGGATGTGATCTCGATCTTGCGCAAGAAGCGCCAGCAGATAACTGGATACGAGGTGAATGTGCGCGGCGAGCGCGCCGTGGATAACCCGATGGTATTCATTAATATCACAGTGGAGCATGTCATCACCGGGCGCAACGTGAGCGCGGAAGCCGTTGCTCGCGCTATCGAGCTCTCCGAGACCAAGTACTGCGGCGCGGGAGCGATGCTCAGCAAGACGGCCAGGCTGATCCACACCTTCCGCATCGTGGATGCGACTTCCCAGGTCGAGACAGCGTCCTCAGCCGCCGCGACTCCGTAGACGCGAGGCTGTGCCGGATTGAGCGCCTATTGTACGTACCATAGCGCCGTTCTGGACGCGCCACCAATCGCTGCGAACCGGCCACCAGACATTTGATCTGGTGGCCGGTAGCTTCTATCCGATGGTTCCGCTTTTCGATGGCCGTCGCACGCTTGCGCATCCCGCGCGGGCATGAGACGGCCGCTCAGCTTCTACTCACACCAACCCCTGTGGAACGATGTGCCAGTACGCCCGGTTGAAGAGTTGCTTCTCCATGTGGTAGAAGAGGCTCGGCCGGGGTGGCTTCGGCGGATGCTCGTAGTTGAAGACGAGCTGCGTCGCGGTGTTGTGTCCCGTCTCAAGGAAGCACATCACCTCACCATCGTAGACGGTATGCTTGGGGTTCGGCTCCTCTCCGCGCACCGCCGCAATGAGCCGGGACGCGATCACTCTGGCCTCGAAATGCGCCGCCGATCCACTCTTCGAGACCGGTAGATCAGTCGCGTCGCCGAGCGCGAAGACGCGCTCTTGACCCTTGACTTCCAGCGTATCGCGGTGGGTTGGAATCCACCCCTGCGGGTCGCCCAGCCCGGATGTCTCGATGATGCGGGCGCCGCGATGCGGTGGCACCATCACCAGCAAGTCATAAGGTATTTCTTCCCCTTCAAGTGATTTGACAACCTTCTTCTCGGTATCTACCTCTTCCGTGTTAAAGAAGGTCGTATACTTGATACCGCGCTGCTCCAGCAGAGGAGTGGCAACCTCGGCCACGCTCTCGATCGGGAAAACCCGATTCAGCGGATAGAGATAGTGGATCTCGGTCTGGCTTCGTATGCCGCGTTTGGCCAGCCAGTCTTCGAGCAGGAAGACAAACTCCAGAGGCGCCGGCGGGCAGCGGTACGGAATGCCCCCAATGGCGAGCACAATCCGGCCGCCGTCGAAAGCGTGAAGCGCGGTGCGCAGACGCAGCGCGCCTTCCAGGCTGTAGAAATTGTGCCACGCGCCGTCACCCTCTGTCAGGCCGGGAAGATCCTCGGGAGCGAGCCGCGCGCCCGTGCCAAGCACGAGGAAGTCATACGGATATTTGGCCTCGGTGACCACATGTTGCCTTCCGACATAATCCGTATGCGGCGCACGCTGAACCGTCAACTCCCGGTTCTTCGTATCAATCGCCGTGACCGAGCCAAAAACGAGCTCCACATGCCGGTTCAGTAGTGAGCGCTCGCCATGCGAGAGCTCGACTCCTTCATGACCGTTGAACGGGAGGTACAGCCAGCCCGGCATGTATACGTGCTGGCCGGTCGCATCTATCACCGTGATCTCGGCCTGATCGGTGGAAAGGGCGCGTGAGACGATATTGGCGACAATGGTGCCGCCTACTCCACCGCCCACAATAACGATTCGCTGGGGCATATGAGTGCCTCCCCTCTCAGTGGGCTTTTCGCGCGACAAAGCGTGTGTAGCCGTTCTCGGGAAATGCCCCGATGAGCTCGTGCCGCGCCTTCTGTATCCACGCGGGAATGTCCTTGGTCGAGCCAGGGTCGCTTGACAGCACGGCCAAAGTACCGCCAACCGGCAGCGTCTTGATGCCGCGAATAAGCTCCATCAGCGGACCAGGGCAGAAACTGCCGCGTGCGTCTATCTCTTTGTCAACGGCGATATTCACTGCCTCTGACATTGTGGTTGCCTCCTCCGGTACGATGCGAGTGAGCATGGTATGGCATGTTCACGCGAAACTTAGATAAACAGCGAGATCTTGCTCTCGCGAGCGCGTTCGACGAACGTAGCGACGCCGGTCACCTCATCTACAATCGGCTCCAGGTCGCTCAGCTGCAATCCGAACAGTTCCATCGTCATGCTGCACGCCGAGATCGTGACCTCGCCAATCTCTTTGGCGCCTTTGAGATTCTCCATCCACGAGGGCGCTTTCTTCACCTGCATGGCTTCCATCATGACTGGGCCGTACTCCTCGAAATCCGCGCTTACCTTCTGGTTCGTCTTGTACGCGCCCGCACGGAACGCCTCGATGCCCCACGTGGTGAGAAAGATATCCACCTCCATGCCCATCGCCGCCCCGCCCGTCGCGAGTATGGATGCCGCCATCAGCTTATCTACGGTGCCAGAGAACAGCACCAGTGACATTCGCTCTGCCATGTTCGTTGTCTCCCTTTAATTCCCCTGGACTTACCCGGCCCCGCACATAGGCGGTTCGCCAGGGAGCAGTGCGCTTGATGCGCTCATTCCGCGCTAGACGGCCTTCTGGATATAGAAGGTGAGCGAATCGGCCTGCTCGATCACATCCAGCAACTTATTACCTGTCTTCTCAGCCCAGGCGGGAATGTCGCGCCGCGCACCTTTGTCAGTGGCGCTAAGTGCGAGCACCTGCCCCGGCTGCAGGTCCCTAATCGCTTTGGCCAGCATCAGCACGGGCATTGGGCACATCTGCCCTTTAGCATCTATGTAGCGATCAGCCTGAATTGACGGTGTCATGGGAAACGTCTCTTTCTCTTGCCCGGTATGCGTTAGATGAAGAGCGTGGTATGCGCCTCACCGGCGAAGTTGAGGAACGTGGCCGCGCCGCCCACCTCGACCTCGTCGAGCAGGTCTTCGCGCTTGATCCCCATCACGTCCATCGTCATCTGACAGGCGATGAGCTTCACTCCGAGCAATTTGCACTGATCCAACAGCTCTTCAATGGTAGCGACGTTGTGCTTGCCGAAGAACTGGGTCTTCATCATCCAGGTCGCCATTGGCGTCATCCCCGGTAGCATTCCCAGGATGTTAGGCATGGGGACCGGCATCGCGGGATTGGCGATGGGCGCGACCTTGAGATGCTGCGCTCCGCCCTTCTTGATGATCTCAAGCCCGTAGAACGTGAAGAACACCTCGACGTCCTCGCCCATCGCGGCAGCGGCTGTCGCGAGAATGAGCGGTGGGTACGCCATGTCGAGCGTCCCTTTGGATGCAATGATCGCTACTGTGTTCTTGGATGGATCTTTCTTCATCGCATCGGCTACACGCTCGGCAACGAGCTGGTTGATACGCTCGCCGGCGATTTCGTCAACTCGCTCCCGAATAAGCTGTTCCATATCAACCGTGAGCGTCACATGCTCTCGGTCCACAGAAGTGGTGGCCATGGCAGCCTCCTTTGTCGTGTCCGCCGTACCCACCCCTGAGGGACGAGCGCGGACGGCTTACAGCGCTAGCGCGTCAGTTTCGAGATGACGCCCAGAAATTCGGCCATCACCTGATCCGGCGCACCCGGTGACTCGCGTAGACAGTGAAGCGCGAAGGCCTCGATTGCCTGCATACTGACTGCGTGCGAGGCAGCCCGCATAGCGCCGAGCTGGTCAAGGATTTCCCGGCAATCGCGACCGTCCTCCAGCATGCGCTGGATGCCACGGGCCTGACCCTCGATAGACTTCAGCCGCGCGACGAGCGCGCCGCGCGCCGCTATCTCAAGGTTGGTTGCCGTCACCATGGATCACCTCGCCATACTCATCGAGACCACCCAACCCCGGTGGGGTATCTTCTCGCTCCATCAAGAATTTAAGCAGTCCACGATAACGGCGGCGTCACAAATAGACGGGCTTCCGGCACAGTGAGATAACAATGCGCATCACATGTTCGCGATAACGGGCTTTCCTTGCCGCCAGTGCTTGCGTGCTGCTGAATCAGGCGCCAGCCTGCGCCAATGCCTGCCGCACCACCCGCCGATACAGGTCCGTCTGTAGCATCTCGCCAGGGTCGCAGCGTGTCTTGAGATCCCGGAATCTGCGTAGCGCCTCGGCGGGCATCGACTGGATGAAGTCTTCGGGCGTGAGGGTATTGTCTTTGGCGAGAAAAAAGGATCCCCCGGCATGCGCAACGAGCGCGTTCAACTCCCGCATCAGCGTCATGACTCCGTTTTCGCGACCCCGAGGCACGGCAAAGTCCAGCGCCAGTGAGTAGCCATCCGGCAGATAATTCAAGAGAAAGGCGCTGGTGCGGTGTTTTTTCAACACTGCCAGCGAGGGCTCCATTCCCGCTCGCTGTGACCGCTCCAGGATCTCGCGGAAAATGTCGGGCGCCGCGGCCAGGGGTACGAAGGACTGCTGCTGAATGAGGCCACCCGGCAGGTAAATACGCTTGAAGTTGGGGATGAAGTTCAGCATGAAGTTGGCGGGAACATACCGCTCGTCATGCGGGCGGTCCGCTCCTGGCAGGTGGCCGCGCCACCATTGCGCGCGGTTCGCAAGCCGTATACCCCCAGGGGTGGCAAGAGGTCGCGCCAACACCGGCACCCAGGCGACCGGAACGATACCAGCGATACGACTGGACGGCCGCTGTAGCACGGGATCGAGCGTCCGCTCAGGGTGCGGATCCTCGCCGGGAGCCAGCTCGCGCATCACCTTGAGCAGTCCGCGGCCCAGTTGTTGGCCCCGCGCCGCCGTATCGAGCCAGCCAACGAGATGCGTCGCACCACTGCTCGGGTCAGAGGTGGCGCTCGCCACAAGCTCTATCGCGTCCAGTAGCTCGGTCAACGAATTGTGTGCCGTCTGGCGCACATGAACGACGCCAGAATACACGCGCCGCAGCCGCAGTGTGAGCGAGACAAAGCATCCCAGCAAGCCAAAACCGCCAATAGCGGCGAAGAATAGATCCGCATTCTGCGTTCGGGAGCAGGTAACAATCTCGCCTGAGGGGAGCATAAGATCAAAAGCAAGAATATAATCGCCAAAGCTACCATCGCGCCAGTTGTTCTTACCATGAATATTGGCTGCCGCGGCCCCGCCAATCGTGACTGCCATCGTACCGGGCACGACGGCGGGCCACCACCCATCGGCAAGCGTATGCGTCCAGAGCTGCGCGATCGTGACGCCGGGCTCAACGGTAATCTCTCCCCGGACGGGATCCCAGGCCAGCACGCGGTTCATCTGAGCAGTATCAAGCACGATTTGGTCATCGTTGAGGGCGGCGTCACCGTAGCTGCATCCCGCGCCGCGCAGTCCCACACGTCCGCCCTCATTGCGCGCGCGCGCGAACACAGCCGCCACATCCTCGACGGACCGTGGCCGCGCGACGGCGCACCGCGCTCGACTCCGCATGCCGTAGCCTTCAAGCGTCTCGATACTGAACATATCGGTCGCAACCTGTCCAGCCGGTACGTCGAGCATGGGATGATCCTCTGAGTGAATAACGGACCATCCAGATCGTGACGACCAGGATGGCCCGCGACTGTAACAGAGCGCCAGCGCCTCGCGCTACGGCGCGACGGAGATCACTCCGGTAGCGCCGATGCTAGCGTCCATGAACGAGTGGGTCACGAATGGATACTTGCCCGCGTCGGGGATGGTCAGCTCGACTACCGCGGCGCCACCGGGTGGGATCGTCAGGGTCTGATCGCCAACGGTATGGTTGGCGGGATTGCCGTCCAGGTACACGTCGCTAAAAAGTGCGCCGATTACATGGAAGGCCGAGAAGCGTGATGGGCCAGCATTCACGATGAAAAGGCGGATCTTCTGACCGGGCTTGGCCGTCAACGGCGCTTTTACATACTGGTTGGCAAATCCGTTGAAGGTCACATAGTCCGGCTGCCCTGCCATCAGCTTCGTGGAGTCAATGGAGTACGTGCCATCTGATGCCTGCCTGGTATAGAACTCACTCTGCACCAGGACATACTCCTGCGCGGGCGCCCAGCCATTTGCCGGATCTACGATGATCGCTCCGTACATGCCGTTCGCCATGTGGAACATCACCGGCGGCGTGCCGCAATGATATAGGAAGACGCCAGGATAATTCGCCTTCCACGTAAATGAGAAACTCTTGCCCGCGAGCACAGGCTGATAGTTCACGCTCCAGGGCGTCTGCGCAGCATGGAAGTCAATCGAGTGCGCCATGCTTCCCTGGTTCTCCAGCGTGAAGTTGATCGTCTGGCCCTGTCGCACCCGAATCACGGGGCCGGGCACGGTGCCATTAAATGTCCAGGCATGGTAGGCGACGTTTGGTGCGATGGCGATGGTAACTTCCTTGACGGTGAGCTTGACATTGACAGTATCACCGCTGGGCGTAGCCGGCGCGGTCGCATCATACGTCTGGTGAGCCGGCACCTTGCTGGGATTCACTGGGTACGTTTGCGCGTTGCTCGATGACGGCATCACCATCGTGCCGCCCCCTGTCGAGGCAGCACCGCGCCCGACGAGGGCGATCACGAGCGTCAGGATAATGAGCGCGATACCTACCAAGCCTACGAGTACGGAAAGCGCGGGGACGTCGCCGGACTTGGGCTGCCAGTAAATGTTGGGCCTGCGTTTCGCGGGTGGGAACGTTTCGGGTGTGAGACGTGTCGTCTCACTTGCGGTTGCCGGCGTCGCGGGGACGCTGGCATGCTCCTCTAGCACCTTAGACATTGTGAAATGATCTCCTCGAAAATGACAGGCGCTATGCATCGCAGACGTGCGCCCATTGGTAAATCGCGCCAATGCCGCGCCACTAATGTGGTAGCTGGGCAAGCACTCTAAGCGTAATTTCCGCTGGTTGCGCCCCACTGTGACGGAAGTCGCATTTTGCGTCCTCACAGCGAAACCGTGACGGCATTGTGACGCCGAGGCAGGCAACGGGTGGTGCGCACGAAGTCTACTCTATGCCCAGATTCGGACGACGCTCCAGCTTCCCTCGCCTACGAGTGACCGCTCGACTTCGCGCCGGGCGGTCACTGTATGTGTTCCAGAATGATTGAGGATGGTGGAGCTGTGAATACCTAGTTGTACACTGGCTCCTTCTTCGGTGCGGGCGGTTGTACGCCTTTCTCCGGGTTGATCTTCGCCAGCGAGCCAGTCCAGGGAGTGCCCAGCAGCGGCAACAGGTAGCGGTCCACCCCGTAGTAGCCGGCGACGCGCCACGCCAGGATCAGGAAGAGCGCCAGCACCCCCAGGATGGGATTGGTCGAGACCGTGCCCGCCAGCAAATAGTTCAGGTTCATCGCCAGCCCGAAGAACGCCGCC